>SVIJ01000008.1 GCA_015069565.1 Clostridiales bacterium
TGAGAGAATGCCCGAAGGCGCTACCGTAAAGCTTTTGCAAGACGCGTGGATCGAAGGTACGCAAGAGCTTGAAAAGGCGATTACGATCGATATGAACGGATTTGATATTCTTACTCCCTCTTCGTATGCCATCATTTTGAAGGCGGCTGTGGTCTTTAAGGATAGCGTGGGCGGCGGCACGTGCGAGATTCCCGTGGTCTTGGAAACGATTGCTACGCTGGAAAGCGGTCGGTATGACGGACTCCTTTTTAGCGAAGGCGTAAAGCCGAGCGACGTTCTACTTCCCGGCAGACACTTCTATGATCAGGACGCGGACGAGACCACCGATTCGCCCTTGGCGGACGACGCAGAGCGGCTCGAGTGGGTCAAGATCGTTTACGATTGCAAGCATACGGAATTGACTTGGGAATACGACGAAGAAACGCATAAGGGAGCGTGCAGCGTTTGCGAATACGAAACGAAAGAAGCGGCGCACGAATACGGCGACTGGACGGTGACCAAAGAGCCCACCGAAGAAGAAACGGGCTTGCAGGAAAAGGCTTGCGAATGCGGGCATACGGTGGAAGAAACGCTCCCCGTCGTAGAACCCGTTGAGCCTGAACAACCGCAGGGAGAGCAGGGCGGTGAAAATTCGGGCTGCGGCGGCGTGCTCGGCGGCGGTGTGGTGGCGATGGTAACGCTCGTTGCGGCGGTGATGATGCTTAGAAGAAAAAAAGAAGATTAACACATCTTGCAAGATAGCGCGATAAGCTGTCGCAAAAGAAAGGGCTGAGCAGAGAAGTGCTCGGCTCTTTTTTTTCAAACGCGTGAATTGACGGCACAGCCGTCGTGAATTGCAAGGCACTGCCTTGCGTTATGGAATCATTATAAATTTCTACCGCAACGTTTGCCATAGGCAAACAATTCACGGAGCGTCAGCGAGAATTTACGAAACCGCAGGTTTCAATTCACGAACGCATTGTGTTCCATTCACTCTACCGCTTGCCGTCCGAGACCCTTCGGCTACGCTCAGGCGGACGAATAGGGTATTGTAGGTTGTAGGGCGGGGAAGTTGTCCTTGCGGACAAGCGAGATTACGCCTACGGCGTAGCGAGATTTGCCTGCGGCAAGCGATATTGCGCTACGCACAGCGATATGTTTGCCTACGGCAAACGTAAACGTAGGGCGGGGGCTTGCTCCCGCCGTAGCGTGGGTATAAGCCATTCCCCTTCAACTACCATATATAGTGGTAAATTCCCTTGAAAACAGGGTGTTTTCCACAATTTTTTGTGGTGGTAAAAAAAATTTGAAAATTCTTAAAAAAACTTGCAAAACACGACGCAAAACCGATTGACTAAATTTTTGTTTCATACTATAATGAATAAGCAAGTTTGGGAAAAGCCTTTATTTTCCGCCGTTTTCCCCGTTAAGTTTAGCGGCGCAAGGGAGTTCTCAAAAAGCAAACACGACGAAAAAATATACTGTTATCAAGGAGTACACGATATGAAAACCTATATGGCGAATGCCCAAACGGTGGAAAGAAAGTGGTACGTAGTTGATGCGGCAGGTCTTACGCTTGGCCGTCTTGCTACGCGCGTTGCTTCCGTTCTTCGCGGCAAGAACAAACCTACTTACACCCCCAACGTTGACTGCGGCGATTTCGTAATTGTAATCAACACGGACAAAGTAGTTCTTACGGGTAAGAAGCTCGAAGACAAGTTTTACAGATATCACACCGGCTACATCGGCGGCTTGAAGGAAATTTCCTACAAGAAGTTGATGGCGGAAAAGAGTGACCTTGCTGTATACGAAGCAGTAAAGGGCATGCTTCCGAAGAATAGCCTTGGCAGAGCGATGATCAAAAAGCTCCGCGTTTACAAGGGTGCTGAACACAACCACGCAGCTCAGAAGCCCGAAGTATTGACCATTGACTAAGGAGAGAGAAGATTATGGCTAAAACGACTTTGAAAAAGAAACTTCAATTCTGGGGCACGGGTAGAAGAAAGAAGGCGATCGCGCGTGTTCGTCTTATTCCCGGCGGCAACGGCACGATCGTAATCAACGACCGCGCATTCGAAGATTACTTCCCTCAGGGTACTTTGCAGTACATCGTTAAGCAGCCCTTGGCGCTTCTCGAAGTAGAAGGCAAGTACGACGTTATGGTAAACGTAGTAGGCGGTGGTTATACTGGTCAAGCAGGCGCAATCCGTTTGGGCGTTGCAAGAGCGCTTCTTGAAGCAGAAGAAGGCAGCCGTCCCGCGCTTAAGAAGGAAGGCTTCTTGACGAGAGACCCTCGTTCGAAGGAAAGAAAGAAGTACGGCTTGAAGAAAGCTCGTCGCGCACCTCAGTTCTCGAAGAGATAATGACAACAAAAAGGAATGCCTGTTGGCGTTCCTTTTTTTGTTGTGTTGCAAACGTAGGGGAGGGGTTCCCCCTCCCGAAATACACGAACGCCGCGCCGCCGTCGTAGCCAGACAAGAATAATACAAACCAGCCTCAAAACGCGCTCTTTCCGCAGCTTTCGGCAAATACGTTCTTGTAGTATTCGTATACAACTGCGCTCGCCTTCGCCAAAATCTATCGAAAATTTCGCGCTTTGCGGTGCGTAGCAATTTTTAATGAGCAGATTTTGGATAAGACAAGGCGAAACCGCAGGGCAACCTTGACGGTTAACCGAGGATTTCAACGCTGTATTTAGACGAAATCTGCCATTAAAAATCAGGTTCGTATTATTCTTGTCTGGCTAGGGGAGGATAATATCCTCCCGCTGAAAGCTATTTTATTACACCTCATCCACCGCAAGCGGTCCCCCTTCCCCTACAGGGGAAGGCAAGGTAGGGCGGGGAAGTTGTCCTTGCGGACAAGCGAGATTACGCCTAAGGCGTAGCGAGATTTGCCTGCGGCAAGCGATATTGTGCTACGCACAGCGATATGTTTGCCTACGGCAAACGTAAACGTAGGGCGGGGGCTTGCTCCCGCCGAATAGGAATCCCCCTGCCTTGCGGCAAACGTGTCGGCATGGGGCGGATAAAAAATATGCTATGCAAAAGACGATTTTTTTCAAAGAGTATTGACGAAATACTCTTTTTTTGCTATAATTTTACTATAAAATGCTAAAAAAAGGGGGGCGTTTATGCGAACTCATAACGACGAGTTTTTCTCAGGCGAAGAATTTCGCAAGCAAACGGAATATAAAATCATCCGCGCGGAACAGTATATAAACGCTTCCGAAGTGGCGGCGCGCGCCCCCGAAGCAATGCCTTCTCCCCCCGAAACGCAGTTCGGGAACGAACGCCCGTCCGAGCCGAAGAAAAAAAGCTCCGAGCAACCGTCCACGCAGGGCGGTAGACGCCGAGCGTCGGTCAAGGACTTTTTAAGCAAGATTACCGAAACGGCAACGAGTACGGTCGGCACGACGGTGGCGGTGGTTGGCGCGGCGGCAACAGTGGCAGTTTGCGGCAGTATTTATGTACCTGCCCCCCACGTAAGCCTAATTTCGCTTGACGTCGGTGCGGATTGCGTGGAGTATGTTTTGGCGCTTGACGAGCTACAAGAAAACGTCGATTACGATATCGTAGTAGCCAACCCATACCACACATTTACGCAAACGGAAGTGACGGCAGGCGAGAACACCTGCTTTATTAGCGATTTGAAACCCTTCTATGAATACACTCTTTCGGTGGTGGGGAAAACGGAAGACGCGCTTGGGCAAACGGTGTATTTTGAGCAGTCCTTTTACACGGGTACAGGCGCAGAACCGAAGGCGTTTATTGGTCTTACGCAAACCGATTACGAAGGGGAAAGCGTAATAGATTATTCCCTGTACGTTTCCGACCCGTTATCGCTATCCGATCAATACCTGGTACGGGCATTTTATGAAAATGAACTGATTTTGGAAGAGAACTGGACGGGGCAAACGACCTACGAAGGGAGTATTCCTGTCAGCATGGAAGGGGAAGTTCTTTTCTCTGTATATGCCGACTTGGACGGCGAATTGCGCCTCGCAGGCGAAAAGACGATTATAGCAACCCTTCCCGAAGTGCTTCCGATCCGAGATCCGCAGTTCGTGCTTTTGGAAGAAGCCGTTTTGGCAGGTAGGGACGTATTCAACGTACCCTACGAAATTCGCGATTTGGACGAGCGCTTACGGCTCGAAAAAGCGGTTTTCCACGTCGCCTATAACGGCGGTGAATACGATACGGAGCTATCGAGCTTTGTACTGTCTACGTCGGACGGTTTGCCCGTGGATATTCCTGCGGACGTGACGGAGTTCACTGTATCGGCGGAGCTGTACGCGGTGACGGAAGACGGGAAAACGCGGCAGGTTGTGGTGCAGCCGCAGACGTACGCCGCCCCCCATCAAGTGGTTTTGGCGGAAAAGGAAGTGTTTGACGCCGACCTGTATAGCGAAGATAGACAGCTGACCTTGCGCTTCTTCGCTCACCTGCCCGAAGGGGCTACGATATCCGTGACGGATACGGCGACGGGGATTGCTACGGAAGCGGCGAACGGAGAGTACTCCGTAACGCTGACGGAAAGCTCTAAGAGCTTTACCTATCAAGTTTTGGACGAGCAAGGGAACGTTTTAATCGGCGAGCAAAGCTGCTCGATGAACTTTGACTTAGAAAAGCCGACGTATACGTTTAGCTACACCAACCCTGGGGACTACCTTGAAACGTACAACGAAGACGGCACGATCAACCTGTATACTGACGTGCAATTTTCCTGTGACGACGAACGCGTATATTACGAAGTCGTCTATTACGGCGGGGACGTACCCGAGCAGGTTTACCGTTCGCGCGATTCGCACGTGGCGCTTGAAAACTTGCCCAACGAAATGTATTACTTGATTTACTACGTCGTGTACGAACAGGACGGCGTGCGGTACGTGATCGGCTACACGGCGGTTTCGGGGAATACGGGGCATTTTGTGGAAAGCGACGTCAGCTTGACGGCGGCTGGGTCTACGGTGGAGCTGTCGATTTACGATAACGTGGTTTGGCAAGGGGACGTGGTGCTCACAATCAACGGCACGCAGAAGATCAGCTTGGCGGCAAGCGACTTCGTGAAAGAAGAAGATCAATACGTATATTCCTTCACGGCGGATACCGAGATTGTCAGCGCGACGCTGGAAATATTTGCGAGCGATCAAATGCAAATGTACGAAATACTTTCGTCTGCTGGGGTGCAAATCAACGGCTCGATTTATAAGCAACTATTGTTAGAATATACCGCATAGCGGTATCGTAGCAACCAAAGGAGAAAAATTATGAAACAAAAGAAACTGATGAAAAACGCCTTCACCATCGTGGAGCTTGTCGTGCTTGTCCTGTTTTTGGCGCTTTGCGTATTTTGTATCGTGGCGCAATTCACACAGCCCGACGCAGAGTATTCGGTGTGGATCAAGGAAAACGTTTGGGACGTGAGTAAAACGCTTGCATCCTTGCGCTCGCAAGTGCCCGTTATTATTCAAAATCTGATTTACATAGTCATCATCTACGCGGTTTGCCGCGTGGTAAGAATCATCTTCCGTAAGAGCATGGAAAAGAGCAACCGTATGAAAACGGTGCTGACGCTTATCGACGGGTTGGTGAAATACGGCTGTGCGATCGCTATCATTTTCTGCATTTTGAGTGCTTGCGGCGTGGACACGGGTGCGCTTTGGGCGTCGGTTGGCGTGCTGACCTTGATCGTCGGTCTTGGCGCAAATGCCCTGATTGCCGATATCATCGCAGGGATGTTCATTATCTTTGAAAACGAATACAATGTCGGGGAGATTATTTCCATTGACGACTTCCGTGGTACGGTTGTGGAGATCGGGATTCGCTCGACCAAGCTTTTGGATGCGGCAGGGAATATCAAGATTATCAACAACGGCAATATCGGGGACATTGTCAACCTTTCCCGCGAGCTTTCGCTTGCCGTAGCGGACTGTGATTTCCCCTACGACGTACCCATCGAAAAGGTGGAAAATATCATCAAAAACAACTTAGAAAAAATCGCTGAACACATTCCTGCGGTGGTGGAAGGCCCGTATTATAAAGGGGTTTGTATGTATAAGGATTCGAACGTGACCATCAAAATCGTGGCGAAGTGTAAGGAAGAAGACCGTTTCCAAGTGCAAAGAGATTTGTTGCGCGAATACCGTATGCTGTTGACGGAAAACGGCATCGACATCGCCTTTCCCCAAGTGGTTATGCACCAAGCGCAGGTGCAGGAATACGTCGTCAGCAAAGGGGAAAAGAAATCGGCGCAGGCGTTCGTGGACGAGCAAAGAGAGCTTTCCGACGGCTTGGAAGAACAGCAGGGCGCGTAATCCAAATTTGCAAAAAAAAGAGCAGGCAAAAGCCTGCTTTTTTTGTAGACGAAGGGGAGCTGTCCTTTTGGACAAGCGATATTGCGCCTAATGCGCAGTTGTATTTACCTTTGGTAAGTTATATTTGTCTTGTTAGACAAGTTTTATTTGCCTGCGGTAAGTTTTTGGGATTGTTCCATAACGCAAGGCAACGCCTTGCAATTCACGACGGCTGTGCCGTCAATACACGCGTTTACAAAACGTAATTCACGATTGTCTACGACAATCAATTCACTTCGGTATGAGATCCTTCGACTACGCTCAGGATGACAATGGGAACGCGGAAAATGTAGGGCGGGGGCTTGCTCCCGCCGAAAAATCTCGGACGGGAAGCGGCAAAGTGAATTGAACGCAATGCGTTCGTGAATTGAAACCTGCGGTTTCGTGAATTCTCGCTGACGCTCCGTGAATTGTTTGCCAAAGGCAAACGTTGCGGTAGAATTTAAATTTTTCCATAACGCAAGGCAAAGGCTTGCAATTCACGACGGCTATGCCGTCAATTCACGCGTTTACAAAACGCAATTCACGATTGCCTATGGCAATCAATTCACTCTATTGCTATCTGCCGTTGTTGTGCTTGCGCGAGAGCTGTTCGTGCCGCAAAAGATAGCTCTCGCACGCGTTTTGCGCGGTGGGGGTATCGTCCTTTTGTTCCTGCTCTTGGCTCGTGTTTTTGCTGTTGCCGTTTTGCGTTGCTTCCGCTTTTGTCTCGCCGTCGGTTGCCGCTTTTTTTGGGGTGGTTTCCACCGCCGCAAGCGCGTTTTGTATCAAATTCCAAATGGCAAAGGGTTCTATCATTCAAAAATACTCCTTTTTTTCAAAAATTTCCTGCAATTTACACGAAAAGTCAGCCGTTTTTGATTGCAATAATTGACAAATTGATATATAATAGAATATGCGTTAGTATCGTCGAGTAATACTACCTTTCTATAAGAAAGGTTGTATTGATCGGCTTGCAATATTTTTAAGGAGTTCTTCAATTTATGGGGAATAAAACGAAAAGAATCATCAGCATAGTAGCGGCGGCGCTTCTTGCAGGCTCTGCTTTTGCGCTTACGGCATGTAAAGACAAGCCTTATTCGCTGGACAATGCGCTTACGATGCCTGCGGCAGGGGAAGCGGTTTCCAACGGCGGCTTTGCGGTAGAAAAGGGCGAATACGTCTATTTTATCAACGGACAAGCGCTCTCTACGGCGGATAACACCTACGGCTCGGTGCAAAAGGGTTCGCTTATGCGTATCAAAAAGTCCGACCTGTCCGACCCTGCAAAATGCGGCAACGCAGAAACGGTTGTGCCCCTTTTGGTAGTGGGCGGCGACATGAGCGCAGGTATCTATATCCACGGCGATTACGTGTATTTCGCAACGCCCAGAACGGATAAGGACCTCAATAACAACGTCAAAGCAGGTCTTGATTTCAAGCGTGCGAAGCTGGACGGTACGGAAGTTATGTCCGACGCGTATTTCCAGACGACGAGTACGACCGTTCAATTCCGTTTCGTCACGGCGAAAAACGGCAAGGTATACTGTATGTACGTGGACGGCGGCGCGCTCAAATCCTACTGCGTAGACGATAGAAAGGAAACGGTGCTCGTGAAGGGCGCGGAAAGCAGCTTCATCTTTGATGAAACGGACAAGGATAGCGACGTTGTGTACTACACGATGAAAGTTCCTGCAAGCTTCTTCGGCACGGACGATGAAGCGAAGAGCGACTATTCGCAAATCTACCGCGTGACCGCTACGGCTACGGCAACCGTAGACGCTTCCAAGGCAAGCTACACCGTCACGGGCGACGGCTACACGGCGACCTACGATTTCAACGAAGCGTACTATCAAGAAAAGATCGACGAAGCAAAGGAAGCGCAGAAGAAGGATAAGGACGTTGAAATTCCTTACGATTTGTCCGACTATACGACCTATTCCTACGTCAACCTTGGTGAACTCGTGGTGGACGGTATCGGCTCGAACAAGGAATCTGCCCCCGATGCTGATATTCAGCAGTTCCACAACATGGACGATTACACCGCAGCGAAGAAGGACAGCGCGTTTGCAGAGCTTACGGGCTACACCTACACGTTGCAGTCCTACGAAAACGGCGGTATCTACTTCACCCGCGCGAACGTAAACGCAACGGAAAACGATCCGAAATACCTTTACTACGTAGCAAACGACGCGATTTCGGCGGATGGCTGGAACTCCGTGCTTTGCAACGAAAAGGACACCTTCACCGTCGTTTCCAACGATACGGCTAAGGCTTCGGCAAGCGCAATCTTCTATATCGAAAACGGCGTGCATAAGTACCTGTACGTATCGGGCGATACGCTGATGCGCGCAACCCAACCTTCGGCGGCAGTCGCGGAAGTGCCGCTTGCACAAAAGGGCTTTACGGGCAGAACGCTCCTTTACGTGAAGGACAACTACCTGTACAGCTATTCCACCGACACGAAGGGCTTGTACCGCATTGATTGCATGGGCGACGAATCGAAGTATCATAACTTCGCAGGCGACGAAGAATACGCGGATGCAAGAGTGCTTGAAATCGAGTTCAACACCGCTTGGTATGAACCCGAATTCTTCGGCGGCGTGCTTTTGTACAACGACGCGCAAACGATCAACGGCACGGCTTATAACTATATCAATGCAGTCAACCTTGCAGGCACGGATGCTAATGGCATGATGAAGACGTCCGAGCTTACCGCGTTCAACGAAAAGTATGCGGAAGTGACCGATTTCATCGAAGGCTTGAAGGGGGATAAGAAGCTCTCTGCGGCTGTGATGAGCTACTTCCGTAGCGGTTCGAGAGCTGCTGTGGACGCAATCGTTGCGGAATATGGCGACAAGGCTTTGTCTGAAAACGATTTGGTAGAGTTCAACGCATACGTGAACCTTGGCGTAGGCAGAAAGCCTTCGACGACGGCTCAGCAGGCGAACAACTATGCTGAAAAGTTTGTAGAAGACGGCGTTCACTATAACGTAGCAAGCTACTTTGTAAACACCGTAGGTAAGGTAAGCGACGAAGATGCGGAAGCAATGAAGGAAGGCTTCAAGGCGACCGTTTATACCAAGCCTGTTGTAGAAGGCGAAGAAGCGGCAAAGGCAGGCTTGAAGTGGTGGCACTGGACGCTTATTGCGGTAGGCGGCGCGATCGTAGTTGTAGGCGGCGTGTTCTTGTTCCTGTACCTTAGAAAGCAGAGCAAGAAGGCGATGGAAGAACGTATGAGAGCTTCCAAGCCCAGAAGAAAGATCGACACGACGGACGACAAGACCATCGACGTTTACGCGGACGAAGAATCCGAAGAAGCAAAAGCGGAAGAAACCGTGGAAGCTCCTGCGGAAGAAGCACCCGTAGAAGAAGCGGTTGCTGTGGAAGAAACCGTGGAAGAAACGGTGGAAACGCCCGTAGAAGAAGCTCCTGTGGAAGAAGCGCCTGCGGAAGAAAAAACCGAAGAATAAAAACCCCAAAGACCGTTCTTGATAAAAAGAGCGGTCTTGTTTTTGTGGTTTCTTGAAAAAATTTCAAAAAATCTTGAAAATCGCATAAAAAACAGTTTACAAAAGTTATAAATCTTAATATAATATAGCAAAATCCTATTGTAAATAAAAACGATAGGCTTCATATAAGGGAGAAAAGGTAGAATGGCAAGATACGTGATTTGTCCTAGATGTGAATTGAATTTCATCGACGCGGACGAAAGAGAGTATTGCGAAGTATGTGAAAAGGAATTAGCAGGCGACACGTCTTACGTTGACGAACTGGAAGACGAAAGCGCGGAAGAAATGGAGCTTTGCCCCATCTGCGGCGACATGTATATGAAGGTCGGGCAGAAGATGTGCGAAGAATGCGCGCGTAAGAGCGAATACGAAAAGGACATCGGCGAAGACGAAGTGGATAAGGAAGACGACGATACCTGGCGTTCGTACTTGGACGACGACGATACCGAAGATCTCGGCATTCCGATGGACGAAGCGGATTTCGAAGACGAAGAAGAGGAAGAAGAGTA
This sequence comes from Clostridiales bacterium, assembly GCA_015069565.1. Lineage (GTDB taxonomy): Bacteria > Bacillota > Clostridia > Christensenellales > Borkfalkiaceae > Scatosoma. Next base: position 10,335 of record SVIJ01000008.1, read on the forward strand.
CGAAGAATACGAATCGGAAGAGGAAGAATGGGAAGAAGTTTCCGCCGACGATTACGACGAATCCTTGGACGACGAAGAAGACGACGATGACGACGATTTTTAATTAAAAGCACCCTTAAAGGGTGCTTTTCTATTTCTACAAAGAAAAAACTTGCCTTCCCCAGTAAGGGAAGATGAACCGTTCTTCTCTCTCTTGCCTTCCCCAGCAAGGGGAAGGTGTCAACGTAGTTGACGGATGAGGTGTAAATTGCTTAAAACGCTCACCTACTTAGCAGAAAAGCATGAAAAAAATCCCACTTGACAACGGCAAGGAAATCGGTTATACTAAAACCATGAAAAAAACGATAAAAACACAATTTTTGGCATTATTGCTTGCAATCACGGCTTGCCTGGGCGGCTGTACCTTGCAGCTCGATAAAGCCTTTTGCAACCACGAAAACAAGACGGTGGTGATTCCTGCCACCTGCGCTCAGCAGGGCTTTACCGCGGAAGAATGTACCAAATGCGGCTATATCCAAAACGAGCGAGATTTCGTTCCCAAATGGAGCGCGCACGAAGGCATTGGCGCTTGCAGGGGGTGCAACGTGCTGTTTGCCATCATGCTTGCGGAAGACTTAAAAACGGACGGACAGGAACAGGCGGACGGCTACGTTTGGCAGCAGGGAATCATGGACGGCGAATACCTGACCTTGCGTCGCGAAAAAGCGAACGAGAAGGTATATTTGACCTATGTCAAGGACGGGGAAACGATCGTAATTCATTTGAGCGCGGCGGATGCAAAATACGCTTGCGAATACACGCCCACGGGCGGCTCTCCAATCAAAGAAACGTTGGACGCGCAAGCAATCAGCACGGTTTTGACGGAAAACACCATTATCGAAAATTTGGCGCTTCGTGCGGCGCAGGCGCTGGAACGCACATATTTTTCGGGTAAAAAATATTCGATGAAAAACTTCGGCTTTACGTCGATATAAGAAAAGCAAAAAAGGAAAGATGAAAGCTTGGTTCATCCTTCCTTTTTTTAAGGCTCTATCTCAATCCCCCGTTGATTTTTGCCTGCAAAATACTGCGTAATACGGCGCATAACGCGCGGTTTCGTACCACTGCGGGTACGCGCCCTTGCATTCTGCTTGTCTTACTTGCATTTTTCTACGGCAAAACAAGATCAACTGTTGATTGTGATATCGCCTTTTTTTCTCTACCCACGGAATAGCTCGTGTGGATAGCGCTTTGTTTTTAGCCGTTTTACAGGTCGTCTGCATCCTGTACGGGTTTTTCCCGACGGTTCATCGGAATGCCCGTATAGCTGCCGTTTACGTCCGTTTTAGAGCGCGTTCCCACCAACGATAAAGCAAGTTTCGTGGGGGCAGGTACGCGTTTACCTGCTTTTTTATTTGCAGTTTTCTTCACGGCTTTGGGGCTTGCACTTACCGCCGCAAGCGTTCGTCTTGTTCTTTGCATTTGCCTTGTTGTTTGCTTGTTTGTTCATCTTCTTTTCGTTCATGATATTTTCTCCTTTTGAAAGCCTTTGCTTTCCATTTTTAGTTTGTGTAGTTATCCAGCCTTTATCCTAAAAAAGCTTGGAAAAATATGCCGTATTTATCCTAAAAAACGGGTAAAAACGCTTGCTTTTTGCCCCTTTTGCGTGTACAATTATACCGTTAAAACGTTTCAAAATAGGAGTAGAGTTATGTTTCACGTGGTTTTGGTAGAGCCTGAAATTCCGCAGAATGCGGGCAATATTGCGCGTACCTGCGCGGCTACGGGTACGGCATTGCATATGATCCGTCCGCTTGGGTTTGAAGTTTCGGACAAGTATTTGAAAAGAGCAGGGCTGGATTACTGGAATTTGGTGTCCATTTCCTATTACGATAGCTTTGAAGAGCTGCGCCAAAAGTTCCCCGATGCTCGGTTTTTCTTCTTCACGACCAAAGCCCGTCACCGCCATTCGGACGTAGCCTTCCGCGACGGCGATTTTTTGGTGTTCGGCAAGGAAACGAAGGGGCTGCCCGAAGAGCTCTTGATGCAAAATGAAGAAACCTGCTTGCGTATTCCGATGGACGCGCGGGCGCGCTCGCTCAATTTAAGCAACTCGGTGGCGATTGCCGTGTACGAAGCTTTGCGCCAAACGGACTTTGAAGGCTTGCTCGAAGAAGGGGAGCTGCACGACCACGCTTGGTCGGATTTGCTCTAATGTCGTAATTTGGCTTGCCGCGTATAAAAACTATAAATACTGTCAATAACTTCTGTGTATTTAAGCACGGGAGTTATTTTTTTATGCGAAAAATAGGTATAATTTTTTTAGCGTTTTGCATAATACTTTTGACGGTGTTTGGGATTTTTTCACCAAAAACTACGGGGCAGGTATGCGATGAATATATTCGCATCCACGTCCGCGCGGATAGTGACGATGGGGAAGCGCAGGCGGTAAAGTATGCGGTGCGGGACGCGCTCGTTGTGGCGCTTGCGCCCATTGTTGCGGAGTGCGAAAGCTTTGACGAAGCGGCGCAGGCGCTTAAAAGCTCGGAGCAGTACCTGTCGAGAGTGGGTAGCGCAACCCTACAAGAAAAGGGCTTTGACTATGCGGCGCGGGCAATCGTTCGCAGGGAGTATTTTCCCACTCGCGTTTACGGCGAGTACACCCTGCCAGCAGGGGAGTATCTTGCGCTCGTGGTCGAGCTTGGAAAAGCGGAAGGGCAAAACTGGTGGTGCGTGATTTATCCGCCCCTGTGCTTTGCAGGGGAGCAGGGCGTGCCCGTTCGCTATAAAAGTCGTATCGCGGAGCTCATACAGGCGTGGAAGGACGGAAGATAATTGCCGTAGCTAGCCCCTTCAAACCGCATGGAACCAGCCGCGCTACATAGGGGGTAATGGTATGAAGAAAAAAATGAAATTGATTGCCGCAGGCGCATTTGCCGCGATTGCGTTATTTGCCGCTCTGCCTGTGGCGTTTATGCAAAAAAACGAGCATTCTACGGGCGGCGCGAACTCGATGCAAGACGAGCTTCTCGCCGTCGAAGCCGCTATTTTGCGGCAAGGCGCTCGTGGGAGCGAAGTTAAGGAAGTGCAGCGTCGGCTCAAACAATGGGGGTATTATAACGGTAGCGTGGACGGCGTGTTCGGAACGGGCACGCGTAGCGCGGTGATTTTGTTCCAGCGCAAGAACGGCTTGACGGCGGACGGCGTCGTGGGAAAGGCGACGTATAAGGCGCTCGGCATGAACGACGCGTACAATGCGCTTCAAAATTCCGTGCCGTCGCAATCGGGCGTGGGCGGTTTTTCCGAATCGGACGTCTATCTGCTTGCCCGCACCATTTACGCGGAAGGCAGGGGTGAGCCGTATACGGGTCAGGTTGCCATCGGTGCGGTGGTGATGAACCGAGTGCGTAGTCCGCAGTTCCCGAACACGATTTCGGGGGTGGTTTATCAAAAGCACGCGTTTACGGCGGTGAGCGACGGGCAAATCAATCTCACGCCCAACGAAACGGCAATGCAGGCGGCAAGGGACGCCATCGGCGGCTGGGATCCGTCGGGCGGCGCGCTCTATTATTACAACCCTGCGGTTGCAACGAGCTCTTGGATTTTTAGCCGTGAAACGATCACGGTGATCGGTCGGCACGTGTTCGCCATTTAAGCGCGGAAAGGAGTGAATATGAAGGAAAAGGAATTTGGAAAGAATACGTCTTCGGGCGCAGAGAAGGTGGAAAATATCGCGCGAAAGATTGCAGAGAGCGGCGTTGCGGACTACGCGGCGTGGAATAACACCACGGCTGGTGTGGGTTTATCGAACGGTCAGGCGATGTTCGGCGGCTTAGGGGCAGGTCTACCGCTTGGCATAAACGCGATGGGTGAAGAGCCTGTGGAAGGGATGGGCAACGGCGCGGAAACTGCGGAGCAGGAACGAAAAGCCGCAGAACGCCGAGTGGCGGAAGCCCGCGCCCGCTTGCGTGAAAAGGAAGAAAAAAAGCGCAATCAAGAGAAGGAAAATAGCGAAAAAAAGGGTGCTTATCATTATGAAAAGTCGCCTTCACAAAGTGGTCAAAACGGCGGACACGGCGGTGATCACAGTAACGGAAGAAAGGACAACGGCGGCAAAAAGCGTGGTGACGGACTCGGCGGTTGGATCGCCGCCGTCGTATCCTTGGGGGCAGTGTCCTTAGTCTTAACGGCGGTTGTCACCGTCGGAGCAATCCGTATGAGCAAGGCGGCGGACGCTGCCGCGGCGGCGTATAGGGGTACCATGTACGAGTTTATTCACGTTGTGGAAGAAGCGGATGACGATTTGGCGGCGCTTCGCATTGCGACGGATCCTAAGCTGCAAGCGGAGCTTTTGACGGATATTTTGGTGCAGACGAGAATGGCGGAAGCCGATCTTGAAAAGCTGCCCATTGACACAAAGGCAGGGGAAAACACGATGCGCTTTTTCAACGGCGTATCTGCCTATTGCGAGCGGACGCTCGACCGTCTTTCGCGCGGAGAGAAGCTCAGCGAAAGGGACATTGAGCGCTTAGAAGAGCTGTATGAAGTGATGCGCGAAGTGCGTGACGACCTTGACGAGCTTGCCGCCGAAATGGAAGACGACGATATGAAGCTGTGGATGAAGGGGAAGGATTGCTGTATCGAGAAGACCCTGCAAACGGTGGATAACACCACCGCACCGCGAGTTCAAAGCGGTAAGGAAAATCCCGAAAAGAAACAAAAGGATGGGGGCAGGGATGGAATGAACGCTCAGCCAAGCGGCGCGAAGATGCAGGATCGCGCAGGGATTCCTTCCCAAAAGGCGGAAGAGCTTTGCAAGCAGTATTTTTCTGATTACGGCGTGACGGAAACCACCTACGCAGGCGAAACGCTTGGCAAGGGGCTTAAAGCCTATAACTTTGAGATGGAAACGGAGAGCGGCGTGGGGATGTTCGCGCAGATTTCCCAAGACAACGGCGCGCTGATTTACTTTGATTATTTTGCCGAATGCTCGAAGCACGTCTACGACGTGGAAACCGCCAAGAACACCGCTTTGGCGTTCTTGACAAAGCTTGGCTACGAAGATATGATTCCCGTTGACGTCAAGGAAAGCGGCACGAATGCGGATTTCACCTTTGTCTATTATGCGGACGGGTGCGCGTATTATCCTGATGAAATCGTGGTGAAGGTTTGCGAAGAGCGTGGGCTTGTGAGTGGCTTTGACGCGAGCAAATATTTGAAAAATCATAAGGGCAGGGGCGAGCTGAACACAAAAATCAGCATGCAACAGGCAAAGGACGGTTTGAGTGATAAGCTGACGGTGGAAAGTGCGCGGACGGTACTTTTTGAGCACCGCGGCAAGGAGTGGACGGCGTATGAGTTCTTCTGCGCGTACGATGGGGAGCTCTATTTCATCTACGTGGACGCGATGGACGGACGGGAGCTGTATATCGTCAATTCCAAGAATATGTAAAAAGTTTTATAAAAACCCTTGACGAAGGGAAAAATGTATGCTATAATCATTTCGTAAATAAGATTGAGTACTAATTAAAGGAGTGATTATATGCAGGAACGCCAGACGAAGCAGAAAAGAGTGATATACGACGCGCTTTGTATGCTCGATCATCCGACAGCGACGGAAGTATATACGTGGTTGCAGGAAAGCAATCCGACGATTTCGCGCGCGACGGTATTTCGGGTGTTGTCGGGGTTTGCGGATAGCGGAAAGGCGTTGGAGCTGAGAATGGCAGGGAGTGACGTTCGGTATGATTTCAACGTAGAGCGGCACTATCACGTACACTGTCGGGAGTGTGGGCGTGTAGCGGACGTAGAATTGCCTTGGAAAGAGAAACTGCCGAAGGTGACGACGACGTGTGGCGAAGGGTTTATGGTGGAAGGATACAGCGTAGAGTTTACGGGGCTGTGTTCGAGTTGCCAAAAAACGGAAAAAGTATAAAAAATAGCGAAGAAAAGTGTTGACATTTATCCAAAAAAAGGATATAATGAAGACACTTTTCAATATGCAGGCGTCGCCTAGCGGTATGGCGGCAGCTTCCCAAGCTGCTTCTGGCGAGTTCGACTCTCGTCGCCTGCTCCAAAAACAAAAGCACCCACACAGGGTGCTTTTGTTTTTGGAATGGATAACGCGAACCGACGAGAGTCGAGGGTGGAGCCGTTTTGCGGGAGCAAAACGCTTTGCCTTACGGGGTTGGATAACGGTCAACCTGACGGCAAAGGCGGCAATTAATAATTGCCGAGCGGGGCGCGCCGCCAAAGGCGCGACTCTCGGACGCTCATTCTTCGCTATAGGACGAGATTTTTTTATCCATTGCGAAAGCGATGGTATATCATTGCCGTTAGGCGTATATCATCACCGCAGGTGTATATCATCAGCCATAGGCTGCATACTCTTTCGCAATGATGATATACAACACTTCGTGTTGATGATATGCCGCAACAAGTTGCGAATCATATACAACGGCAAGCCGTTGATATTTGCAAAGCAAATGGAGCATCCCTGTAAATTCTTTGCTTTTCACTAAAAACTGATTGTTTTTAGAAGTAATAAATAATCGTGGGCTATTGACAATTGCTTATTTTTGTTTTATAATGTATTATAAGGAAATATGCATTCCAAAGAAATAAAGGAGAACAGAGTTTTGATTTACGTAAAAGGGAAAACGCAGTTATCGGCAGCCGTTGAGAAAAAATTGCTGGAAGAACTCGAAAAATATCGTCTTGTTTGTTATAGAACCGTCTATTGGGAACGGCTTGATGAAGGTCGAGAAGGGACAGATACTTATAAAGACGTCTATTCTTTGACCGATACCGAAAATGCTCCTTTTCAAATTGGCATTATTATCCACGACGTCAAGCATAGCTTTGTTGGAGTAGAGCTTAGATATAAATCCGTCGATAGCTGGAATGCAGGGCTGAATAAGGAAGAAACGCCCTTAATGTGTCGGCTTTTCGTTGACGGCACGAAAACGGGAGCGCACTCATCGAGATCCACGTATGATAGCCCCAACAACTCTGACGACGTTAGAATATCCTATTCGCTTGAACGTATTTGATTGAAAGCATAACGTATAAGCCGTTTTGCGAGTGATTTGTGGAGCGGCGTTTTTTGTTTTTCAATCAAGTACCATTTTGAAAATATAAAACTGCTCGAATTATGATCATCTTAATTTACAATTAAGATTTTTTTCAAAAAGGTCAAGGTAAATTTATGTGGATTTCTGTACATAAAAATACAATAACTGCAAATTCCGCCTATCCAGGCGGGCCTGCGATCCGTTTCCTTAGACGGTTCGACTGTGATAAAAAAGTATCCAAAGCAGAGCTTTCTATCTCGGCTTTGGGGATTTTTCGCGTGGAAATAAACGGCAGAGAAATTGACGAATATTTCATGCCTGGATATACGAACTATAACCGCTACGTGCACCTTTGCTCGTATGATATTACAAAGTACGTTTTGGCGCAAAACCGCATCGCGGTGACGGTGGCGGACGGCTGGTTTGCAGGTAGACTCGGCTATACGTCCGGACGCGCTATTTTCGGGGAAGAGCTTTGTTTATACGCGCGCGTGACGCTCACGTATGAAGACGGAAGCGTGGAAACGATGGAAACGGACGAGAGCTGGAAGGCGTATCCTTCCGAGATTGAATACGCCGATTTCTTCAACGGCGAGCACGTGGACGAGAATAAACGCATCGACGCTTTTTCTGCCTATGATTGTTTGGAAAACGCTGTGGTGGTAGACGAGAAGCGAGAGCTTCGCCCCTACGATATGGAGCCCGTCGTTTGCGTGGGAACGTTGCAGCCGAAGGTGCTCGATAGTAAGGATTCGATCCTTCTTGATTTTGGTCAAAACTTTGCAGGGGTGCTGAACTTCTCCGCGCAAGGGAAGCAGGGCGTAAAGCTGGTGATTCGCCACGCGGAAATGCTGGACGAACACGGGCAGATGTATATGGAAAACTTGCGTAGCGCGTGGTGTACGGATTCGTTGATTTTGTCTTCCAAGCCTTGTCGCTTTGCGCCGAAGTTTACCTATCACGGATTCCGCTATGCGGAAATTACGGCAGTCGAAGGGAGCTTGGACGACGTAGAAATTACCGACATCGTCGGCTTGGTGCTCTCGCAAAAGCTGCAAAGAACGGGCGAGTTCGAGTGCTCGGATGCGATTATCAACAAGGTATATCAAAACGCCTACTGGGGGCAGCTTGGGAACTTTATTTCCGTGCCCACCGATTGCCCGCAGCGCGACGAGCGTTTGGGCTGGACGGGGGATACGCAGATTTTCTGCGACAGCGCGATGTATAACGCCGATTGCGATCGGTTCTACCGCAACTATCTTGATATCATGCGCGCCGATTGCACCGAAGAAGGGGCTGTACCTTCCTTTACACCGATGTTTATCGAGGTAAATCCCCAGACGTGCGGAAGCCCCTGCTGGGGGGACGCGATTGCGGTGATTCCCTACAACCATTACCTGTTCTACGGCGACAAGCGGATTTTGGAAGAAAACCTGCCGCAGGCGAAAAAGTGGATCGAGTACTATCGCGCGCACTTGAACGACAAAAACGTGGTGGATAGTCTGTTCACGTATGGCGACTGGCTTTCCGTCGAAGAGACGACCGACCGCTTGGTGATGATGCAATGCTACTACGGCTATTCCCTGTTGCTTGTGGCGAAGATGTGCGAGATTATGGGGGAAGACGCGACGGCGTATAAACAATGGCACGCCGAAGCAAAAGCCGCCTTCCGCAAGGAGCTGGTGGACGAAAAGGGCTTGGTGACAAGCGACACCCAAACGGCGTATTTGGTGGCGTATATGGCGGAATATTTGTCGGGGGACGAGATTCGCGTTCCGTTGACGGAAGCGATTCATCGCCGTGGCGATACGCTCACAACGGGGTTTGTCGGCGTTCGGTTCCTGCTTCCCGTTCTTTCGGATATCGGGGAAAAGGAGCTTGCCTATAAGCTGATGCAAAACACGCAATATCCTTCCTGGGGGTACAGCGTTGTCAACGGCGCGACGACCATTTGGGAGCGTTGGAACGGCTACACCAAGGAAACGGGCTTCTATAACCCGTCGATGAACTCGTTTAACCACTATTCGCTCGGCTCGTGCGTGTACTGGCTGTATGCGTACGTTTTGGGTATTCGTCCGATGGCTGGAAAGGGAGTGCGAATTGCGCCCGTAATTTCGGAAAAATTACAATTTGCGAGGGGCAGGTACGCATTGAGAGAAGGTCAGGTCAGCGTTTCTTGGAAGGTGGAAGAGAGTGGAATCCTGTTTGAAGTGGAAAGGGAAGGGGAAGTATCCATCGACTTCGACTTTGGAGAAAGAGCAGTGCTTTCCAAGGAAACGGACGGCGAAAAATACCGCTTTATTCTGCAAAAATCCGTTTGACGGTTTGGGGCGTTTTGCCCAAAAATGATAAGCAAAAAAGAACGCTGTGGAGTTTTTCCACAGCGTTTTTTTGTTTATATAACAGGATAGCAAAATCTATCGTCAAAAAATATTCTCGGGTAAAATCTTATACGCTCGTGGGATTGTTTCCGCCATATCCAAAAGCAGCTCAAACTTGGGCAGGCTGTCTTCATAGTTGCCCTGATACAAATATCCCAAGGCTTCGCCCATGTGGTAATCTACTTGGTCGACGAGCGTATGCGGCAACCAAATATAGAGTAGCTTCTTTTTTTCTTCCCAAAAGATTTGCAAAGCCGTTCCGTCTTCGTGCGTCGCTTCGCAGCTTTCCGTCTTTTGGTAGATTTCCGTCAAGCCTTTATGGAAGGTGTCGAAGGTCTTGTTCACAAAGCGAATTTCTGCGATGGACAGCCCTGCGAGTATTCCCCCTGAAATGAGTATTCCTGGAATGATTTTCATCTTTTCACCACAACCTTTCCTGCCAGTCAAGAGAGAAAACCTTGTACTTTTCTCCCTTTTTCTGCGCGTATACTTTTCCGTCGCCGTCCACCGTCATAACGAGTACTTTTTTGAGTTCATCAAAGCCCTGCCCCCGTAATTTTTCCAAAAAGTACTCTTTTCCCTTGCCTGTGAGAAGCAGGTTTTTCGGATCGAATTTCCCTTCGCAAATTAGCAGCACGGGCAGGGAAGTGGGCTTGGCGCTGTTTTCGGGCTTTGGCTTGGCGAGCGCGGAAAAATTGCCGTTGGATTCGTATAAGGCGTAATCCACGTCGTCAAGCGAAAAATAGCCCGCGCCGCGCATACTTTCAATCAAGTCGGATACGTCGAGATTGTTCTTTTTTAGCTGTGTGGCGTCGATGCCGTTTTTGTTGATTACGACGCTTGGCGAGCCGCCAAGGAGCGTTTTTGCCTGTGGCACGGCAAGGTCGATTAGGCACACCACCTGATGCAAAAAATAGATGGTGAGCACGGACATAATCCCATAGCTGAGCGGAATGGACGCGTCGGTCATGGGAATACAGGCGATTTCCGCAATGATGAGCGTAATAACGAACTCATACGGCTGCATTTCCCCGATTTGCCGTTTGCCCATTAGCCGCATGATGATAAGCAGCACCACGAACACAACGATGGTACGTATAACGATAAGACCCATAGTACAAGTTTGTTTCTTTTTGGGCGAATTATTCTCAAACCGTTGACTTTTTTCGCACGTGGGTGTATAATAATGGAAAGAGTAGCCCCAAAGCGTAAAGTGTTGTCGAACGGGACGTTGTCGGCAAACGAAGGAACAAGAAGGAATTTCCGCGGTGATGGGGCGCGTCCGCTAACTACCGAAAGGTAAATTTGTACGGGGCAGGTACGCGTTCAGCGTATTTTTGCCCAAAAGCGGCTCTCTTTCATAGGGAGTTTTTTTATGCAAAAAAACAGGTGGCTTTTTACAAAACTGCTCGAAGACAAAAGTCCGTCGAAAATCATCGCCTATTTGGGGGTGATTGCGGCGTTTTGCACGGTGGTCAACTTTATTGAGTTTAGCATTTCCGTGGACGTGCAGTTCTCTCTGACGATGGTGGTGGCGATGCTGACGGGGATTTTGATCGGCCCGATTTTCGGCTTTGGCGCGTGCTTTCTTGGGGATTTGGTGGGCTTTTTGCTCAATTCCAAGGGTACGGTGTATATGCCTTGGGTGGGGCTTTCCGTTGCGACGTTTGCCTTTTTGTCGGGCGTAATCTTCCACGTTTTGCCTGGGAAGGGAAAGCGCGCGATTTGGTGGAAAATTCCGTTGCTCATCGTTAGTTCCTTCTTGATTTGTACGATAGCCATCAACAGTACGGGTTTCTTTTTGTACAATAAAGCCTTGGGCTTTTCCGATGCGGTGGAAGGCTTTGTCACCGAGCGTTATGGCAAGGACGTCTTCTTTTTTGCTTACGTGGTGTATCGGCTTTTCTTCAAAATGCAAATCATCAATAGCATTATCAATTACGTTTTGCTTGCTTTGTTGTTGCCGTTTTTGGCAAGGTTTAAGCTCTTAAAATTAGAAATTTGAGCAATTTCCCCCTAAAATTGATAAAAAACAGGTGAAAATCGCCAAGGCAAGCCTTGACGGTTTTTCTTTTTTGTGCTACAATGTAGGGCAAGCGGAGAAAAGACTAAAATATATTTTAGTCTATTAGGCGGGAGCAACCTACTCCTGTCAAAGCCGCAAAGGAGAGAATTATGACGCAAAACTTGCTCAATCCAGGAATTCAAATCACCGAAAATTTCACCATTACGTACTATGCCCTTTGCATCGTGTGCGGAATGTTGATTGCGGTGGGGGTAATCACCCTGCTTTTCAAGCGCAGAAACATTTCTCCCGATTTGTTTTTGACGCTCTTTTGCATCTGCTTGCCCATTTGCTTGTTCACAACCCGATTGTTTTACTGCATCACTGACGAGATGCCGATAGAAGAATGGTTTTCCTGGGAAAGCCTGCAAAACGGCGGACTCTCGATCATCGGCGCGCTTCTCGGCGGCTTGATCAGCGTATTTGCTTTTTGCATGATCCGCAAGGTCAACTTTTTTAGAATCGGCGATTGCGTGGTGGTGGGCTTGGCGCTTGCGCAGGCAATCGGGCGTTGGGGGAACTTCTTTAACCAAGAAGTGTACGGCGCGGAAGTGACCAACCCTGCCCTGCAATGGTTTCCGTTTGCGGTGTACATCGACGCCGTGGGGGAATGGCATTACGCCTTTTTCTTCTACGAAAGCTTGTTCAATCTGTGCGTGGCGGCGCTCCTGTTTTGGAACGCTTGGAAAAACCCTTACAAGCCGAACGGCGTAAACACGGCGGCGTACTTTACCTGCTATGGGCTGATTCGTTCGATTATGGAGCCTTTGCGCGATCCGCAGTACATTCTTGGCAACAACGGTATACAGTGGTCGTTCGTGATGTCGATGGCGATGCTCATCGGCGGTATGATTTGGCTTGCCACGCTGTTTATTATCAACAAGCGTAAGCACGGAAAGCTCATCGGCGCGGCAACGGGCGATCCCTATGGGATCACGGCATTCATCAAGGATACGAAAAACGAAATCCCGACCTTCACCACCGTGAATATGATGTGTTCTATTCATCCTGAAAACTACGAGAGCCCCGAAGATACGGCGGCGCGGCTGAAAAAAGAGAGCGAAGGCAAGGTTTCCCTTTGGGAAAAAGTGAAGGGTTTCTTCAAAAAGGATAAAAACGGCAAGGACGCCCCTGATGGGGAGGACGAAACCGAAGAAAAATAAGGTAGGTGCTACTATGAGAAACTTAACGTTGCTTACGGACTTGTATCAAATTACGATGGGCTACGGCTTTTTCAAACACGGAAAGCACGAAGACGAAGTTGCCTTCGACCTGTTTTTCCGTAGGAATAAGCTGATCACCTATTCGATTGCCGCAGGGTTGCAGCAGGCGGTGGAATACCTGCTTGACTGGCATTTCGACGACGAAGATATTGCGTACCTTCGCTCGCTGAACCTGTTTGGTGAAGACTTCTTGGAATACCTGAGAAATATGCGCTTTACAGGGGACGTGTACGCGGTGAAGGAAGGGGAGCCCGTCTTCCCTGGCGAACCGATTTTGACGGTGAAAGCGCCGCTTATTCAAGCGCAGTTTGCGGAAACGGCGCTTCTCAACATTCTCAACCATCAAACGCTGATTGCGACGAAATCGTCGAAAATTTGTAGAGCGACGGCAGGTAGCGGCGCGGTGTTGGAGTTCGGCTTGCGTAGAGCGCAAGGGCCTGACGCAGGCATCTACGGCGCACGTGCGGCGGTGATCGGCGGTTGCTCGTCGACGTCCAACGTCTTGACGGGGCAAATGTTCGGCGTGCCTGTTGCAGGGACGATGGCGCATAGCTGGATCATGGGCTACGATAGCGAATACGAAGCCTTTAAGGCTTACGCCGAAAGCTATCCCGATAGTTGTCTTTTGCTTGTCGATACTTACGATACCTTGCGTAGCGGCGTGCCCAACGCCATTCGCGTATTCAAGGAGCTCAAAGCGGCAGGGCATACCCCGAAGGGGATCCGCTTGGATAGCGGCGACTTTGCTTACCTTTCCAAAAAAGCCCGTCAAATGCTCGACGAAGCAGGCTTCCCCGAAGCCAAGATTTGCGCGTCGGGGGATTTGGACGAACGCTCGATTTCATCGCTCATGCACCAAGGCGCAAAGATTGATATTTGGGGGGTGGGTACGAAGCTCATCACGTCGGAAGACCTGCCCGCGCTCGGCGGCGTATATAAGATGTCCGCTCTTTTCCACAAGGACGGTACGGTGACGCCGAAGATCAAGATGTCCGACAACAGCGAAAAGGTGACGACGCCCGGCTTTAAGTGCCTGTACCGTATGTACGATAAGCACACGGGTATGGCGATTGCAGATTTAATCACGCTCGCGGACGAAGTGATCGACGAGAGCAAGAACATCACCATTTTCCACCCGATCGACACTTGGAAGAAAAAGGAAGTGTACGATTACCGTTTGGAAAAACTGCAACACACGATCGTGCAGGGGGGCAAGCTCGTTTACGAGTTCCCTGCGTTGATGGATATTCAAGCCTTCTCAAAGGCGGAGCTTTCCAAGTTCTGGGAAGAGTATTTGCGACTGGATATGCCGCAGGTCTACAAGGTTGACCTTTCCGAAAAACTGCACACCTTGAAGACGAGTATGATCAATGCAATCCGCGAAGGCAAGAGCAAGGAATAAAAGGGACTATTATGGCAAAAACCACGAAAAAAACACAAAACGATAAGGGCATGTCCGCGTTGAAGGGACACTGGCTGTGGGGGGCGTTGGCGCTTTGCATCCTGCTGCTTATCGACCTACTGACGAAGGTGGGCGCAAAGGTCTACTTTGATACGCTCGGGGAAGCGAATATCGTTTTGATTCCGAACGTCTTAGAGCTCACCTACATCGAGAACCCTGGAATGGCGTTCAGCATGGGCGCGGACGCGCCGACGCCTGCGAAGCTTGCCGTCGTAATCGGTACGGCGCTGATTATGCTGCTTGCCACTGTCTACTACTTAAAGGTGGACAAGCGACGTAGCTGGCTTCGCTGGTGCTTGGTGTTCGTTATCGCAGGCGGTGTAGGCAACCTGATCGACCGCGTACTGTTCAAGGTATGGCTCGAAGACGGCGGCGGTGTGCGCGATATGGTCTTGATGGATTTTAGCGTGTGGATTGAAGAATGGTTCAACGTTCCGCCCACGAATTTTATGGATTTTGGCGTTTGCAACTTTGCCGATTTCTTCATCGTCGGCGGTGCGATTGCGCTGCTGCTTGCATTCCTGTTTTTCGATGCGGACGCGTTTTTCCCCGTAGGCAAGTACAAGGCGCTTGCCAAGGAAGCGGAAGAAGCGGCGGAAGCAAAGCGCAAGGCAAAAGCGGAAGCCAAAAAGGCGGAATAATATGGCGGCGGATACAAGGCTGTTTATCGCGGAGAGCGACTACAAACGCTTGGATACTTTCCTTGCCGACCAAACGGACGAGTTCACCCGTTCTCGGATTAAAAAGCTAATTGAAGGGGGGCAGGTATCCGTTCAAGACAAGGTTGTGAAGAAAGCAGGGGAGAGCGTGAAGACGGGCGAAAGAGTGCTTGTTACCGTTCCCGAAGCGGTGGAATACTCGGTGAAGGCGGAAAATATCCCTATCGAGATCGTCTATCAAGACGAAGATATTGCGGTGGTGAACAAGCCGCGCGGCATGACGGTACACGTCGGCAACGGCAACAGTGAAGGCACGCTTGTCAACGCGCTGTTGTACGCACTCGACAGCCTAAGCGGCATCGGCGGCGTGTTGCGCCCGGGGATTGTTCACCGCATCGACAAGGACACAACGGGGCTTTTGGTGGTGGCAAAAAACGACAAGGCGCACGTTTCCTTGGCGGCGCAGATCGCGGAAAAGAGCGCGCGCCGCGTGTATTATGCACTCTTGGAAGGCAACGTCAAGGAAGAGCGCGGCAGGATTGTCACCGACATCGGTCGGCATCCGCAGGATCGCTTGAAGATGGCGGTTTTGCCCGACGGAATGGGCAAGCTCGCCGTCACCGATTTTGAAGTGGTCACCCGATTTGGGACGGAGTTCACCCTTTGCAGGTTTATTTTGCAAACGGGCAGAACCCACCAAATCCGCGTGCACGCAAAGCACATGGGTCACCCCTGCGTGGGGGATCCCGTGTACGGATATAAGAAGCAAAAATACAAGCTTGAAGGGCAGCTTTTGCACGCGGCTGAGTTATCGCTCACCCACCCCAAAACGGGGGAGAGAATGACGTTCAACGCGCCCCTGCCCCCTGAATTTCAAGCGCTTTTGGAAAAGCTTAGCCGTCAATACGGCAACGAAATCAACCCTTAAAAGGACGCAAAGAGTACGGATATGCTGAAAATTACCAAGGTAAAACGGAATAGTATCGCCAAGGAGTTGGGGCTGGAAGTGGGCGACGTGATCGTCGCTTTCGACGGCTATCCGTGCGAAGACGAGCTCGATTATCTCTATTATGCGGACAAAGAGAGCTTTACGCTCACCGTGCGCGACGGACGTTCGGGAAAGGAAGTGACGGTGGATATTGAAAAGTATGAAGACGAAGATTTGGGCTTGGAGTTTGAGAAGAACACCGCCATTCGCACCTGCCGCAACGGCTGCGTCTTTTGCTTTGTCGATCAGATGCCCAAGGGGATGCGCGAGAGCCTGTACGTCAAGGACGACGACTACGGCATGAGCTTCACCTGCGGCAACTTTGTCACGCTCACCAACCTTTCGGACGAAGGCTTGGAGCGCATTTGCCGCTTGCACCTTTCGCCACTCTATATTTCCGTGCATACGATGAACGAAGAGCTGCGTTGCAAGCTTCTTCGCAACCGCTTTGCAGGGAAAATCGTTCGGCAAATCGAGCGGCTGGCACAGGCAGGGATTGAAATGCACTGCCAAGCGGTAATCGTACCGAATGAAAACGACGGGGAAGATTTTGCTTCCACCGCAAGAAAGCTGTTTGCTTACTTTCCGCAGGTGCGCGATTTGGCGTGCGTGCCGACGGGCTTGACCAAATACCGCGACGGGCTGTATCCCATCTCGGACGTGGACGGGGAGTATGCGGCAAAATTCTTGGATTTGGTGGACGAGCTCAATCGAGAGTTCGGCGTAAACTTCGTCTTACCTGCCGACGAATATTTCGTCAAAGCAGGCAGGGATTTTAAGCCCGTAGAGTTCTACGGCGCGTTTGAACAGATAGAAAACGGCATAGGTATGACTTCGCTCTTTTTATCCGAAGTAAAGGACGCTTTGGATGAAATTTCGCAAAAGAATGGGGGCAGGTATGCGTTGAATAAACCAAAACGTAGCGTAATCGTGTGCGGCGTGAGCGCAAAGCAGGTGAACGAGCGTGTGGCAAAAGCCGCGCAGGACGCGGTGGAAGGCTTGCGCGTAGACGTGCTTGCCGTCGAAAACGAGTTTTTCGGGCATACGGTCACTTGCACGGGGCTATTGACAGGGGTGGATATGCTTGCCGCCCTTAGAAAGTATCTTGCAGAGAGCCCTTGCGACGAAGTGATTTTGGCAGGCAACACGATGAAGGAGTTTGAAGACGTGTTCCTTTGCGGAATGACGCTTGACGAGCTGAAAAAATCGCTTGTAGAGTACGGCGTGAAGGTGCGGATCAACCGCGACGGCGGCGCTGGGCTTGTGGACGTTTTGGCAAAATAAGAACAAGGAGTGTGAAGAAAGATGGCAAATCCTTTGATCGCCCTGGTGGGGCGTCCCAACGTAGGAAAAAGTACGTTTTTTAATAAGGTGGCGGGAAGAAAAATCTCGATCACCGAAGATAGACCTGGGGTCACGCGCGACCGCTTGTACGCGGACGCGGCTTGGCGGGGTAGAAGCTTCACGATGGTGGATACGGGCGGTATCGAGCTCAAATCGGAAGATGTGATGTGGAAGGAAATAGCAAAGCAGGCGGAAGTGGCAATCGACACCGCAGACGTTATCCTGTTTTTCACCGATGGCAGGGAAGGCTTGCATCCGTCCGATTACGACGTCGCGGACATTTTGCGCCGTTCGAAAAAGCCAGTTATTTTGGTCGTGAATAAGATTGATAACTATTCGCCTGAAAAGGTGTTCGAGTTTTATTCCTTGGGGCTTGGCGAGCCGTTTGCGGTTTCGGCGGAGCACTCTACGGGCATCGGAGACGTCTTGGACGAAGCGATGGTATATTTCCCCGATGGGGAAGAAGAGAAAATCCCGTCCTTGAAAATTGCAGTCGTCGGCAAGCCGAATGCGGGCAAATCGAGCCTTGTCAATCGCTTGCTTGGGAGTGAGAGAAGTATCGTCACCCCCATGGCAGGTACGACGCGAGATGCAATCGACACCCTGTTTATGCGTGGGGATAAGGCGTATACGATCATCGACACGGCAGGGATCAGAAAGAAGAAAAACGTGGACGACGACGTGGAATATTACAGCAATATGCGCGCCTTTGACGCGGTGCGCCGCAGTGACGTTTGCTTGCTTGTGGTCGATTCGGAAGAAGGGCTCACCGAGCAGGACGTGAAGATCATCGGCTACGTGCACGAGCAGGGCAAGCCGTCCGTGATCGTGATGAATAAGTGGGATTTGATCGAAAAGGACACCCACACCGTCAATCGGTTTGAAGCGCAGCTTCAAGAGGACTTGAAGTTCATGGACTATTACAAGTCCATCTACATTTCGGCAAAGACGGGTCAGCGCGTGGAAAAGATTTTGGCGGCGGCGGAAGAAGTGTACGCGAATGCGAATTTCCGCATTTCGACGGGCGCGCTCAACGATCTCATATCCGACGCGGTGCGTATGCAAGAGCCGCCTTCCTACAACGGCAGGCGTATGCGCGTGTATTTCTCGCAACAGGTTGGCGTTTGTCCGCCGCTTTTTGTGCTCCACGTCAACTCGGAAGACTTGCTCCATTTCTCGTACGCGCGGTACTTGGAAAACACCATTCGTAAAGCGTATGATTTTACGGGTACGCCGATTAAAATTGTCGTTCGCGAAAAGAAGGATGAAGAGTAATCTATGGCAGATTTTAACCTTTCTCAAAACTGGTGGCAATTCGTTTTAATTGCACTCATCGCGTACCTGGTAGGGTGTATTTCCTTTGCAAGGATCTTTTCAAGGATGAAAAACAAGGACGTTTCCAAGCTGGGGAGCGGCAACCCTGGCGCGATGAACATGATTCGAAACTTCGGGCCCGTGCTTGGTTTTTTGACCTTCTTTTTTGACGCGATCAAGGCAGGCGGACCTGCGGTGCTGGTGTACTTTTTGTACAATAGCGGCTTTTACGTTGCGGGCGAGATTTCAGGCTACGTCTTTGCAGGGACGGTGTTCCCTGTCGGCTGCTTTGCGGCGTTCCTTTGCGGCGCGTGCGCGGTGCTTGGGCACGTATTCCCGATTCTTTCGGGCTTTAAGGGCGGCAAGGGTATCTCGTCGGGGGTTGGGCTCTTTTGGCTGATGCTCGGCTTAGGCAATCCTTGGTTTTGGCTGATCGGGCTGGGTGTGATTCTCACGTGGCCTGTGGTAATTCAGTTGACGAAGGCAGGCTCGGTGTGTACGCTCACCTATTTGGCAGGCTTTGGCGTTTGGACGGTAGGAACGCTCTTTTCGGCATTCGGGTCTGGGAATATTTGGGTTTCGTTCACGGTGGCGTGTGTGTTTTTTGTGGTTGGGCTTTCATGGATTGCGCACTATAAGAACATTCGTTGCTTGCTGTCGGGCGAAGAGCATCAAACGGTTTTGATAAAATCGAAGAAAAAAGATTAAAAAACAAAAAAAGTGTGTATACTATAATATGTGTAAGGTATACGCACAAAATGGGGGTGCACCGGGTTCGATTGCCGGTGAGCGAAAAGATAAGCATACCGTAGACGGAGTGACTACGATAAAACATTCCACCTAAATTTAAATGCAGATAACAATGCATACGCTCTTGCAGCGTAAACTCGTTTTTTAACGAAACGTCGCGCCTGATTTATCCGTCGGTTGGGGTCGCGGCGTCATCCAGACGGAAAACTCCTTAGGGGATCTGGTAGTGTTTTTTAAGGAGTATTCAGCTACCTGCGTACTGCAAAGCGTGTTCATCCGCGTTGCAGGAATAAGAAAAGTAGACGAACTAAGTATGTAGAAAGTTTTTTGGCAGCCGAGTAAGACGTGGGTTCAATTCCCACCACCTCCACCAAAAGGAGAAAACCGCCGAGAGGCGGTTTTTCTTTTTGGGAGATTGCGCGTACGTGGTGGGGATTGAGAGTACGAGCCGTTTTTTGCTGAATGGTTTCCCTTATTTCTTGGAATATTGACATTTCCATCAAATCGTGCTAAAATCAATAGTATGAAAGAAAAAGTATGCTTAGGGACTTTGTAAAAGCGGTTGTGGATAGACTGTTAGAAAGCGAGCATCCCACTCATAAAAATATAATTCTAACGGGTATATACACGAAATGATAGCAGGGGGACGGAATGAAAACAGCGCTTGACTTGGCGATAAAATGGAAGGAAAAAGGGACGCTTGACGGCGGTTTTGTTTTAGGTGACCGTCTTTACGAGCGGTATATGGACAACGAAGCGTGGCAGGCGTTTTTGCAAGAAATGCAAGAGCGCTACCCTGCGGCGTATGCGGCGTTTGCGAGCGGCGACGGCAACGAGCTGGGGCTGAAAGCATCCAAAGCGCCCCCGAAGATGGCTTGCTACGGCTCGTCTAGCCGTATGCTATACCTGCTCGCAAGGGAAATGGACGGATTTTCTTTTGAACGACAGTTCCCTACGACGATCGGGGTGGGTAAAGCGAACCTAGATGGCTACGCGGAAACGGCGGATGCGCGCGTGTTTGTGGAAGCAAAATGCCACGAGCCGTATGACGGAAAAGCGGCTACGCCCAGTGTAAAATACGCACAGCTATACGAATATTTGACCGCCCCCGACTTCGGAATGCGTTGGGAGAATACTCCCCTTGGAAACGGTACGATGCGGACGGTTGTCTACGCGCAAGAAAAAAGGATTGCATATTTTGACGTAAAGCAAATGGTTTGCCATCTTTTGGGGATTGCCGCCGACTGGCTGCGCGCGCCAAATACGAAGAATATCCGCTTTATCTATCTGCTGTTTAATCCAGGTTTTCTCTCTCTTCCGCAAGGGAAAAAGTCGGAAGAAATTCAAAAAAGATATAGGCAGGTATGCGATGAGTGTAATTCCATACCATTTGGCACGCTGTTTTTGAACGTATTGAAATACCTGCGCTATTCAAGCGGAATCGGGGACGTATCCTTGCAAGATATAGAAGACGTAAGCAAGCGTTTTTCCTTTGCCTTGCAAGATCAGGCTTCCTTTCATTCATTTGTGTGAAAGGGTTAAATAAAAAAGGCTTGTGGAGTGGATTCTCCGCAAGCCTTTTGGTTTTAGATATTCAATTATTCGATAGTACCGTCGGAGCAAATGATTGTGATCGGCGTCGAAGAATCATGCCAGCGATCCGCTTTTCTGACGCTTTCCCACTCAGCCATAGTGCCTTCAAAGTTCAGCGTTGCCAACGTCTTGCAGTTATAGAAGGCGCCGTCATCAATATAAGTAATGCTACGGGGCAGAGTGATAGAAGTGAAGGGGCATTTTTGGAAAGCAAGACGCCCGATGCCCGTGATGCCATCGTGAATGGTCAAGGTCGTCAAAGCCTCGCACATAGAGAATGTGGAAGGAGAAATCTTCGTCACTTTTGCGGGAATGGTAAGCTCCGTCAACGATTTACATCCGTCGAAGGCGGATGTGCCGATGTACCATGCGTTCGTAGGCAGGGTGAGTTCCTTCAATGCGGTGCAAGACTGGAATGCGCAGTTGGGAATCAATTCGATGCCTTCGGGCACGACCATACGTTCAAGATAAGAGCAATACTGGAAGGCTTTTTCGCCCATGAACTTGCAGTTTGCGTTTATAGTAGCTCTTTCTACGTATTGCGAAACTGCGCCTACCAAGTACATATAGGGGTTGTTTTCGCTTCCGATATATCTTGCGCCCGATTCGTCTTTGGTCACCAAATCGTTGCACCCTTCAAATGCCTGCGGGCTGGCAAGTCTACAATCTTTGTCGATCACCACCTGATTGGTGACTTCCTTAAACTCCGCGCGCAATAAATACAAATAGGGCTCTGCGTCGTTGCCCAGGTAAGCAAGCGCATTTTTTACGCGTCCTTCCAGTTCAAAGCATTCGGTAAACGCGTATTCGCCGATTCTTTCCACGCTGCTGGGAATGTTCGCCCAAGTGATATATCCGCAGTTGTGGAAGGCGTATTCCTTGATTTCCGTCACGCCATCTGGAATTTCCAACTGAATGATTTCTTCGTCGTTTAAGTAAAGCGCCTTAGCGGGGAAGGAATCCATGATCTCTTTAAGGCCGTCGATTTCGCACCAAGCGGCAAGGTCGACGATATTGATAGTGGTCAAGATGCCCTTTACTATGTAAAACGCTTCTTCTTCGATGCGCTTCACGCCTGAGCCGATGGTAATGCTAAATAGCGATTCACAGTTTGCAAAGGCAAGTCTGGGGATAGTTTCTAAGCCGTTTCCAAGAACGACGCTGGACAGGCTAGGACAGCCGTGGAAAGCTTCTCTCCCGAGCGAAGTCAAGCTGTCGGGAAGGGTGACCGTTTTCAAGTTGGAACAACCGCTAAACGCGGCATAGCCGATCACTTGTACGTTTTTGCCGATGGTGACGCTTTCCAAGCTGGAGCCGCAGAATGCTTGCTCTTCAATAATATCCACGGTGTCGGAAATCACCGCACTCTTTAAGGAATAGCACGAAGCAAAAGCGACTCTGCCGATTACGTCGATGGAGTCGGGGAGCGTAAGGCTCGTGATTTTCGAGTCTTGGAATGCGCCGGGCGCAATCTCGCGGACGGGGAGTTCGTTGAACTTCGCAGGGATTTCCAGCTCCAAATTGCAGTTCGGGCTTTGCACAACGATATAGTACAGTCCGTTGTCGCTCAGCTCAAAATTGAGCCCCGTAGCTTCATCGAAGGTCTTTACCGATTCTTCGGGGGTGGACGAGCCAGTATCGCCGCCTTGACAGCCCACGAGCGCGATGGAGCAGCTGATCATAGCTCCCGCAAGCAGGGCGGTGAGCAGTTTTGTGCGTTTTTTCATAATATATCCTCCATACAAAAATTGCGTATATCGTGCATACAATATAAGTATACCACGAAAAGGACGGAATGTCAATATGCAAATTCATTTTTTTATATCGTCTATTTTTAATGAAAAGTAGGGGGCAGGTACGCGATGAACGCATACCTGCCCCTATGCTTTCATACTTTTTCCGCTTGTCGCATATACTAAACAAAAACAAATTTGGAGAGAGAAAAATGCGGCTGTACGACGAGATTGCGCAAAGTGAAGGGTTTTCGGCGTTTGCAGGGGCAAGAGCGCTGTTTTTGCCGATGCGGGCGGTGTACTTGGAAGGGGTGAAGGCGCTGGGGGATTTTGCCCCTGAAAAGGTGGTGGTTTGCTTTCCGCATTGTCTGGTGGCGGTGGAAGGGGAAGAGCTTTCGATTGCCAAGTACTTGGACGGGGACTTGTGCATCGTCGGGAAGCCGCGCTCCCTTTCCGTCTTAGATGGGGGTAGGGAGTGAACAGTCGGGTGCTCATCGAAGGAATGATGCCCTATCGGGCATTAAATCGCCTGCATAGGGAAGGAATTTTCGTAAAAAAAGCCAAAAAAATCGAAAAAAATCAAATAATTTGCACAGTTGATGCGAAAGACGTGGAAAAAATTTTTGCAATTTATCCAAAGATGTGCTATAATGAGAGTAGGTATACGCCCTATACCGTCCAGCTTTTGCCCCTGTTTGGGTGGGGGAAAGTGTGGAATTCGGTTAAAAACCGAATGGGATTATTCGTCGGCTGTGGGATATTCTTGCTTGCGACGGCGTTTTCCGATAAGCTCGTTTTGCGGACGGAGCTCGTCGGGGAAACGGGATACCGAGCGCAGGTGGAGCAGATTTTGCAAAGCCACGGCGTGAAGAGCTACACCGTTTATCCTATGGATAAAACGGACCGAATTACGGCGGACGTTTTGCGCCTTGACGGGGTGAGCTTTTGCAGCGTCAAAAAGGTGGGGTCTACGCTCGTGGTGGAAGTTCGCTGTTCGCCGTTTGCGCCGACGGAAGACGAAGAAGACAAGGGCGAAGGACAAGATTAAAAAAGCCGAAGGGCGCGGGCGAGAAGCCCGTTATTCTATACGCGCGCAAACAAGCGCTTGCGTGGGCTCGTGATCGGGCGCATAATGCAGGCGAGAAAGCGCGCAGGGGAGAAAAAGTTGGCAAACGAAAAACGCGCGATTGATTTTGAGTCGATCGAAAAGCTGTCGAAGGTGCTTGGCGCGTTCGACGAAAACTTAAACTTTCTGGCTCGGGAGCTGGACGTGATTCCGTACGTGGACGGGGTGAAGATCTGTCTGCAAGGGGAATCGGAAAACGTGCGCCTTGCGGCGCAGGTGCTCTCGTCCTTACTCACGCTTGCGGAAAACGGCGAGAGTGTGGACAAGGGCAGAATGGCGTACTGCATCGAGCTTGCGCGCGAAGGAAGAGCAGGCGAGATTGCCTGCCTTTGCGGCGGCGTGATTGCGGTCACGTCCAAGGGCAAGCAAATCAAGTGCAAGACGGTCGGGCAAAAGAGCTACGTGGAAGCGATTAAGAAGAACACGGTCACCTTTGGGGTCGGCCCTGCGGGTACGGGGAAGACGTACCTTGCGGTGTGTATGGCGGTGACGGCGTACAAGAGCAAGCAGGTGGACAAGATCATCTTGACCAGACCTGCGGTGGAAGCAGGGGAAAAGCTTGGGTTCCTGCCTGGGGACTTGCACGAGAAGGTGGATCCGTACCTGCGTCCGCTCTACGACGCTTTGCAGGAGCTTTTGGGGCTGGAAACGTATGCGAAGCTGATGGAGCGTGGGGACATTGAAGTTGCCCCCCTTGCATACATGCGCGGTAGAACGCTGTCGAACGCGTTCATCATCTTGGACGAAGCGCAAAACACGACGAAGGAGCAAATGAAAATGTTCCTGACCCGTTTGGGGGAAGGGAGCAAGGCTGTGGTGACGGGCGACGTCACGCAGATGGACTTGCCTGACGGCAAGCAGAGCGGGCTTATTCACGCGACGAAGATTTTGGACGGCGTGGAAGGGATCGCGGTAGAGCGGCTGACGGCGAAGGACGTCGTAAGACATCCGCTCGTAATGCGCATCATACGCGCGTACGAGAAGGACGCGGAGAAAGCCGAAGGCGCGCAAAAGCAAAAGGAGAAAACAAAGGATGAACGGTAAGAAATTAGACTGGACGAAGCATAACGCCGCGGCAAGCATTGCGCTGTTCGTGGTGCATTTTATCGTCCTGGTGCTCGTTTCGTTCGTTTTGCTGTTATGGGGGAAGCTGGACACGCTCTCTGCGGAAATGAACGAAAACGGCGCGGATTATCTGTACATGATTTTCTGCTTGTTGATGCTGACGGTCGTTATGTACACCTACTTTTTCTTTGAGAGCAGGGAAGTGTTGGCAAGCGGAAAATCCATCGCCCTGATTTTCACGATCTTGGACGTCTACATCATTTTGGCGTTTTTGATCGGACAGCAGGGCAACATTACGGCGGACGGGGTATCCTATGGGATCTTTGCTCGGCCTGTGGCGCTCGTCGCGCTTTTGTCGCTGATGCTCGTGGGCAGAAAGGAAGCGATTTTCTTGAATATCGTAAGCGGCATACTTATGTTCCTTTTGGACATTGTAAGCGCAAGAATGGTGATTACGCAGACGGCGTATTCGTCGCTGATTATCACGTTTGTGGCAGGCATGTTCGCGATTTTCCTTGCGAGCCGCGCAAAAACGCGGTTTAGTATCGTGGTCGTGGGCGTGCTGATCGTTATCCCCATTATCATCATCATTTTCTTGCTTGAACTCACCACGATTGTGGATATCTACGTCGATACGACGAGTGAAAAGTTCTGGCCGAATATGCTCATGCAAATGGGCTACGGGGTATTCGGCGCGATGATGTCGGCGGTGCTGTTCCTGTTTATCCTGCCTATATTCGAGTGGCTGTTCAACTGCTTGACGGCATACAGACTTCGTGAAATCACGGCGCACGACGCTCCCCTTTTGCGTAAGCTCCAACAGGAAGCGCCTGGCACGTTCAACCATTCGGTGATGGTGGCGCAGCTTGCGGAAGCGTGTGCGGCGGCGCTCGGCGAGAACGTCGATTACGCGCGCGCGGCGGCGTATTATCACGACGTGGGGAAATTGCACCAGCCCGAATACTTCACCGAAAACCAACAGGATCGAAACCTGCACGACGAATTGACCCCCGAGCTTTCGACGGACATTATCCGTTCGCACGCGCAGGACGGCGCGGGGCTGATTCGTTCCCACCGCCTGCCGCAGTTCTTGGCGGACGTGGCGTTGCAGCACCACGGCACGTTGCCCATTCGTTATTTCTACGCAAAGGCGCTGAAAATGACGGGCGGCGAGCTGAATATTGAAGATTTCTCGTACCCAGGTCCGAGACCAAAGACAAAAATCGCGGCAATCATCATGATTGCGGACGGCTCGGAAGCGGCGGTGCGCGCGCTGCCTAAGCGTACGCCTGAGGACGTAGAAAAGGTGATCCGCGGCGTGATTGAAGAGCGTATGGAGCTGGAACAGTTCTCCGATTGTAATATCACGATGCAGGATTTGACGATCATTCGTAAGACGCTGGTAGAAACGCTGTCGGGGGTATACCACCACCGCGTAAAATACCCTTCCATCAAGTACGGCAAGGGCGAAGACGGCGCGACGAAGGGGGAAGTATGACGCAGTTTCGCTTCGATGTAGAGGACGAATTGTTTCCGAAGGAAAACGTAGAACGCTTAGAGTGGGCGTTCTCGGACGTGGTGGAAGCGGACTGTCCGCTTTGCTTTGAGTTCGTCTTTGTGGACGAAGACGAGATTCGCCGCCTGAACCGCGAAACGCGCGGTATCGACAAGGTGACGGACGTTTTAAGCTATCCGTCTTTGGACGGCATAAAGGGCAAAGCCCTTTTGGCAAAGGACTATCCGTTGGAGCTGGACGAAGACGGCGCGCTCTTTATCGGCTCGGTGGCGGTTTGTCACGCGCGCGCCAAGGAGCAAGCGGAAGAGTACGGACATTCGCTAAATAGAGAATTGCATTATTTGCTGACGCACGGCGTGCTTCATTGTCTTGGCTACGACCATATGTCGGACGAAGACAAGTCGGAGATGCGCGAAAGAGAAGAATACGTTTTGAAAAAATTAGGGATTGAACGATAAATGAGAAGTGGATACGTTGCCGTAATCGGCAGAGCAAACGCAGGAAAAAGCACGCTGATCAACGTAATGGTTGGGGAAAAGGTGAGCATTGTTTCCCCCAAGCCCCAGACGACGCGAGATCGCATTTTGGGGGTGCTGACGGAAGACGATTATCAAATCGTGTTCGTGGACACGCCTGGCATTTATAAGGCGAGAAACGAGCTTACCGACCGTATGATGCGTTCGGTGGAAACGAGCGCGCGGAGTGTGGATTATATCCTGTACGTCGTGGACGGTCACGACGGAATCGACGAAGAAGAATTTACGCTGATGAAAAAGTACAAGGACTTGGGTATCCCCATGGCGATTGCGTACACGAAGATTGACATTATGCCCAAGGAAAACATTCCCTTGGATATGGCGAAAATTTCGGACGCGGGGCTGGACTTGGACGTATTCCCCGTGTCGGCAAGAAAGGGCAGAAATATCAAGGCTTTGAAGGAGTTTTTGGCGGCGCAGCTCCCCGAAGGGGAGAAGGTCTTCGAGCAAGAGATCGTTTCGGATAAGAGCGAGAAGTTCATGGTTGCGGAAATCATGCGCGAGAAGATCCTTTTGAAGTTCGATAAGGAAATCCCCCACGGGATTGCAATCGTAATCAACGTATTCCGCTTGCAGGAAAACGGGGTGTGGGAAATCAATCTCGACATCGTTTGCGAACGTGCGAGCCACAAGGCGATTTTGATCGGCAAGCAGGGCAAGGCAATCAAGGAAGTTTCGTCCTTTGCCCGTCAGGATATGGAAAAGTTCTTGGGCGCAAAGGTGTTCTTGACGACCTACGTCAAGGTCAAGGAAGACTGGCGTGACCGTCCCAACCTTTTGAAACAGTACGGCTACGAAGAAAAGGACGAATTTTAATTTTTCCACAACGCAAGGCAAAGCCTTGCAATTCACGACGGCATAGCCGTCAATTCACGCCCATAGGGCAATTCACGAAACCGCAAGGTTTCAATTCACTTAAATAAAAGGCGACTTTTCCCCAGCCTTTGCGGCGGCTTTTTTCCACCCCTTCGCATACTCTGATTCCCCTTCACACAAACTGTGGAAAAGGGGGGTGAAGGTATGAAGGACGGACGTGCGAAAAACGGCGCGGCATCGCTTGCTTGGGAAATGTTTGAAAAGACGGGCAGTATTGCCTATTATATGTTGTTTCTGGAACTCAACGGCGGTAAGCATCACTAAAACAAAGAACTACCGCCATCACCGCAAGAAAAAAACGGATCGGGAAAGGCGAAATGGAATGGAAGACGGACGCCCTGATGCTCGGGGGGATCGATTATAAGGATCACGACAAACTGCTCACGCTGTTCACAGCCGAGCGGGGCATCGTCTTTACAGGCATCAAGGGTGTGCGTAAGCCGAACGCCAAGCTTGCGTTTGCGGCGCAGCCGTTTGCCTTTGCCGAATACGTGCTTGTGGAAAAAGGGGACAACAATACGGTGAAATCCGCCTATTTATACGACGGATTTTACCCCTTGCGTTTGGACGTGGAGCGTTTTTACGCGGCGAGCGGCATAGCCGCCGTTTGCCGAGCGATTGCGCCCGACGGCGAACGTCTACATTCCCTATTCGTTGCGACGGTGCAGGCGGTAAAAGAGCTTGCATACGCCGAAACGGACCCCATCGAAACGCTGGTCGGGTATATGCTGACTGCGGCGGGCGAAGCAGGGTACTACGTCGATTTGGACGGCTGCGGCATTTGCGGCAGTGAGATCGACGGTGAGCCCTATTTCGACTTTGACGCAGGGCATTTTACTTGCGCCGAGTGTTCGGTTGGCTCACGGGCGAGCGTGTCCACCTATCACACGCTTCGAAAGTGCGCCGCTTTGGAATACGACGAGAGCAAAACGCCAGGTGGCAAAAAGCGCGCCTTACGCCTTATGAAGGCGTTTCTCGAAAGCAAGACGGACACGGAGCTTGCTTGCATCGGGGAACTTTTGCAAATTTGTACCGAGTGAGATTTTTCACAAGGGAAGACGCCAAAAGTAAGGAGAAAAAAGATGGCAACGGTAGAAGAAGAAAAGAAGGCAAAAAAGCCCCGCGCGGTCAAAAAGACGGGGGCAGGTACGAAGTCAGTAGCGGAAGAAAAGCCGAAGAAAAAGTCGGCGGCCGCAAAAAAGACGGAAGAAGTCAAGGAAGAAACGCCTGCTGTAAAGCAGGAAGAAAAGGCGGTGGAAGCGCCCAAAAAAGCGCCTGCAAAGCGTACGCGTAAAAAGGCGGCTGAGCCTGCAAAAGCGGAAGAGCCCTTAGCGGCGGCAGAACCTGCAAGGGTAGAAGAACCGAAAGCGGAAGAGCCGAAAAAGCGCGGCCGCAAAAAGAAGTCGGAAGCGCCGAAAGCGGAAGAAGCAAAGGCAGACGAAGTAAAGGCAGAAGCGCCTGCAAAGGAGATCGGAAG
>SVIJ01000047.1 GCA_015069565.1 Clostridiales bacterium
TCACAAAGGTAGAATATTTAACGGACGGAGAGCATACGAAAAAGCTAACGGGCTACTGCCTAACGGAAGAGCTAACCTTCGTCGACTACACCCCCGTAAATCCGTACCTGTATGCCACCTTTGACGTAATTTACACCGCCGAGAACGGCGAAAGTGGGGATGCAATGCTCGATAAACTCACCGTTCCTTGCAGCTATTACGGCAGCTACACCATCGGCGCAAAGGAATATGCATACGTATTACAGCGCGGCGAGTTCGGCTACGTGCCAAAGCCTGCGGATTTCACCTATTCCGAGAACGGCGAATACGCGGCGCGCCTTGACGGTGACGCTAGCAACGCCCCTACAAGCGCCAACGGAAACGGCAGTCAGGTTGCCCTGCTTATCGTGCTTTGCTTGATTGTACCGTTGCTTGCGGCGCTTCTTATCAAGGGGGCAAAACCGCTTCCCTACGAACTCGACGAATAATCACTCACTCTTTCGTATCCCCGCACTCGTTCCTTCGCCCCACCGTAGGGGCGATTCACGAATCGCCCGCAACCATCACCACAGGCAACTAAGAGATACCCTGTTCGCAAGCTCCTTTTCACCACCGTAGGGGCGATTCACGAATCGCCCGTCCACACAAACCGCCCATACGCAATCACGACTATTTCCTAAGCTCCGCCAAAAAATCCAAAAAAGCCCGTTCCTTTTTCTCAATCCCGACATCCTTCCCAAGCTCTATGTACGTATAAATCGAGCAAATTCCATCCAGATTACGGTACTCATCCAAGAACCTTTCTCTCGTCAGCCCCAAAGCGGAAAACCGCCCCACGAGCTTGTCCAGCAGCTTTTTCTGTTTACGGAAATACGTTCTTTCGCTCCACACCCGAACGGTACGCATGCTATCATCCCCGATGCCAGCGTACTTATGAGCAAAGGCACGCTTCACGCGGTCCATTTTTCCAAAATATCGAACGTCGAGCAAGAGATTTTCTTCGACGGTCAGTTGACTTAAAGCGTTTGCCGCAATCGTTGCAAGCTCCCGCAGCTTTCTCTTTTGTAGAATTTCGGTCGCAAGATATTCCGCGAGCCGTTCGGCAGTCTCTCTGCCGTCCGAAGACAACAACGCCTTGTTGCGGATATGCTCCAAGTAGCTATCTTCAATGTATCCAAAACGCGGATAACAGTACAAAATCGCCTTCACACAGTTTTCCAATCGAAAATCACCTCCGTTGCGAGCCTTGCCCGCCCTTAATAAAATATTGTATCGCCAGCCGATAGCTATCACCGCATAAAAACGGATACCTGTTCAACTCGTCATCCTGAGCCCAGTCGAAGGATCTCTCAACTTGTCATCCTGAGCGCAGTCGAAGGATCTCCCGCATATGCTTCGTATTGCTTTCATATTGACGATTGCAACCCTATCACGTCACCGCAACCGCTCAAACGCCTTCACAACCGACGACACCGTGATTATACCTTGCACCCCCAAAAAGTCCAGTTTCCACTGCCACAATCCGTTTTCAAAATCCGAACATTTGTTCGCCGAATTTGACTAACGATTTTTAATCTTGACAACATACTGCCATATTTATCCACGCAAAAAGGGCAAAAAACGCCAATAAAGGCAATTTTCACCAAAAAAGAAGGCGCGAACGCCCTTTTTCCGATTTTGCCCATTAACCTACGCCCAACCGCCACAAAAAATGTGCTATTGCAAGAAAATTCCATAAAAGAAGGAAAAACTCTACCCTATACCCCTTGCAATTTTTCCTTTCGCGTGATATAATGATTACGTATGGATACGAAAGCAAAGAAAAACTTGATAAAGCTTGGGTTTACAACGCTCATCACGGCGGCAATTTTAGGCGGGGCATCTTTGATGCCCGATTTCAAAGCGCAACGCGCGCACGCCGCGCAGGGCGCCCCCCTTACGCCGAGCGCAAACAGCCAGCAGGATACGCTGATCACACCGACAACGTACGAGCAATACCTGCCCTTGAACGCCCCGACAGATGTAGCCGTTTGCGACGACTTCACAGCGATCGCGGACGGTAGCAAAATCTACGTTTACAACGATTTTTACGACCTCTACCGCGTCTACGAGCACACGGCAAACGCCACGGCGGACTTAAACACGGTTGCAAACTTAGAGTTTTCCAGCGCAGGCGACTTGTATTTCATCGACGGCAACGCGCACATGTACGCAATCGAGAACGATATTCTTGCAAGCATGGACGGGACAATCACAACGAAAGCGGATTTTCCCACCTTCTTTTGCAACGCGTTTGTGATTGACGGCAACGACTTATATTTTGCCGTCAGCTCGGAATCGAGCGCCCACCTTTCGCGCACTTCCTTATTTTCGCCGAACGCATCCACGGCAGAGCCGATTGTCAGCAACGTTTCCAAAGGCCCTTCGATTGCCTATTCGGACGGTGTACTCTATTACACGGACGCAAGCGGCTATTACCTGAAAAAGATTGCCTTGGAAGAAGACGCCTTCCCGTATGAAATTTGCGCCTTCCCACAACCGATCACGTCAGTGGCGGTCAACGGCGACGAAATCTACGTTTCCAACGATCGCAACAATTTTTACGTGTACGACCGCATCACGCTTACAGGGCTTGCTTCTCAAATCGAGCCGCTCTACAAGGACGAAACAGGCGGCTACAAATCTCTTTCCGTCTTTGAAGAGAACGTCTATGCAATCCGCGAACGCTCCGTTCGACAGTACGCAGTCGGCGTAGGCTTCACCGAGTTTGAAATCTCCGCGGATTCTTCCGCAACCCACCGCTTAAAGGGCGCGACGAACGCAACGCTCGTGGGCGACAAGCTGTACGTGACGGACAGCGGCAACAGCCGTATTTCCGTCTACAACGGCGCAACAAAGGGCTATTACACAGTATCCACGCCCGAGCCCACGCACCTGATCGCGGCGTATGAAAACACCCTGCTTGCGGCAAACGACGGAGCGGCTTGGCTGATCGACGTCACCGATCCAAGCGCGCCGATTACGCACACCTTCAAGGGCTTTCAGGGCAACCTGACGGGCGTCACGGCAGTCCACGGCAAGTACTATTTGGTGACGGCAACGAACTTCTACTATTCGATTGAATACGCGCCCCTACCCGTCGAAGAGGGCGAGCCCGAGCTCGGCTCGGCATGGCAGCTCAAAGGCGGCATCAAAAAGAGCAACACCATCGCCCCCCGCCTACTCAGCTCGGACGTATACGGCAACGTCTACGTCGTCGCAGGCAACGACGTACACAAGCTTCCCGAACAGGACATCTTCTTAGCGGACGCCTACGGGGAAGAAATTTTGACGATGCTTCCTGCCAACCCCGAGCAGCTACTCGTGGACTTAAACGAAAACGTCTACGTTTTGAAGGCAGGCACGGCGCACCGCTATACTTACGATACCGCAAGCAATAGCTATTCCGCAACTGCGGACGAAATTTCGCTTGCGTCGCAAATGGTCTACGGTCAAACGGACGCAACGCCCGTGCAAGCGTTCGCGTTTTACGTGCTCGAAAACGCGGCGTACCTCTTATACAACGGCAATTTCGTAGTCAAGACGACCCGCCTTTCCCTGCCCACCGTCCAAACGGTAGCCACCGCGCAAATCGAAGACAGGATTTTCTCGGCAGGCGCGGCAGAGTTCAAGGTGGTGGAAACGTCCAAGGACGCCTTCTTAATCTCGTTTGACTTGGAAAATCTGAGCAAGCTCCAAGGCAGTGAAAACGCATGCTTCCCCTACCTTTCGCACGGCAGAGAACCAAGCGCAAAAACAGCGCTTCTGCTTGGGCAGGCAGGCGAATATTCCGTCCTTGCAATCTTCAATAAAGACACGCACAAATACGGCAATTATCTGACGAAAACTCGTTATTTTGTGACGGAAAAGGACGAGAGCGAATACTTGGTGGAATACACGGAAGAAGGGCAAAAAACGGGCTATTTGACGAACGCGCTTTCCCTTTACAAGTACCCGTATCTCACCCAACTTTTGACGGTGACGGGCTTGACGAAAAACCAAGCGGTCACGTTGCTTGGCGAAGTCAACGATTTGGATTATAGCTACTATAAAATCCGCTTTACGGACGGTGACGGCAACGAACAAACGGGCTTTATCCCGAAGACGTACGCAACCCTTTTTGACGGCGAACCCAAACCGACGGAAAGAACGGAACACGGAAGCGCGCGCCCGAACGAAGATTCGTTATGGCGTTTAACCTTCCTACTTTTAGGCGCGGCGGCAATCTGTATTTTGCTTGATCTTCTCATTCTTCACCACCGCCCCAAAGACGAATAACAAAAAAGACGGCAAAAGCCGTCTTTTTCACTTATTACTCGGCAGGAGCAAGCCCCCGCCCTACATTGCCTTTCCATATAAAAGAAGCCAACCGCTTGCTCCTACGCCCTTGCCTTCCCCTTGAGGGGAAGGGGGACCGCTTGCGGTGGATGAGGTGTCCTATCCCTTCACTTTCACTCTTCACCAAAAAAACGGCGCAAAAACGCCGTTTTTTTTCTTTCCTTCCATACCTGTATGGGTGTTTTTATAAAATTCCCAACAATTCTTCGGGGGCATCCACAATCATTTTTGCGCCGTTTTTTAGCAAAAATTCTCTATCCTTCATCCCCCAAGAAACGGATATACACGCAATGCCAGCATTGCGCGCCGTTTGAATATCCACTTCCGAATCCCCGATATATACCGCATTTTCAAGCGCGCCGCCAAGCGCGTTTACGGCGGCAAAAACGGTATCGGGCGCAGGCTTTTTCTTTACGCCCCCTGCTTCGTTTTCTCCGATGGCAACGTCAACAAGCCCCGAAAAATACCCTTCGCACAGCTTTTTCACGGCAAAATCCGCTTTATTCGAAACAACCGCAATTTTCTTCCCCTGCGCCTTCAACGCCGCAAGCAATTCCAAAATCCCTTCGTACGGCGCGGTCTTATCTTGGCAGTGCGCCCCGTAATATTCCTTAAAATCCGCCATCACTTGCGCCATATCCACGGCAGGCAAAGCATCTTCCCCGACGGCGCGTTTCATCAGCATCACGATGCCGTTTCCTATATAGTCGCGCACCTGCGCACGTGTACGCGTGGGCAGGCCTTGTCTTTTTAAGGC
>SVIJ01000009.1 GCA_015069565.1 Clostridiales bacterium
GTCTTTTCAATAAAGTTCGCATTCGTGATTTCAATGAGTACATTGCCCGAAGCTTGAATAAAACGTTTTACCTTGCCTTGAATGATGATCGTATCGCCCACTACGGGTTTGACTTCTGCAAATTCTCCGTACTTGTTGCCAAGTTTATCGTATAAGCCGTACACGTACAGCGTGTTACCGTCTTGATCTTCGATGGTAAAATTACCATAATCTTCATTGTGGAACGCTCTAATTTTGCCTTTTACGTAGTATGCCTCTTCCGTTTCTGCGTCATCCGCAAGCGTATTGCCGATTGCATAGATTTCGGGAATGGTCGAAAGCACGTAGCCGTCGGGTGTCGGCGTCGGCGTTGGCGTAGGATCGGGATCGGGCGTTGGCGTAGGATCGGGATCGGGCGTTGGCGTAGGATCGCTGGTCATATTGCCGTCTTCGATATAGTCCGCTATAAGATCGCGCGCGAACGTCGTTTGATCGTAACGAGCAATCTCTGTTGCCCCGTTCGGTTTATACGTAGAACTGTACGTATCGATGACGATGTAATACGTTCCGTTTACGTCCACGTTGTTGCGAATACTCTCGCCGTACGTACCGCAATAGATAAAGTAGTTATTGTTGTTCGTTTCCAAGAATTGCGATTTCAGCTTCGCGCCCGAAATCGAACAGAGCACCAAGGGGTTATCGAACGGCAGAATGTTCAAAAGGTCGCCGTAGATGATTTGCCCCGAATGCAAGTCGTAAGGACTGCGCGCGCTGAGATAGCCGCCGCCTAAAACAATGTCGTACTGCTCGCCCCAACGCTTGAAGCCAGCCTCGAAATAGAGCCTTGCCGCAAGCTCGCGAAGTTCGTAGCTGTTGCGGAGTCGATCGTTTTTGCCCAGCACCCGCAACCCAACGGCAAGATCGTCTGCGTATTTCGTCTGCAACATTCCCGCAATGGGAGCCGCCTGTTTATTCGCATACTGACTGTGATATACAACGCACGCTTCGTCTACGGAGAGGGTGTTTTCAACCAAGTTAATCTTCCCCGACGCATACGAAATGCCGTCGTTATCGCCGCCGCCTTGGATATGGTACACGTCCCCATTGTCCTGCATAACGTACGCTTGATGGGTGTGTCCTTCGAATACTAAATCCACACAGCCGTTCGAAAGTATTTCGTTATAGCCCGAATATCCGTCGTGCAAGGAATAGACGATACAGTCTGCGCCTGCCGCTCTCAAACGGTTGGCTTCCGCTCTGACAAGATCGGTCAGCTCGTTGCCTACCTTAAAATATACGTCCGTTACTTTGTCCGCGGAAATCGAGCTGTAACAATCGCCGATTGCGCCGATAATGCCGATTTTTGCACCGCCGCGTTCCACCATCACCGACGGCTGACAGTACGGCGCTCGTTCGCCCGTCGCGTGCTCGTACACGTTGATGGCAAGATAGACAAAATCCGATTGCGCCGCGTTGCTTTCAATGTATTCCGTGCCCCAGTCGAACTCATGGTTGCCCAGCGTCATAGAAACGAATCCCATTTCGCTCATCCAGTCGTTGAGAATCATACCGCGCGTGAGGTTCGATTCCCACGCGCCCTGCCACATATCTCCCGACGACAAAAGCACCGTATTCGGGTTGCGCGTCTTGGCTTCGTTCAAATAGGTGGTCATACCGCCGATGCCCGATTGCGTATCCGTTTTTAAGAATTTCCCGTGCAAGTCGTTGACAGCGTAAAAATCCACCGATACCACTACGCTGTTGTCGCAAAGGTCGCAAAGCTCGTTGCTATCGTTGTCGACGTGTTGGCAAGAATCATCAGGAATAGTATCGCCGCCACCGCTTTGCGAGCCGCCAAGCGAACCGCCCGAGCTCATCGGGAAGCTACATCCACCGAACAAGATGCAAGCAAGTATCATTGTGACAAATTGTAATTTTTTCTTCATATCCTTATCTCCTTTGTCTTTGGTGGAACTCGGTCTATGTTTCTCTTTTAGTTCTTCGCCTTTTCGAGCATTTCGCTAACTGCCGCTTGCAATGCTACAAGGTCTTCTTCTGCCTGTGCCTGCGTTGCCGCTTTCAGCGAATAGTAAATTTTGAGCTTGGGCTCTGTCCCCGAAGGTCTTACACATACGAACGAGCCGCCGCTCAGTTCATAGTACACGCAGTTGCATTTGGGGATATTAAGCGGCACAACCGTGCCTGCCAAATAGTCCTTCCTAACGTCCGCGCTATAATCGCGGAAGGCTTCCACCGTCCACTCGCCAAGGTTTTTCACGTCCATCGTTTTGAGCGCGTCCACCACGCCGTTCATTTCCTTCATCGCATTCAAGCCCGAATACTGAATGGAAACGTTCTTATCCAAAACGTAGCCGTATTTCGCATAGATTTCCTGCAAGCGCGCATAGACGGACTTCCCAACGTAGGAATAATAGCAAACCATTTCCGCGCAGAGCATGGACGCAACCACCGCGTCCTTATCTCTTGCGTGCGTGCCGCGCAGGTAGCCGCAGCTTTCTTCAAAGCCGAATACGTAGGTGTGCTTGCCGTCCGCTTCCCACTGCTTGATTTTTTCGCCGATGAACTTAAAGCCAACGGGCGTTTCGTAGAGTGCTACGCCGTAATCTTCACAAAGCGCCTTTGCCATACCCGTAGAAACGAACGATTTCACAACCGCCGCATTTGCAGGCATAACGCCGTCTTCGCTCAGTCTTTGCAGGATGTAGTCCAAGAGCAAAATGCCCACTTGGTTGCCAGAGAGCGCCACAAACTCGCCTTCGTTGTCACGAACAACCACTCCCAAACGGTCAGCGTCGGGGTCTGTACCGAATACGACGTCCGCTTGAATTTCGTTGGCAAGCGCAATACCCATCGACATCGTTTCTTTGTATTCGGGATTAGGAACTTTTACAGTCGAGAACTCGGTATCCTTCTTTGCCTGTTCTTCCACCACGGTCACGTTGATGCCAAGCTTTTGCAAAATCGCCATAACGGGCTTATAGCCGCTACCATGTACGGGCGTGTATACGAGCTTTAAGCTCGCGCCGCATTTTTCCACCGCTTCCTTGGAAAGGGTGAGCGCGGAAAGCTCTTCGATATAGTCTTCGTCCAGTTTTGCAGGAACAGGTAAGATAAGCGGACTGTTCTTTTCACCAGAAACGGACAGGAAATCTTCGATTTTCGAGATATGCGCCACCACCTTTGCGGTGTCCTCGGGGGACATTTGCGCGCCGTCTTCGCCGTAGACCTTATAGCCGTTGTATTCCTTCGGATTGTGGCTTGCCGTGATCATAACCCCTGCCACCGTCTTCAAATAACGCACCGCATAAGAGAGCATGGGAACGGGATGCACGTCGTCGAAAAGGTATGCCTTAATACCGTTCTTTGCCAGCACTTCCGCCGTGACGCGAGCAAACTCTTCCGATTTTCTACGGGTATCGTAAGAAATCACCACGCCGCGCGCCATCGCTTCTGCCCCGAGCGTTTTGATGAATTCCGCAAGCCCTTGCGTCGCGCGCATTACGGTGTAGATATTCATCATGTTCATGCCGTAGCCGATGAGCCCACGCATACCAGCCGTACCGAATTCAGGTTCAGCGGCAAAGCGGTACTCTTTTTCCTTTTCATCGCTCGCAATCGAAAGCAATTCCTGCTTGCCTTCTTCGCAAAGTCTTTCGTCGTGCAACCAAGCTTCATAATTCTTTTGATATTCCATTGTTTTATCTCCATTTTTATTATTTTCGTTGTTTTCAGGTTCGGTATGGGGCGGCTCATCGCTCTGCGCCGTTTCGTCTACGTAGTCAAAAAAGTGCTCCGTATCCCCCTTACACTCGTTGGTGGCAATATCGTCGAAGGTGACGAAATATTTTTTTCCCTTGATTGTGAAGTAATTGACGTACTGCGCGCAAATCAAAAGCACGTAAGACATCGGAATCGTGATGAGCAGTCCGCTCAAAAAGGTGAACACAATCGCAATCGCGTTGATGGCTACGATGATATAGACAAGTGCCAAATAGAGCGAGAACGCCTTTCTATGATGCCGCTTTTCCGATTCACGGACGGCGTGTATGGCTTCCTTCAAGCTCATATTATCTGCCGTAATTGCAGGCATCCACGCTGACGTAAAAGTGAGCTTCACCGCCTGCCCGACGGCAATCACCGTCATCGACAAAAAGAGCGAGAGCCCCACGTTTACAAAAATGCAAATCACCGCTACGATCGCCAGCATAACAAGGTCGATTGCAAAAGCAACGGGTACGTAAACCAAAGCGTACTTGGACGCCTTGCCAAGGTTTGCAACGTATGCTTGGCGGAAAGGAGTTTCCGCATACGTCGTCATACGATCGTTGATGATACTGCCCACCGAAAAATAACACAGGGTGTCCAAAAAGCGTTGCCCCAAGTATACGATGATGCAAGCAACCGCTCTTCCGATGATCTCCCCTGCCATCGTCCATACCAAACCGCCAAAGGCAGGCAGGGATTCGTTTACAATTTCGTCACGCAAGCCTTCAAAGGTGCTCCCCGACGCGTGACCGGGCATAAACTCGGCAAGCAGGGTGCGAATATCCCCCAAAAGGTTGTTCCATTCCACGCTCGAAAAAATCTCTACGAGCTGGGGCAAGATCAACACCCCGTACAGCGCCGCGCAAATCACGCCTACCACAAGCTTGTAAACGAGTACACGGGATACGTTTTTGAAGTTCTCCGTCAACAAAGTTAATGTATTTCTAAATCGCATAAGCTTTCTCCTTTCCTTTTTCGCCCGATTACTCGTAGTATTTTTTCAAGTCTGCGCGTTCGATTTGCTCGCGGTCGAAATAGACCACCTGCATACGCACGCAAAATTGCAATATTAAAATCGCATAAAAGAGCGTTGCTACCGTAATCGAAACGATTTGCGCGTCGGGTAAATACACGGTTGCTAGAACAATCAAGATTTCCGAGAAAAGCAGGGATACCGCCTGCATCACCGTCAGCTTGCCTTGGATAGGCTCGCAAAGTATCTGACCGTACCGCAACGCTTCAAACGTTCTAAAACCCGTGATTTGCATACAGGGCAACCAAAGATATATAAAGGAAATCAAGTACGTCAGCACAAAATGGAACGCCACCCACACAATCGGGGCTACCACGTACATCAGCGGCGCGGCAAGCCCTAAGCAAAGGGTCAGTACCGCCGCAAGCACGAGCGTCCAAAGCTCATACACGACAAACGTAATCAACACCATGCCCAGCGTAGACATCAAATTGTCGTTCAGTTTTCCCCACAGCCCGTTGAACGTCCGCTTGCCAAAGCGCATATGCTTATCGGTGAACGCCATAAGTAGCGAAACGCAAACCACAAGCGCCGCCACGCCAAAGACGCCCGCAAGCACCGTTTCCCAAGACGCGAAGTTGAAAATGGACACCGCTTGGAAAACTTCGGCAAAGGAAATCTCTTTCCAAATCCCTGCAAGGATTTTTTCATAGATTGCCAAAATCTCTTCGCGCGCCACCGTAAAGGAAAGCAAAAACGCAGGCAAAATAACAAGCGGAAAAACGTAGAAAAAGTTTTTTAAATTATAGGAAATCGTCTTCAAGGTGTATTTCATAAGCTTCTCCTATCTTTTGTACGTCACGGCTATACCGCCCAAGGGGTCGGCTCGCCCAGTTCGTTATAATGCCAGTAGCTTTCAGGGTTCTCCGTCGGCTCCGTTTCGCTGAAATAATAGACGGTCGCCGTCGAGAAGGTTCCCCCTTGCAAAGGAATGTTCACGTTGGCGTATTCTGCCGCTGTACCTTCGTAATAGATTTTCTTTAACGGACAGTGTTTGAGCGCATACGCTTCTATTTCCTGCATGGAAACAGGCAATATAATCTCTTGTATCTTCGGCTCTCCAAACGAGAACCCGAACTCTATCTTCGTCACAGGAAGCCCAAGATACGTAGACGGGATTCGTATACGGTACTGATCGACCAAATAATCGTCTACGCTACAATGGTCTTCATATACCCGATACTTAAAGCGCGAATAAGACAAATCCTTGGAAACAGTAGGCAAGATTTCTACCCGCCCCGTCGAATCGGCAGCGCCGCTATCATAGGCAGGCGCGCTATAATCGAAGTACTTCCAGAACACGTCTTCGCTGCACAGGAAAAGCGTTTGATCCTTGTTCCCGTCGTCGTTGGTCGCGTCCGTATGATACCATACGCCGTCCAGCTTCACCATATTCCAAGCATGGTTCAACGCGTCGTTTCCTACGGAAATACATTCCACGCCGAAAACGTTGGAAAGATAGGTCGTCGCAAAGGTGTACCCAACGCAAACGGAATTCGTGTTCTTATCCCCGTCAAAGACGCCTACCACATTCCCTGCGTGCGCGCGCACACTCGGATTGCCCTGCTCGTCGTATTCATATTCGACTTGCCCGATTACGTATTCGTATATTTTTTCAAACACTTCAAAATCGGTGAGTCCAGCCACGAGCTTCGCGCCAACGGTTTGCACCGCTTCCACAATCTTTGTATCCGCCGCATCCCGCTCCGCTTTCGTGTCGTACTCCGCCGCGATTACGGGCGAAAGGCTTTCTTCCCCGTAGAGCATATACGAGCCGTCGTAAGCGTAGTACTGCGGACAATCCTGATAAAAGGCGTCGAACGCCTGCAACGCCGCGTCCTTCGTCAAGTCAAACGATGCGTAGCGATAATGCCCTAACACACGGTATTCTTCCTTCTCGTAGGTGTACGTTTTCAGCTCTCTCTTTCCCGCAAAGAACTTATCCATGTCAATGCGCAATTTTTTATAGAACTGCTGTTGCTCGGGTGTGAGCCGCTCGTAATAATAAGAGCCGCCACCTTCCGTTCTCGTGTAGACGTAATGATCGTCCACCGTCGCGTCTTCAAAGACTTGATTTTCAATCGCGTCCGTCACCGCGCTTGCAATCGAACTGAGCAAATCTTCGCACCCAGCAAGCCCAAAAACGGTCGTACAGGCAAGTACCGTCGCAAGAAGCTTTTTAATTTTTTTGATAGCTATGTATTTCATACATAGTTATTGTATCATACTTTTTATCATAAATCAATATTTTTAGCAAAAAAAAACCGAGCGGTTTTATAAAAACCGCTCGGTTTCACCCGAAAACTCGGATTATTTAATGTTTTTATACATAGGTCCGTATGCTTGGCAAGCTCTATAATCCTGACCTTCCTTATCCATACCGAACGCATTCCAAGCCGTAGGACGGTAGATCTTGTCTTCGTCTACGTTGTGCATACATACGGGGATGCGGAGCATCGAACAAAGCGTGATAACGTCCGCGCCGATATGTCCGTAAGAGATTGCGCCGTGGTTTGCGCCCCAGTTGTTCATAACGTCGTAAGCGGTCTTGAACGCGCCCTTGCCCGTCACTCTCGGAGCAAACCAAGTGCAAGGCCACGTATAGTCGGTACGCTTCCAAAGCTTGTGGGTGACTTCATCGGGAACGGAAACCGTCCAGCCTTCCGCAATTTGCATCACAGGACCAAGCCCCTTCACCATGTTCAAACGGAGCATCGTGCAAGGCATTTCGCTACGGGTGACGAAACGGGACGAATAGCCGCCGCCACGGAAATAGCCAAGGTCTGCATACGGCCACGTCGTCGCCTTCATACAAGCGTCGATGTCCGCGTCCGTCATATTCCACCACTGCTTCATGGTAGCGTTGCCGTTTTCATCCTTCACTTCGCCGCAAGCGTCTACGCAAGCCGCGCCCGAGTTGATAAGGTGAATAAAGCCGTCCGCTTCCTTCGCCTTGCCTTCTACGTCGTAGCCCGTCACGCGCTTGATCGCGTCGCCCGACCAGTATGTACGAACGTCCGCAAAGATTTGCGCTCTGCCCGTAAGCAGCTTCCCAAACAGCATACAAACGCCGTTCAAGGTATCGTTTTCGGTTGCAAGGATATACG
The DNA here is from genome assembly GCA_015069565.1 of Clostridiales bacterium. Lineage (GTDB taxonomy): Bacteria > Bacillota > Clostridia > Christensenellales > Borkfalkiaceae > Scatosoma. The sequence goes on from SVIJ01000009.1 coordinate 7,906, forward strand.
GTTCTCTTGCGCCGTTCCAGTCGAACGTAGAGTTCAAAATACTTTCAGGGAAGTCACAGTTCGGATAGAAGTCCGTCCACTGTCTTTGACCCTGGAAGCCCGCCGCAATCGCGTTGTGACCAACCATTTCTTCTTCCGCGCCTTCGGGAAGGTTGGGGTTGCCGTTCATCAAATCCTTGATGATGCAAGCCATCTTTGCGGTGAATTCCCAGTCCTTTTCCTTCTGCTCTGCCGTGCGTTGCAGCTCGGGGGGATTCTTATCAAAGTCGGGATTGCACTTCGCTTTTACCCAAGCGAGCGCCTTTTCGTATTCCGCTTGATCGTAGATGCCTTCCGTCATTCGGCGGATGATTTCTACTTCGTCCACGCTTTCTACGCGCATACCCAAATATTCTTCAAAGAGCTCGACGTTTACAATCGAACCTGCGATACCCATACAGATCGAGCCGATTTGCAAATAGGATTTACCGCGCATCGTCGCAACCGCCACCGCGCAACGTGCAAAGCGGAGCAATTTTTCCGAAACGTCCGCAGGAATGGAAGTATCGTCCAAATCCTGTACTTCGTGGCCGTAGATGCCGAACGCAGGCAAGCCCTTTTGTGCGTGACCTGCCAAAACCGCCGCAAGGTATACCGCGCCGGGGCGTTCCGTACCGTTGAAGCCCCAAACCGCTTTGATCGTCATAGGATCCATATCCATCGTTTCGCTACCGTAGCACCAGCAGGGGGTGACGGTGATGGTGATATCCACCCCTTCCTTGCGGAACTTATCCGCACAAGCCGCCGCTTCTGCCACTCTACCGATCGTCGTATCTGCGATAACCACCTTTACGGGCTCGCCATTCGAATAGAATACGTTTTTGGAAATGAGTTCCGCCGCGCTTTTCGCCATGTTCATCGTCTGCACTTCCAAGCTTTCACGCACCTTCAAAGGTCCGCGTCTGCCATCGATCGTGGGACGGATACCGATTACGGGATAGCTACCGATCAATCTAGATTTTGCCATTGTTTTATTACTCCTTAAAATAATTTGCTTTTTTATCCGCAAGCTTTTTGCCTACTTGCCTTATAATAACACAATTTTTTTTCCTTGTCAATAGCCGTTTTGGAAATTTTTTATAAAATAAAAAAGAAATGCCCGATTTGGACATTTCTTCCTATTTTATTGCAATGATTATTCCAACGGCTCATCTTCTCTACGCAGGAAAAGCAAGCCGTAGCCTGCAAGCCAAGGTCCGTTATGGCAGCCGCTAACGGGGGATACGATAACAGGCTCGTGATTACATTCGATTCCGTATTCCCCTTCGATTTCTTCAAGGGTTTTAATCAGCGACGTTCCCGTATAGGTATGCCACAAAATATAATCCTTAGGATCTCTATCCCCGATGATTTCCTTCAAAATTTCGCAGGTCTTATGCAACGCCTTTTTCGGCGTTCTAACGCTACAAAGCGCACAGCATTCCCCTTCCCTTGAAAAATGCACGACGGGGCATACGGAAAGCATCTTCCCAAAGAACGCCTTGCCCCCTTTGAGTCTGCCGTTATAAATAAGGTAATCAAGCTTTCCGTCTACACCCAAGAACTCTTGGTGCTGCATCATCCAGTGGATTTCCTTTACGATGCGATCGGTCGGCAAGCCCGCATTGACCATCTCTTGCGCCTTCACCGCCAAAAGCCCTTCGCCAAAGCAGGTGATTTTACTGTCGATCACCGTCACCTTCAAACGGTCTGCATATTCTTCACCGACCATGCGGATAAGGTTATACGTGCCACCCAGGTACGCGCTGATTGCGATTACAATCGCTTCGTCGTACCCTTCTTCGATCGCTTTATCGAAGTGCGCCATAATCTCGGCGCGCGTGGGCATAGCCGTCTTCGGCAGGTTCTTTTTCGGATCTTCAAGCTTTTCCAGCTTTTCGTAAAACTCCACGGGGTCTAAATCCACCCCTTCCAAATACTCCTTCCCTTCAAAGAGTACGCGAATACGGATAATGCCGATCCCCATCTTTTGATAGCGTTCGGGCGCGTATTCCAAGCAACCCGTTGACGTACAAAATACCTTCGTTTTCATCTTTTGTGTTCTCCTTTTTATTCCAACCCGAGAAGGAAGTAATACAGCTCCTGTCCGCAGTCGTATTCCGATATTTCCGCGTCAGGACAAAATTCTTCCACGAGCGCCGCCACTGCTTCGCGTTCTTCTTCCGACACGTCCACGCCGTACATTACGGTGACGATTTCCTTATCTTCTACGTCCTTCACCGACAAAAGCAACCGCTTCAAGCACTCGATGCGATCGCTGTCGCTCACGCGCAAATCCTTGTTGACAAAGCCGATATACTCGCCTTTTTTCACGTCCACGCCGTTGATACAAGCATCGCGGATCGAGAAGGTGACGGACAACGCGTCCACCCCTTCCGCGGCGGATTTCATATTTTCAATCGCCCATTCGGTGTCTTCGCTATCCGACGACACAAAGAGCGCGGCATACCCTTCCTGCATGGAGCGCGTAGGCAAAACGCACACCTTGACGTTCGGCTCTTCCTTCGCATACTCCTGCGCGGCGGATTCCGCCGCTAATCGAATGTTGCTGTTGTTGGGTAAAACGACGATATATTCTGCATTCAAGGAGCGGAAGGCTTCCAAGAACGCGCCCGTTGAAGGGTTGTCCTTCGCGCCGCCCAAAATTACAGCGTCCGCGCCGCTCTCTTCAAAGAGCGCCTTCATCCCTTCGCTCATTGCCACCGCAACGGTCGCCAAATGCTTTTTCGGCAGTTGCGGTTTTTGAGTGCTTTCCATGGTTTCTTCGTGTTGCAAGCTCATATTCTCGATTTTCATCGAAAGAAATTCGCCGTATTTTTGGCATTCGTTCAATACCTGCCCAGGGGTTTTGGTGTGAACATGCACCTTTACCAAATCATCCATACGGACGTACACAAGCGAATCGCCTACGCCTTCCAAGTAGTCCTTCAACGCATTGTCGTCGAAATCTTCAATATTCGTTTTTGCCGATTGCAGACGCAGGAAAAACTCCGTACAATACCCAAATTCTAGTTCGCTATCACGAGTGAACGCGGAAAAATCCACCGTAGCATTTTCGGAAGCAGGCGCTTGCAAATCCACGTCCGCAAACGCAATTTCTTCCCCCATCAAGCCTTCGAGCATCCCTTGCACAAGGTAAAGATACCCCGCGCCGCCGCTATCGACCACGTTCGCTTCTTTGAGCGCAGGCAACTGCTCAGGCGTATGCCGCAACGCGTCGCTTGCATATTCGATATGCTGCGTAAACCAAGCGTCCACACTCTCCGTCGTTGCCGCTTCGGACGCCATACGGAAGACGGTGAGAATCGTACCTTCCACAGGACGAACCACCGACGCGTACCCCGCTTCAACGCCCATCGAACACGCTACGGAAAGATCTTCCGCCGCAATCGACTCTTTGCCCTGCAACCCCTTTGCGATCCCGCGAAGGATTTGCGATAAGATAACGCCCGAATTGCCCCTTGCGCTATACAGCGCGCCGTCCGCAAAAGCGGACATAATCTCGCAAGCGGAGTCACTTTCGCTTCCCGCAATCGCTTGCCAGCCCATTTCGAGCGTTCTAACCATATTCGTACCCGTATCCCCATCGGGAACGGGAAAGACGTTCAAAGCGTTGATCTCGTCCGCGTGCGCCGCAAGCTTTGCCCGTCCGCCGTAGAGCATCCGCTTTAACGTTTGTCCGTCAACCGTTTTCATTCGTACCCCTTTTTTGAATATTTATCATTCGTTAAAACAAAATCATCTTTTTTATTTTATCACGATTTACTCGCCTTGTCAATAGAAATGTCATACTTTTTCGTGACGAAAAATTTTTAACAAAAAAGCGCACATTTCGCGCGCTTTTCCTTGTTTTTATTTAATTCTTGCCACCACACCCCAAGGCGGAGTGACGTCTTCGTTGTTGATAATCCACATAACGGGAATATCCATCGCCTTCGCTTCATCGGGGAACGGAGCATAGCCGTCCGTCAAAATAATGATGCAAGCAGGCAAATCGTCTTCCATTTTCTCCGCGACGTAATCAAAGATAATATCAAAGCTCGTGCCACCACCGCCCACAGGGGTAATCACCTTGAACTCTTCTTCATCCGTGAACGGTTTCGGCTCGGCAACCGCCGCATCAAAAAAGCCCAAAAAGCCTTTGAGCACGCCGCCGAACTGATCAATCGCCCCCTTCACTTCCGAGTACGCCGTCGTCAGCATTGCCTTGGACATAGACCCCGAAGTGTCGATCATAAACAGGATATTGCGGACGGTTTCTTCCTTCTCGTTGAAGTCAGGCATATAGAAGTCACCGCCGTCATAGCGACGGTCAGGCGGAGAAAAGGAATAGTCGCAAATATCTTCCTGAATAAACGCTTGAAGCAGCGTTCGCCAGTCCGTCTGGGGATTTTTCAGCTCACCTATCGAGCGCGAAATGCCCGCAGGCAAAGTCCCTCTGCCCTGCATTGCCGCCGCTTCCGCCGCATCCAAAATCCGCTTTTCCCAAAGGTCCTTTTCCATGGGGTCCATCTCCCCTTCGCCCCACTTGGTGTGGTCGTCAAAGCCCTCGTCCGAACAGCCGTTCTTGTGCCAAGTAGACGGTTTCAACGCGCCCCTGCCCCCTTGTTTTCCGTCTTTTTGATCAGAAGACGAGCTGTCGGGGCTTGTCGAGCCTTTGCCGCTTTGGCTGTTTTGATTTTGCTGATTTTGGTCTTGATCGCCGCTATTGCCGCCCGAAGACGAGCCGCTACTACCGCTCTTTCCCGAGCCGCCTTGTTTTTTCGACTGCTTTTCCATTTTATCGACGAGCATTTCATACACTTCTTCCGCCGTGTATTCCACCCCTTCCTTCCCGTCGGGGGCAAGGTGCATCGCCGTGCCGTACTTGCCAAGGTTGATTGCCCGTTCGCTACCACCTGCGCTCTGCTTGATCGTGGAATTAATTACGATGTCCGACGCGATATTGTACAGGAAATGATCCCTATCGCCCGTTCGTTCCAAATGCCGCAGAACGACGTGCATAATCTCGTGCATCATCACGAAGTCCATTTCCTTGTCCGTGAGCTCTTCCAAAAACTCCTTCCCGAAATAAATAAACTTACCGTCCGTTGCCGCCGTGGGCATATTCTCATCCACCATCATACGCATGTGCATCAAGAGCAGCCCCAAAAAGCCGTTGTTGCAAAGCACACGCATACGCGATTGCAGCATACGTTGCGTATACCGCCGTTTTTCTTCATCAGTAAGCATCGTTTAACAATCTCCCGCTTTTGGAAAGCCACGCCATGAACTCAGGCAACCGCATCAGCCTTTCCTTGTAGCCGCGCTCGATGGACATATAGTCCTTCAAAAGCACTGCCGAGAAATCGGGCGGCAAGCACCGAGCATAGACGATAGAATGTCGAATCGCATCCATATCGTCCTTGTGTTTTCTTGCATAGTCGGTCATCGCCGAGCAAAGGGCGTACATCACGTCGATCCCCTTGGGAACGTACGCTTCCGTGCCCTTAAAAATTTTCTCAATATTCGGAAGCTGGTTGTAGATTTTACACCACGAGCGAAGCTCGATTGCCGCGCCCGCGCCAACGCATCCGCTTATGTAGGAATACACCGCGTCCACGTCTTCGTTGACGGAATTGAGAATATTGCTGACCATCTCCCAAGAACGGGGGGTAGGATAAGCAAGATCGTCACCGCCGCCGTCGGCAAGGAGCATATTCCGCTTGAAGGACAAAAAGCCGATCACCTTGCGGTTGACACCCGACGCAATCGCCCAACGCTTCCAGCTTTCAAAATCCGCTTCCACTTGGATATGGCAAAGACGGTTTGCCAGCGCCTTGGGCATCTTGTAGGCAACCGATTTATCCGTCAGGCGGTTGCCTGCCGCGATTACGATACAGTTTTCAGGGAGCTTATGCTCCCCGACCACTCTATCCAAAGTGATTTGGTACGCCGCCGCTTGCACCGATTGCGGCGCGGCGGAAATTTCATCCAAGAACAGGATATTGACGTAAGCAGGACTTTCGTTCATTTGGAAAATGTGCGGTTTGAGCCAAACGGCAAGCGTCTTATCCGCATTCGCCGTCGGAATACCGCGAAGGTCTACGGGGTTCATAAGGAGCAAGCGGACGTCCACGACGTTGCTACGCTTGCCCGTACGCCGCTCAATTTCCTTGGCAAGCTGGCGCACAGCCTGCGATTTACCGACGCCGGGCGCGCCCCAAAGCATCACGGACGGAAGCGTCTTCATCGGCAAGCCCTGCCGAATAACGGCGCAATAAGCGTCGGAGAGCATATCCACCGTCTTTTGTACGGAGAGCGTAGGCACGGTGGTCAATTTTGCATTCGTGTTCGTACTCATTCTTTCTTTACCCCCAGTTCTTTATCAATTCTTTCCAGTTGCATCTTCAAGTGCGCGATATCATCCGCGTAGGAGTCCGTCTTTTCGAGCTCCGCGCGAATTTCGTCCTTCGACATAATGAGCGCCTGTACGTTGTCACGGTAGATTTTGAGTTGCTTGTCCATCCCTTCGAGCACGCTATCCATACGCGAGATTACCCCGAATTGACTTTCGCCGATCTCTACCTTGTATTTCGTGTTTCGTTTGAGCCAAACGTGCGGCTTGTGCGGCGTGATATACGACGGCAAAATCACGGCAAAGCCCTGATATTGCCCGATCGTCTTCTCAACCCCTTCGGTGATATCGTATTTTGCGATTGCATCCATCACCGCCTTGCTGAGCGTTTGCCGTTCGTCGAGCGTGTACTCACGCTTGTAGCGCTTGTAATCGTCCATATCCTGCATACACGCCGAGCAGAGCTTCTTTTGACGCTCCAAGCGTTCGGGGATCTCCGCGTATTCCGCTTCGAGCTGTTCTTTTGCGTAGATCGCCTTGCGTTGCAGGGTGAGCAAGCGAGAAAGCTCGTTTGCCGTTTCCACACGCTTTTTGATGAGCGGATTGCCGATGGCAAGCGCCTTGATTTCCGCATAATTGAGCACCACTCTATCAACGTCTTCACTCTCTTTTTCCGTCAGCGTACCCGAAAGAAGCTGAGAGATAAAGCGTTGTTTGTTTTCAAGCAGCTGCCAAGAATAGGCGTCAAAGCTCCCGTCCGTGACGTAGCGATAGATATACACCTTCTTGTTCTCGTTGCCCTGACGCAGGATGCGCCCTTCGCGCTGTACCATATCGGACGGCCGCCAAGGGATGTCCAAATGGTGGATGGCAATCAGCTTGTCCTGCACGTTCACACCCATCCCGAGCTTGAACGTAGAACCGATGAGAACGCGTACCTGCCCCGCCCGAACTGCGTCAAACAGCTCTTCTCGTCGGCTCTCCGACTGTGCGTCGTGGATATAGGCAATCGTGTGATGGGGAACACCCATTTCAATCAAAAGCCTACGAAGCTCATCGTACACGTTGAAGCTACCCTTCGGCGTAGACGTATCGCAAAAGACGAGCTGTGTGCTTCGCTTTCCTATCGTCTTAATATAAATATCAAAGACGTTTTCCGCACAGCGCATCACCTTGCAGTTGTATTCGAAGGGTGCAAGCGGCTGCACCAAACGAAGGTCAAGCGCCGCCTTTCTGCCGTCCATCGTGATTTTGAGCATATTGTCTTCATCACGGCTGACCACACCGCTACGAACATCGTCCGCGCGCTGAGAAATCTCGTCCAAATAGAGCTTGAACTCTTCCGATTTACCCACCAAGCAGTCGATATATCCGTCCATTTGCGGCAAGCCCGTCGCGCCGTCCGCGCGATAGAAATCGGCAAAGGACGAAAGAAGCATCGTAAGCTCAGTCAAGTTGTGGAACTTGGAAAAACGGGTTGCCAAGCGGTAGCTGTTCGTGTCGATGTCGATCTCAAAATCGGTCGTCTTTTCAGCGAACATACCCACCCAGCTATCGAAATTGTGCAAATCAAGCAAGGTCAACTCGCCGTTTTGCAGGTATTTTTGCATCACGAACACGTCGATAATCGAGTTGGTAATCGGCGTACCCGTCGCAAACACGACCCCGCGGCCACGGTTTTGCTTTTGCACGAACCGCACTTTCAGCATCATGTTTTCGCACTTTTCCGAGCCTTCGCGCGCCCCAAGCCCCATAACGTTGGTGATCTTCGTCCCGACGTCAATGTTCTTATAGTTGTGCGCTTCATCCACAAACAGGGTCTGAATGCCCAAATCTTCAAAGAAAACCGACTTGTTTTCATCGTCGAGCTTTGCTCGAAGGGTTTGCAAATCCTTTTTAAGCTTGTGCTTTCGCACCACGAGCGCGGACGAAAACTTATTTGAAGCATCCTTGATGGCTTCTTCGATCTTTTCCAGCTCTTCTTCGATGCTCTCGATCTTGGTCTTGATGGAAACCAAAATACGATCGAAACAGCTATACGCAATCAGGATTGCATCCGCGTCGGTATCCCGCATCGCCACCAAAGTGGCGTCCTTGCGCTTGGGGGTGAAATCCTTTGGATAAACTTCCATCACCTTCGCCTGCGGATAGAGCTCGCGGAAGATATCTCGCCACTGCGAAACCAAGTTATTCGGCACGACGTACATATTCTTTTTGGATACGCCCATACGCTTTAATTCCATACCTGCTGCCACCATAATGTAGGTTTTCCCACAACCTACTTCATGCGCAAGCAGTACGTTCGGGCTGAAAAGAATACGCGCCACCGCGTTCTTTTGATAGGGATACAGGAAGGCGTTTTCGTCCATCGTCGGGAAGGTCAAGAAGCTTCCGTCAAAGCGACGGGCGCGCGTAAAGCCGAAGCGATCTTCAAAGATCGTGCGCAAGCGCTCGGCGCGCTTTTCGTCCTTCCATACCCAGTCCTTAAACTCTTGAATAATCAAATCCTGCTTTGCAACGGCAAGGATCGTTTCTTCCTTGTTGATCACGGAAGCCGTCTTCGCCTTTTGCGTGTAGGTAGCCGCGCGCACGATCACCGTATCGCGCACCACCACCGTCTTCATGTTCAGCGTATATTCCATGATTTCCAAGGCGTTCATACGCGACGTACCGTAAGCCGAGCTTACGCGCACCGCATACTGCCCGTAGGAATAACGGCTCTTGGCAGGGATTTCCCAGCCGCCCGTCAGCTCGTCGTGGACAACCAAATAGCCAGGACGGAACTTTTCATTGATGCTACTCAAATACGGGCCAAGCAGGTATTCGATGAAATCGTCAATCACGTCCGTCGGCACCCAAGGCGAACCAAGCGTGACGTAAATTTCATCCCGCGTTGCCGTCTTGGGAAGCAGCTCTTCCAAGGCTTCTACGTTCGACGAAAAGAGCTCGGGAAAACGGCGATTCGCTTCCACAGCCAACCGCCATTTACGGCGAAGGTTTCCCGAAAGATAACTATCCGCCGTTTCCCAGCCCTTCTTGATATCGAGTTCCCACGTTTCAGGATTGAGATAGATCGAGCCTTTGAGCCCGTCCACCACTTCCTGCGGCGTCTTACCGCACGCGCTTGCGATGTACGGAACGTCCACTCGGCCGAGCGTGTTCAAGCAGGAAACCAAGCCATCGGCAAGGTTGTCCGCCTGTTCACTCACCTGCACGTCGTCGTACGCGCCCCAGTCGAGAGAAATCTCCGTCAAGCCTTCATCTTCTTCTTTTTCGTAAGTAAACCATTCCATGTGTTCTTCCCCTTCTTTCATACTCTCATAATTATATTCTACACTTATCATTGTCCCCTATAAGGGACATGCACGCGCCCCTGCGCGTCTATTTTTGTCAAGGTTTTACATTCTAACACATACTTTTGAAAAAAGCAATACCTTTTGAAGAATTTTTTTGCTTTTTTAATGATTACGATTTCACCCCCGTAATTATTACCTAAACAAAAAAACGCCCCGATTAAACGTCGGGACGTTCTTTGTACAATTTTTTTACAATTTATGGATTTTTTACCGAAATTTTACGCCGTTTTGTCGTTTTCCGTACCGCGAAGCATCACTACAAGCGGCAAAAGCACGCCGCCGATCGCGTTCCCCACAATGGACAAAAGGATATATCCAAGCACGTGCCAGGAAACTTCGCCCAAGAAATAGAAGTACAGCATATTCGCCACAGAGTGGTCAAAGCCGCAAAAGGCAAACACAACGATGGGCAAGATCACCCCGACCGTTGTCGAAAGCCCCTTGACGGGCGCATAGTGGGACGCCCAAATGGACATCGTAATCAAGATTCCGCAAAGCACACCCGAGCAAAGCGCGTTCAGCGCCCACGTATCCGAGTGCAATTTTCCGCCGATAAGCTTGACCGCTTCCAGGCTCACTTCCGCATAGATCGGCGAGAAGGTGAGAAGCACCGCCACCACCGCAACGCCCAAGGCATTGCAAAGAAAGCACACGGGCAGCTTCCACATATTCTTAACGCCCATTTTCGGGATCGCGGCAACCATTCCTGTAAACAGCCGCATATCAAAACTGATGATGGCGTACATCCCCAGCGAGAACAAGAGTCCGCCAAGAATTTTTCCATAGCCGCCACCCATTCTGCTTGCGGAGATAAGCGACGCAGTACCGCCGATTCCGACGGCAATCCCTGCAAACACCGCCATCAGGCAAAAGACGATTAGCTCTCTTGCCGTCATTTTTTCCATTTGTTTCATCGTTTCACCCTTATTCGTAGTACCCTTGGCGATTATTCTTCGTCGTCAGGAATTTCTACGTTGTGATAAACGTTTTGTACGTCGTCGTTGTCTTCCAGCGCGTCGATCATCTTCAAGAAGGTTTCCAGCTTATCCTTCGGAAGCTCGATACGGCTGTTGGGAATCATTGCGATTTCCGCCTGCACGAACTTGATCTTGTCTTCTTCTTCGTCGTTTCTTCTGCCCTTAGGCGCAGCAGCAACGAGCTCCTTGTTCTTTTCTTCCAAATACTTTCTCACGTCGGAGAATGCTTCGGGAGTGGTGAAGATTTCGTAAACGTCGTCGTCCGCGATAACGTCGTCAGCGCCTGCTTCCAGTGCGTATTCGGTCATCGTATCTTCGTCGAGCTCCACCGTCCTTTCTACAACGATGTAGCCCTTGTTTTCGAAGTTGTACGAAACGCAGCCCGTTTGACCCATCGAGCCGCCGTGCTTGGAAAGGATTGCACGTACGTCGCCTGCGGTACGGTTTACGTTATCCGTCAAGGTCGCGATGATTACTGCCGAACCCGCAACGCCGTACCCTTCGTAGGTGAGTTCCTTATAATCAGTGCCGTTCATTTCACCGCTCGCTTTTTTGATCGAACGCTGAATGTTGTCGTTGGGCATATTTGCCGCCTTAGCCTTTGCGATGATATCCGCAAGCTTGCTGTTCGTTTCAGGGTTGGGGTTGGACTTCGCCGCTACCGCAATTTCTCTGCCGAGCTTGGTGAAAATTCTACCCTTCGCCGCGTCAGCCTTACCCTTTTTTGCTTGTATGTTATGCCATTTGCTATGTCCAGACATATTTTTTCTCCTTATCTTCCAACCGAAAAGGTCAGGTTAATCTTCTATCATTTTTTCTTTTGCAAGCACGTACATGGAAATGCCTGCCGCCACTGCCGCGTTCAAGCTTTCCTGCGTCGCTCGCATCGGGATTTTTACCGTGTGCCGAGCCGCCTCCCTCACTTCGTCCGAAATCCCGTTCGCCTCATTGCCGATCACAAGTGCGAACTGCTTGGGCGGCGTGAACGAGAACACGTTTACCCCACCCATGTCCGCAACGACGAGCGAAACGTCCGCTTCTTTCAATACAGACAAAATATCCGCGCGGTCCGCGATATAGAGCTTGGTAAAGAACACGCCGCTCATGCTCGCCCTTACGCTTTTGGGGGAAAACGGGTCGGTACACTCTCTCGTCAAATACAGTTCGTCGTAGCCTGCCGCGTTCGCGGTACGGATGATCGCGCCCATATTGCCAGGGTCAGCCACACCGTCCAAGAAAAGACAGTTCCCCTTCGGCGCGCACAACGGACGTACGGGCGTTTTCACCCTGCAAAGCACCCCTTGCGGCGTTTTTTCGTCCGAAAGGTGACGCATTACGTCCTGAGAAACGATCACCAGCTTGTCCTCGTCCACAGGGAAAGGCAACGAAACGCCGTCGGTGACGAATATCTTTTCAACGGTCATACCGCCCGAAAGACATTCTTCCGCCATCTTTCTGCCTTCCACCAAGAACGCTCCGAGCTGCTTCCTGCCCTTTTTCTCTTTTAAGGTCGCCGTTTCTTTGACGAGTGGATTGTTTTTGGAAGTGATAATCATAATACTCAAAACACGCGAAGCTTTATTTGCCGTAGGAAAATACAAGCAAGACGCGAAGAACACGGCTTTTTTGATGGGAGCGTACTACCTGTACGCGACCAAAAAAAAAGGTGATTTCGACAAAGTATTGCGCCGTATTTTATAGGCAAAATGGAAAAAGCCTTTTCGCTCAGCAAAAAAGGCTTTTCATAATCAAAACTTAGAGAGCCGCTTTCGCCTTCTCTACGAGCGCCGTGAATGCCGCCGCATCGTTTACCGCAAGGTCAGCAAGCACCTTTCTGTTCAGGTTGATGCCCGCCTTGGAAAGGCCGAACATGAACTTGCTGTAGGAAAGACCGTTGAGTCTTGCCGCCGCATTGATTCTTGCGATCCAGAGTTTTCTGAAATCTCTCTTTCTTCTACGACGTCCGATGAACGCATAGTTCAAGGACTTCATAACAGCTTGTCTTGCGATTCTGTAAGACTTGCTCTTGTTGCCAAAGTAGCCTTTGGACAGCTTAAAAATCTTTCTACGCTTCTTAACAGCGTTTACTGCTCTTTTAATACGCATAACTTAAATCCTCCTTCCTTATTTCTTGTAGGGCATCATACTTTTTACGGTATTTTCCTGAGTCGAAGAAACAAGAGTGCTTTGACGCAAATGTCTTCTTCTTTTGCTGGTCTTGGTTTCTGCTTTGTGGTTCTTACCGCTGTGGGGTCTATTTACCTTACCCGAACCGGTGAGCCAGAAACGCTTTTTCGTACTGCTGTGAGTTTTCTGTTTAGGCATATATTTATCCTCCGAATATTTTTTTCTAATGGAATATCTTCAACGCGGCAATGCGCGCTAAATACGAATTATTTTGCAGGGGAAAGAATCATCAAGATATTTCTTCCTTCGGTGACGGGCGCTTTGTCCATAACCGCTTTCCCGCCGAGCATTTCGAAGAAACGCTTCATAACGTCCACACCCATGGATGCGTGCGCTTGCTGACGGCCGCGCATTCTGATGGAAACCTTTACCTTGTTTCCGTCTTGCAGCATTTCCACCGTTTTCTTTGCCTTTACCTGCAAATCACCCACGTCGATCGTCATCGAAAGATACATTTCTTTGATTTCGATCACCTTTTGATTTTTGCGGTTTTCCTTTTCACGCTTCGCCTGCTCGAACTTGAACTTACCATAGTTCATAATCTTGCATACAGGGGGTACGGCATTCGGGGAGATCTTTACAAGATCCAAATCCTCTTCTTCGGCAAGACGCAATGCCTCTGCCGCGCTCATAATCCCGAGCTGTTCGCCGTCTGCGGAAATGACTCTTACTTCCTTATCACGGATATCACCGTTGATTTGATGTTGGTCTTTAATGGTCGTGTACCTCGCAAAAAAATAATGGGTTGCCAGCATAAGCAACCCATCAAAAGCCATTTTTACAGTTTCCCCCGTAAAAAATCACTATTGAGCCGCACAACCTAATCGGGCGGCGAGAAGGATTACTTCTGCTTAGCTTTAATATATTAACACACCCAAACGGGATTGTCAAGCGATTTTTTACAGTTTTTTAATTTTTTTTAAGGCTATGTCACAACAAACGATTGATTAGCAACATTCTCTATTTTTTGCAATTTGACGAGTGTTGGATAAAGCCTTTTGATTAAAACGCCGTTTTTTCTGCGATGTCGGAAAGAACAGTTGCGATGAACTCGTCGGCATTGATCGCGCCCATATCCCCTTTATCTCTACGACGAACGGCAACCTGCCCTGCTTCCATTTCTTTTTCGCCAACAACGAGCATATAAGGCACTTTTTCCATCTGCGCTTCGCGGATCTTGTAGCCGATCTTTTCGCTTCTGTCGTCCACCTTCACGCGGATGCCCTTTTCTTTCATTTGCGCCGCCAAAGCGTTTGCATATTCCACCTGTCTATCGGTGATAGGCAGAATTTTTACCTGCAACGGCGAAAGCCATACGGGGAACTTCCCTGCAAAGTGTTCGATGAGAATACCGATGAAGCGTTCGATCGAACCGAATACTACGCGGTGTACCATAATCGGTCTGTGCTTTGCGCCGTCCTCGCCGACGTATTCCATTTCAAAGCGCTGGGGAAGCTGGAAGTCGAGCTGAATCGTACCGCATTGCCACGTTCTGCCGATGCTGTCTTCCAAATGGAAGTCGATCTTCGGCCCGTAGAACGCGCCGTCCCCTTCGTTGACAACGTATTCAAAGCCCATATCGTCCAAAGCGGAACGCAAAGCGTCGGTTGCTACTTCCCAGTCTTCGTCGCTGCCCATACTGTTTTCAGGACGGGTAGAAAGCTCTACGTGGTACTTGAACCCAAACAGCGTATATACTTCGTTGATCAAGCGAACAACGCCCTTGATTTCGTCCTTGATTTGTTCACGCGTCATAAAGATGTGCGCGTCGTCCTGCGTGAAGCAACGAACGCGGAACAAGCCGTGAAGCTGACCCGATTTTTCGTGACGGTGTACCGTACCAAGCTCGCCCATACGGATAGGCAAATCCTTATAGCTGTGCGGTTCGTTCTTGTAGACAAGAACGCCGCCAGGGCAGTTCATAGGCTTGATTGCGAAATCTTCTTCGTCCACCTTCGTCGTGTACATATTGTCACGGTAGTGATACCAGTGCCCCGACGTTTCCCAAAGGGAACGGTTGAGCATGATGGGCGTATTCACTTCTACGTACCCGTCACGCGTATGGATTTGACGCCAGTAGTCGATGAGCTGGTTCTTCAAAATCATACCGTTGGGCAGGAAGAAAGGCAAGCCCTTGCCTTCGTTCATGATTGCAAAGAGTTTGAGCTCCTTACCAAGCTTCGTATGGTCGCGCTTCTTCGCTTCTTCGAGCATAGTGAAGTACGCTTCCATTTCGTCCTTCTTGGCAAACGCCGTACCGTAAATACGGGTGAGCATCTTGTTGTGCTCGTCGCCGCGCCAGTACGCGCCTGCAACGCTCGTCAAACGGAACGCCTTGATCTTGCCCGTCGTCGGCATATGCGGGCCGCGGCAAAGGTCGGTAAAGCCGCCCTGCTTATAGAAAGAGATCACCGAGCCTTCGGGAAGGTCGTTGATGAGCTCCACTTTATAGTCTTCGCTGTATTCGCTCATGAGCGCAACCGCTTCTTCCTTGGGAAGAGTAAAGCGTTCGATGGGCAAATTGCTCTTGATGATCTTCTGCATTTCCGCTTCGATCTTCGCAAGATCGGTCTGCGCGATGGGGGTGACGAAATCGACGTCGTAATAGAAGCCGTTGTCGATCACGGGGCCGATTGCCAGCTTGCAGGTGGGATAGATCGTCTTGATCGCCTGCGCCAAAACGTGCGCGCAGGTATGGCGATAAACTTGCAAGCCTTCCTTGTCCTTCAAGGTGACAATTTCAAGGCTATCCCCTTCTTGGAGCACCGTAGACAAGTCCACAAGTGCGCCGTTGACCTTTGCACAGATTGCATTTCTCGCCAAGCCTTCAGAAATCGCCATCGCCGCCTGCATACAAGTAGCGTTTTCTTCCACCGCCAAAGCGTCGCCGCTCTTCAAATAAATGTTCATAATATTCTCCTTATACCTTTCGTATATTTTTTAGCTGTGTGAATTGATTTGTAAAACAAATCGTGAATTACATACTGCGTATGCGTGAATTGCATTTTTCAAACGCGTGAATTGACGGCTTTGCCGTCGTTGCGGAATTTTTTAATATAGCCATAACGCAAGGTCCTACCTTGCAATTCACGTTTTCGCAAGAAAACATTTCACGTCCGCAAGACAATTCACGAACGCTCACGGCGTTCATTCGCTTTCACAAAAAAAGCCCTTAAATGCCCTTCGCAGGGCATTTAAGGACGCAATAACTTCGTTGCGCGGTTCCACCTTAATTGCTGCAAGCCGCCGCCTGCAACCACTTTCCGCCTATTCAAATGTACCGAACGCAAAGTGGTTTCAACTCGTTTCGTAGCTATTCGCCTTGCAGCCAAGGAGCGAACTCTCTGTAAACCCGTAAACGTGCCTACTTGTCTTTACGCTATTTATTCTACTCCGTTTTTTTTCCTTTGTCAACCTTTTTATATACCTATAAGAAAACTTTTTCACCGTCAAATTGCTTGACATATTTTTCCGCGTTCTATATAATAGAATGGACTATTATATTTTAGGACAGGTATTTAAGCTATGGATATGAAATCCGTTGAAAGCAAATGGCAAGCAAGATGGGAAAAAAGCAAACAGAACTGCTTTAACAAGAAGAACATCGACAAAAAACTGTACGTTTTGGAAATGTTCTCTTACCCTTCGGGCTCGAAATTACACGTAGGCCACTGGTACAACTACGGCCCTACCGACAGCTATGCGCGTTTTAAGAAGATGCAAGGCTATGAAGTGTTCCAGCCCATGGGCTTCGACGCATTCGGCTTGCCTGCGGAAAACTACGCAATTAAGACGGGCGTACACCCCAAAAAGTCCACGCAGGACAATATCGCAACCATGGAAGTTCAGCTCAAAAAGATGGGCGCTATGTTCGACTGGTCGGCGGAAATGATCACCTGCGAAGAAGACTACTACAAATGGACGCAATGGCTGTTTTTACAGCTCTACAAAAAAGGACTTGCTTATAGAAAGGAAGCCCTGATCAACTGGTGTCCTTCCTGCGAAACGGTGCTTGCAAACGAGCAGGTTATCGGCGGCGAATGCGAACGTTGCGGCTCGGTCGTTCTTCGCAAGAACATGACGCAATGGTTCTTCAAGATCACCGACTACGCGGAAGAGCTTCTTTCCGACCTTGACACCATCGACTGGCCTGAAAAGACCAAGCTCATGCAAAAGAACTGGATCGGCAAATCGACGGGCTGCGAAATCTATTTTGAATGCGAAACGGGGGATACGATTACGGTATTCACCACCCGCCCCGATACGGTATTCGGCGTAAACTACGTCGTTCTCGCGCCCGAGCATCCCTTGGTAGAAAAGCTCAAAGCGGCGCATCCTGAAAACGCGGACGCGATCGACGCTTACGTACAATATGCGGCGGAAGCGAACGACATCGATCGTCTTTCGACGGCAAGAGAAAAGACGGGCGTCTTCACGGGCGCTTACGCAACCCACCCCTTGACGGGCAAGAAAGTTCCCATCTACCTTGCGGACTACGTTTTGTATTCCTACGGTACGGGCGCGGTTATGGCGGTTGCGGCGCACGACGAACGCGACTACGCGTTTGCCACCAAATACAACCTGCCCATCACGCAGGTTATCCAAAAGCGCGGCGGCGAAACCAAGCTCCCCTTCTGCGAAGACGGCATTTTGGTGAACAGCGGCGAGTTTGACGGTCTTTGCGGCGAAGAAGCACGCGATGCAATCGCGCTGCATCTTTCCAAGATCGGCAAGGGCGGCAAGAAGGTCAACTACCGTTTGCGTGACTGGTCGGTATCCCGTCAACGCTACTGGGGCGCACCCATCCCGATGATCCATTGCGACAAGTGCGGCGTTGTGCCTGTCCCCGAAAAGGATTTGCCCGTGCGCTTGCCCGAAGACGTGGAATTTCGTCCCAACGGCAAATCCCCCTTGGCGTCGCATGAAGGCTTTATGAACTGCACCTGCCCCGCTTGCGGCGGCAAGGCGCACCGTGATCCCGACACCTTGGATACCTTCGTTTGTTCGAGCTGGTACTTCCTTCGTTATCCCGAAGCAAACAACCACAAGGCGGCGTTCACCAAGGAAGTTGCGGACAAGATGCTCCCTGTAGACGTTTACGTAGGCGGCAGCGAACACGCTTGTATGCACCTTTTGTACGCGCGTTTCATCACGAAGGCGCTTCGCGATATGGGCTATATCAGCTTCGGCGAGCCGTTCAAGCGTCTTGTACACCAAGGCATTATCTTAGGCCCCGACGGAAACCGTATGTCCAAGAGCAAGGGCAACGTCGTTTCCCCCGATAAATATATCGAAGAATACGGCTCGGATATCTTCCGTATGTATTTGATGTTCGGTTTCAGCTACACCGAAGGCGGACCTTGGAACGACGACGGCATCAAGTCGATTGCACGTTTCTTGGATAGAATCGAACGCTTGGTTGTCAAGGCTTTGGAAATGAAGTCGAACAAGAATACCGCGATGAACGCGGCGGAAAAGGAACTCGACTACGTAAAGAACAACGCCATCAAGTGCATTGTCCGCGACGTAGAAATGTTCTCCTTCAACACGTCGATTGCAAGAATTATGGAATACGTCAACGCGCTCCAAAAATACGACGCAGACGTACAGGAAAAGAACTACGCGTTCTATACCGATTCCGTGCTTGATCTCATCAAGATGATTGCTCCCTTCACGCCCCACTTTGCGGAAGAGCTTTGGGAAATCATGGGCGAAAAGGGCTCGGTTTTGGAAGAAGCGTACCCCGAAGTGAACGAAGCGGCGCTTGTAAAGGCGGAAGTAGAATACGCCGTGCAGGTGAACAGCAAAATCAAGGCGAAGATGATGATTGCGGAAAACCTTTCCGACGAAGAAATTCAGGCGCAAGTTGCATCGCATCCCGACGTTGCGCCCCTGCTCGTTGGCAAGAGCGTGAAAAAGTGCATTATCGTCAAGGGCAGACTGGTCAACCTTATCGTCGGCTAATCCCCCTTGCCCACCCATCGCTCCCCCCTGTCATTCTGAGCGGAGCGGTAGCGCAGTCGAAGAATCCCTTCCTGCCACCTTGGAACGCCCCTTTTGTCATTCTGAGCGCAGTCGAAGAATCTCTTACAACAACCAAAAAACCGTTGGGCAAAACACCCAACGGTTTTTCTTTTCGTAAAATCCTCAAAGTGATATATCGTATTTCAACAATGTTCTCGCTTCAAAAAAATCAATCATTATATCCCAATACTTTTTGAACGCCAATTATCCAAGCCTTTTCCTGTTCTTCGTTCTCAAACTTAAACTCTCCAAGTTCCCACAGCTTTGCTTGAAACTCCGCATTGATTCTAAACACGATCTTATACATTTCGCAATACGGTTTGTCTACTTTATATATATCGCCATTTTTTGAAAAGTTTGCTCCAAAACAAAAATGGCAAATTCTTTTATATATACATTCCTTGCAATCGTGTTCCACTCGGCTCATATCCATAAACTCTTTTGGAATATCAACTTCATCGAACTGTTGACTTCTCTCTTTTACAGATGTGGGCATAAACAAATGGCATGGATACTCTTTCCCATCCACGTCATACAAATGTAAATAATGCTTCGAGCCACAATACGTTCTAAAAACGCCGTCATCGCTTCCAAGCAAATACAACGGCTCCATCAAAAAACGGCAATCTGCTTTTACTTCTTTATGCTCAATATACCAGTCTTTCAATAGATTCAACTGTTGCTCTAAGATTTTTCCATCTTCTTCCAAATCCCACTCTACGCCATAAGCAAGATTAGAATCTATTTTATTGAACCCCAAAGAAATCAAATGGGTTATACTATCAAATAAGTATCTCAACCCGAATTTGGAAACAGTCATTTTTACGCCTTGATTTGGATAGGTCTTCGCAAAAAACGCATAGTCAACATCATCATATGAATTACTTCTATCATGATCTTGCACCAATTTAATCCCATCCATACTAAGCCCGCAAACAATCCGATCTGTATGCGCCCTCAGCCACGCTTTCATTTCATCCGTTAAGCGTGTTCCGTTCGTCGTAATAAAAACGCTCCACGGTAAGTCAATTTGCAATGAACATAAATAATCAAATATTGATACTATTGCAGGAAACTCCATAAACGGCTCACCGCCAA
Source organism: Clostridiales bacterium (assembly GCA_015069565.1). Classification (GTDB taxonomy): domain Bacteria; phylum Bacillota; class Clostridia; order Christensenellales; family Borkfalkiaceae; genus Scatosoma. Next base: position 27,924 of record SVIJ01000009.1, read on the forward strand.
ATAAGTCAAAGATAAACTCATCGTACCCTTCCGTTTCTTTGATTTCCTTATCAATGATCTGCTTTGCTAAATTTAAATCAAGGGAAGCCGTAGACTTCCCTTCTTCATAACAATATTTACACCGCAAATTGCATTTATTGGTCAATACTAATGTTATTGTTTTGAACATAGCTTACCTACGCGGACAGGGAGAATAACTGGCGCATCCACCGCCACATCCCCTGCAACCGCTACAAGACGCGGCACATCCAGAAACACATATACCCATGATCATATTCGATGTGTTCACCGTTGCTGGAATCATTTTAAGCTCTTGCAATCTAATCATCAATTTTTCTTTTAATGTTCTCATACAAATATACTCCGTATAATATTTTGTATTTTAACTATACTCTTATTATTGTAAGATGTCAAGTATTTTTCTTACTTTTGTGAGATACTTTTTATATGGAAAACATTTTTGGCGAACGATTAAAAGAACTACGACTAGAAAAAGGAATCGGGCAAATAGATTTAGCAAAGAAAATTCACGTCAGTAAAGGTATTATCAGTCTTTGGGAAAACGGTTTTCGTGAACTAAAATTATCCAATTTAATTTCCTTAGCTTTATCTTCAGGTGTTTCTATTGACTATTTGGCAGGATTAGAAGATTGAAACTTGCTTTATATAAAAAACAAGCCTTCCTTGTATAAGAAAGACTTGTTTTTCTTTTTATTCTTCTTTGAAATCGGTCTTCGGCTGGCTTGCGCGCTCAATAATGTCGAAAACTTCCGCAAGCGCGTCCGTTTCATAGTCTTCAATACGACCTGCGTCCGCAAGCTTCGTGATATTGCCATCCAAAGGCAACCGCGCCGTCGAAGGCACGATATATTCCTTGGCAAGCGCCTTTACCTTGCTCTCCCCAAACACTTCGATCTTCTTGCCGCAATCGGGGCAGGTAAGATAGCTCATATTCTCAACGATGCCAAGCACGGGTACGTTCATCATATTCGCCATATTCACCGCCTTTTCGACGATCATTTTCACCAAATCCTGCGGCGTTGTGACGATCACGATCCCAGCCAAGGGAATGCTTTGGAATACGGACAGGGGCACGTCACCCGTTCCAGGGGGCATATCAATGAACAAAAGATCAAGGTCCTTCCAAATCACGTCCGTCCAAAACTGCATCACCGTGCCTGCAATTACAGGTCCACGCCAAACGACGGGCATCGTTTCTTCTTCGAGCAACAGGTTCATGCTCATCAGCTGCATACCCGACGGCGTAAGCACTGTATCAATGCCAGCGCTGCTGCCCGTTGCGTGCTCGCTAATCCCGAACATCTTGGGGATGGACGGACCCGTCACGTCCGCGTCCATAATCCCGACCGACTTGCCCTGCTTTGCCGCATACGACGCCAGTAGCGCCGTCGTCATCGACTTGCCTACGCCCCCTTTTCCGCTGACGACGCCGATCACCTTTTTAATCGACGAATCCTTGTGGGGGGCTTTTATCATACTCTCTTTCTTCCTCGACGAACAGTTCGACGAGCAAGAAGAACAATCGTGCGTACAATTTTCACTCATAATTTTCAATCTCCTTTTTGAATTATGCAACGGGATTAGTATACCCCTTTTTTTCTTCTTTGTCAACGTTTTCGACGAAAAGAGCAAAAATAGCGGATAATTTTCACACAAAAACGGTTGCGTTTCAATGGGAAATGTTGTATAATGAATAGGCTGCGCGTAGGCGGGGAGTTAGCGGCACCCTGTACCCGAAATCCGCTATATCGGGGCTGAACGCCTTTCTCGGCATCGGCTATGGAAGGTTGCGCGTCGTAAGGAACGTTGATAACAAGGTCTTATGCAACGTGATACCGTGAACCGTGTCAGGACAGGAATGTAGCAGCACTAAGCGGACCATCGCGTGTGCCATAAGGTAGCTTTGAGGGAGTCACCTGCGGCGTTTCCACTTCGGTGGTCTATGACAAAAAAGGCTCGCGCAGTTTTTTATTGCAAAAAAGGAACGGTTCTTCCGTTCCTTTTTCTCATTTTTTACTGTTTTTTTCGCTGTTTTTTAGCGATTTTTTGCCCATTTTTTAGCGTTTTTTAAGCGAATTTTAGTCCTTCTTTCCGCGAATATCCAAGCCATTTACTTTCTCATCCGTCAGAACAATCCCACGCTGCAAGCTTGCATAACCGTACTTTCCGCGAATGCTTTCCACCGCTTTTTCCGCGCGCTCACGCTTTTCGTAAGCATGATTTTCCCCTTCGATTGCATCCAAAATCGAGAGCTGTTCAATGTGCCGATCAAAGCCAGAAACGGTCACGCCGATCATACGCACGGACGCGCCGCGCGGATAATGCGCGCAAAATAATTCATACGCCGCGCGCGCGATATCGGGACAATGGGTAGTTGGGGAAACCTTCTTTTGGCAGGTGATTTCTTCCAGCTTTTCATTCTTGACTACGATATGTACGGTGTTTGCCTTGCCCACGTCCGCATCGCGAAGACGGCTCACCACGCTTTCGGAAAGGGCGTACAGCCACCGTTCAATCTCTTCACGCGAAGTGACGTCGTGCGGAAGGGTCATCGAGTTGCCGATGGACTTCACTTCTTCCTTTTCCGTATACGGTCTTACAGGCTCGTTTTCTTCGCCGCGAGCGCAAATCCAAAGCTGCCTGCCACGCTTGCCAAGCGCCTTTATTAGCAGCTCCACGTCCGCTCTTGCCACGTCGCCTATCGTATTCAACCCATACCTGCCCAGCACTTCCGCCGTAGATTTGCCCACATACAGCAAATCGGTGACAGGCAACGGATAGACGATTTTTTCATAGCTCTCTCTTGTCACCACCGATACCGCGTCGGGCTTTTTGAACTCGGAAGCAAGCTTTGCCGTCGTCTTGTTAAAGCTCACGCCGATGGATACGGTGACGCCAAGCTCTTCCTTGACCGCCGCGCGGATTTGCTCTGCAATCTCTACGCCGCTACCAAAAAGCTTGGTGGATGCGGTGACGTCCAAGGAACATTCGTCAATCGAAAGCTCTTCAATTACGTCGGTAAACCGCTCGTAGATACCGCGAACAAGCAACGAGTATTTTTTATACTCGTGATGATGGGGCGCAACACGCAAGACCTGCGGACACTTCCGCAAAGCGGATGCAACCGTTTCCGCCGTTTTGATCCCGTATTTTTTCGCTTCTTCGCTCTTTGCCAAAACAATCCCCTTACGCTTCTTCGGATCGCCGCAAACGATAATCGGTTTTCCTTTGAGCGACGGGTTCAAGACCGTTTCCACCGACGCGAAGAAATTATTCAAATCGGAATGCAAAATCACCCGTTCTCGCATACCTGCCCCTACCTTTTACTCCTTTTTCGCCAAATATTCCACAACGGAATGCGCCGCGACGTTCCCTTCGCCCGCCGCTTTTGTATATTGATACGGTCTGCCCGTACAATCCCCTGCGGCAAACAAACCGTCTAAATTCGTCTTGCACGCGCGATCGACGACGACATGACCTTTTTCCACCTGCAAGCCGCCTACAAGCGCGGAGGGCGAAACGCTGTCCTTGAGCATAAACACCCCATCCACCGCAAGCGTTTGACCGCCCTTCAAGGTGATGGACGAAACCTTCAACCCCCCTTCGATTTTTTCAGGCATTTTCACGATTTTTTCTACGTTCTCAGCCGCAATAGCCACCCCTTTATACAAGGGTAAAAGGTAAACTTTTTTGGCAAGCCTCGCCAAATATTCCACTTCGTGCTCCGCTTCCTTCGTCGTGCAGAGCACCGCAATCGTCTTGTCCTTATACAGCATACCGTCGCAGGTAGCGCAATAGCTGACGCCACGCCCTAAATACGCTTCTTCCCCTGCAATCGGCTTGACCGTTTCCACGCCCGTAGCCAAAATCACCGTGCGGCTCTCGTAGGTGTTATCCCCTTCCGCCGTCACAAGGAATTTGCCCTTCATCGCGTACACGCCCGTCACTTTTTGCTCTATAACGTCAATTTCTTCCCTTGCAAGCTGACTTTTCAATGCGTCGCAAAAATCCGCCCCCGACACGGAATACAGCCCAGGATAATTAGAAACGGTATCCGCTTTTTCAATCTTTGCCGACAAGGATTTTTTGCCGAGCATAAGAAAACTCTTTCCGTTTGCCTTTAAGGTGAGCGCCGCAGAAATTCCTGCCAAGCCGCTACCGACGATAATACAATCCAGCATACTTTTTCTCCTTTTTTACAGTATAGCACAATCGGATAAAAAAATCAACACCCAAAAGAAAAAACGCGCGGCTTCGCGCGTTTCCTTATTTTTCAAAGTTAAAGAGTTGCTGCCATCACCGCTTTGATGGTGTGCATACGGTTTTCCGCTTCCGCAAAGACGATGCTCTTTTCACTTTCGAACACTTCGTCCGTCACTTCCATCTCAGTAATACCGAACTTTTCGTGGATTTGCTTGCCCACCGTCGTACCCAAATCGTGGAATGCAGGCAAGCAATGCATAAACACCGCATCGTCCGCCGCCATATTCATCGCAGACATGGTCACACGGTACGGGGTCAAATCGGCAATTCTTTCCGCCCAAACTTCATCGGGCTCACCCATCGAAACCCAAACGTCCGTATAGACGACGTTTGCGCCTTGAAGCGCCTTTTGCACGTCGCTTTCCAGCGTCACGCTACCGCCGCTTTCCTTGGCAAGCTTCTTGCACGTTTCCACAAGCTCTGCGTTCGGAAAATATTTCGCAGGCGCGCACGCCACAAAATGCAAGCCGAGCTTTGCGCAACCGACCATGAGCGAATTGCCCATATTGTAGCGCGCATCGCCCATATAGACGAACTTCAAGCCCTGCAAACGCCCAAAGCGTTCGCGAATCGTCAACATATCGGCAAGAATTTGCGTGGGGTGAAACTCGTTGGTCAGTCCGTTCCAAACGGGTACGGACGAATACTTGGCAAGCTCTTCCACGATCTCTTGACCGTAGCCACGGTATTCAATGCCGTCGTAAATTCCCGAAAGCACCCTTGCCGTATCGGCAATGCTTTCCTTCTTGCCGATTTGCGAGCCCGTCGGATCGAGATAGGTCGCACCCATTCCAAGATCGTACGCCGCCACTTCAAAGCTACAACGGGTACGCGTGCTCGTCTTTTCGAAAATGAGCGCCACGTTTTTCCCTTCGCAAAGTCGGTGGGGAATCCCCGCTTTCTTTTTTGCCTTTAAGTCCGCCGCCAAGTCAATCAAGCCCAAAATTTCTTCCGAGCTAAAATCGAGCAGCTTCAAAAAATCTCTTCCCTTCAAGTTCATATCCTCTCTCCTTTTGCCGCCGCTTTGATAACGGCAACCGCGCGTTTCAACGCGGACATGGGTATATTCAATGCAGGAAGCAAGCGCAATTTGTTCTTCGCCTTAATCGGCAATACGCCCATTTCAAAGCAAGCCTTTAAGACTTCGTTTACGTCCTTTTGCGTTCCTACGCCGATCATCAAGCCCAGCCCAGAAACGCTTACAATCCCTTCCGCGCCCGAAAGCTCCGAAAAGATATACGCCGACTTTTCACGAACCCCTAAAAGCAGTTCTTCGTCGATCCGTTCAATCACGGACACCGCGCCTGCCGCCGCGATCGGATTACCGCCGAAGGTCGAGCCGTGAGAGCCTGCCGTCAACGTGTTTTCCACTCGTTCAAAAAGCATCGTAGCGCCGATGGGAAGTCCACCGCCCAAGCCCTTCGCCGTCGAAACGACGTCGGGGGAAATGCCGTAGCCTTGGAAGGCGTACAAATTGCCGCATCTGCCGTTGCCCGTTTGCACTTCGTCGATCATCAGCAGAGCGCCCTTTTCGCGGCAAAGGCGTTCTACGCCGAGCACAAACCCCTTATCAAGCGCAATCACGCCGCCTTCGCCCTGCACAAGCTCCATCATCACAGCCGCGATTTTGCCTTGCTCGAAGCACGCTTCTACGCTCTGTAAATCGTTTGCTGTTGCATACGCAAAGCCCTGCGGAAAGGGATTGAAATCCTTATGGAAAACGTCCTGCCCCGTCGCCGCAAGCGTCGTCACCGTTCTGCCGTGGAAGCTGTTTTTCAAGGTGATTATCGTATAATCCCCCACGCCGTAGGTATCCTGCGCCCACTTTCTTGCAACCTTGATCGCGCACTCGTTGGCTTCCGCGCCCGAGTTGCCAAAGAACACCTTCTTTGCGCCTGTGCGAAGGCATAAAAGCTCCGCCAAACGAATACAGGGGGTGGAATAATACAGGTTGGACGTGTGCTGAATTTGCGCAAGCTGCGCCGTCACCGCTTCCGTCCAAGCCTCGTCCGCAACGCCAAAGGTGTTGACGGCAATCCCCGTAGCCATATCAACGTATTCCTTGCCTTCATCGTCGTAGACAAAGCTACCCTTGCCCGATACCAAGTGCAAATCGAACCGCCCGTAGGTGTTTGCGATATATTGTTTATCCTTTTGCTTAAAACTCATCTGCGTCCTTCTTTTCGCGCACGAACATCGTCCCTGCGCCTTCGTCCGTCATTGTTTCGATCAAGAGCGCGTGCGGCACTCTGCCGTCCAAAATCGTCACTTTCTTTGCGCCCATGCGAATCGCGTCGATACAGCATTCCACCTTAGGAATCATACCGCCCGAAATAATGCCGCTTTCAAACAGCGCCGCCGCTTCCTGCAAGTCGATACAAGGAATGAGCGAGGTATGATCGTTCTTATCGCGCAAAACCCCTTCAATGTCCGTCATCGTGATAAGTCTTTCCGCTTTCAGTTCGCCTGCAATACGCGCCGCCGCCGTATCCGCATTTACGTTATAGACGTTGCCGTCACGATCGCAACCGACCGTGGAAACCACGGGAATATACCCTTTTTCAAACAAGTCCTGAATGGGGGAAACGTCCACCTTCGTGATCTTGCCAACGTAGCCCAAACGCTCGTCCTTCACTTCCGCTTCAATCATGTGCGCGTCCATACCCGAGATCCCGACCGCTCTTCCGCCGAAGTGCCCGAGCAAATTGACAAGGCTCTTGTTGATTTTCCCCGCCAAGACCATTTGCACCACTTCCGCCGTTTCCTTGTCCGTCACGCGCAAGCCGTCGACAAACTCCGATTTCTTGCCGATGCGTTGCAGCATTTCGGTGATTTCAGGGCCGCCGCCGTGCACGAGCACGACCTTTACCCCGACCAAGGACAAAAGCACGATGTCTTCCATCACCTGTTCTTTGAGCTGTTGGCTGATCATCGCGTTGCCGCCGTATTTGACAACGATCACCTTGCCGTTGTACTTTTGTATGTAGGGCAGAGCCTGCGTGAGTACTTCCGCGCGCCCTGCGTTGCTCAATCTTACCATGATGTATCCTTCTCCTTCTTTGCCCTTAGGTTCTATAATCGCCGTTGATCTTTACGTAATCGTAGGTGAGATCGCAGCCCCAAGCCACGCTTTCGCCATCGCCGTCGCGAAGAACTACGTCAATGCAAATTTCGTCTTCAATCAATACCTGCTTGGCAGTTTCTTCGGAAAAATCAATCCCTGCGCCATACGCGCAAACCTGCACCGAGCCTGCCTTAGAGCGGAATGCAACGTCAATTTTCGTCACGTCTACGTCCGCGCCGCTATAACCGATGGCGCAAAGCACACGCCCCCAGTTTGCATCCGAGCCAAACATCGCCGCCTTGACAAGGGACGAGCAAATCACGCTCTTTGCCACCGTCTTAGCCGTCGCCAAATCCTTTGCGCCGGAAACCTTGCATTCCAGCATCTTCGTCGCGCCTTCGCCGTCACCTGCAATCTTTTTGCAAAGGTAGACCGTCACGCTATTGAGCGCCTGCATAAACGCTTCAAAAGCTTCACCCTCGCAGGTAATCTCGTCGTTGCCTGCCATACCGTTTGCAAGCACCGTCACCATATCGTTGGTGGACGTATCCCCGTCTACGGAAACCATATTGAAGGTATTTTCGATATCCGAAGACAGCGCTTTTTGCAGCATTTTCGGGCTGATTTTGCAATCGGTAGTAATGAAGACAAGCATCGTTGCCATATTTGGATGAATCATGCCCGAGCCCTTTGCAATACCGCCGATTTTGCATTCCACGCCGCCGACCGTGAAGGAAACCGCTATCTCTTTTTTGCGGGTATCCGTGGTCATAATCCCTTCTGCGGCATCGTCGCTCTTATCGTCGGCAAGCCCTGCCACAAGCGCGGGAATACCGTTTGCAATCGGCGTGATATCCAAGGGCTGACCGATAACGCCCGTAGACGCAATCACGACGTCGGAAGGGGAAATCCCCAGTTCCTTTGCCAAGAGCGCACACGTCTTTTCCGCCACTTCTACGCCGTCGGCGTTGCAGGTGTTCGCGTTGCCGCTATTGCAGATGATTGCCTTTGCGTACCCGTCCGCAATATGTGCCTTCGTCACGTCCAAGGGCGCGCCCTTTACCTTATTCGTCGTATACACGCTTGCCGCCGCCGCAGGCACTTCCGTGTAGATGAGCGACAAATCCTTTTTCGTACGGTTCTTGCGGATGCCCGCGTGAATGCCGTTTGCCTTAAAACCTTTTGCGGCGCAAACGCCGCCGTCTATTACTTTAATCATATCCATCCTTATAATTCTAATCCTGTGTTTTTGGGGAAACCAAGCGCAATATTCATACACTCAATCGCCGCGCCCGACGCGCCTTTTCCAAGGTTGTCGTAGGTTGCCGTGAGCAAAATCCGCTCGTCGTTACCGTGGACGCTGATGCGCATACAGTCCTTGCCCGAATACGCCGCCGCCGATAAAAATCCCGTCTTTCCGTCGCCGTCCGCATCCGAATAAAAGACAATTTCGCCCGTATAACGGTCTTTGTACGCCTTTCGAATATCGTCCAAGCCCCCTTGAATTTGGCTTGCATGCAAGGGAACGGTGACAAGCATTCCGCTATAAAAATCACCCACGATCGGGCAAAATACAGGCGCGTTCGCAATGCCCGTAATCCCCTTCATTTCCTTCAAATGCTTGTGTTGCTGCGTGATCGCATACTGCTCGGGCGCATCCAAAAGCGTAGAGCGCTCGGGGGTAGTATACTCGGCAATCATGTTCTTGCCGCCGCCAGAATATCCCGTCAAGGAATGGCAGGACAAAAGCGCGTCCTTAGGCAAAATCCCCTTTTCAATCAAGGGATAGACGAGCGCGATAAAACCGCTCGCGTGGCAGCCAGGAACGGCAATCCGCTTGCTCGACGTCAGCTTTTGTAAAAACGCTTCGCCAAGCTCAGGGAACCCATATGCCCAGTCCGCATTCGTGCGGTGCGCCGTTGACGCGTCAATCACCACCGTTTCAGGGTTGTCGACAAGCGCGACCGATTCCACCGCCGCCGCATCGGGCAAGCAAAGGAACACAACGCCCGCTTGGTTCATAATCTTCTTTTTGGTTTCAGGGTCTTTGCGCTTATCTTCGGGAATCGTCAAAATTTCGATATCCGCCCTTCCAGAAAGGCGTTCGAGAATTCGAAGCCCCGTCGTCCCTGCGCCGCCGTCAATGAATACTTTTTTCATCTCTCTACCGTCCAAGCTCACAAAAGTCCTTTCACGTACGCAACCTGCGCGCGAACGGATGCAGGGGACGCGCCCCCTTCCGAGTTGCGCTTGGAAACGCAGGTTTCCAGCGAAATCTCTTGATACAGGTCTTCCGCAAACAAGTCGCTATATTTTTTATATTCGTCAAGCGGGAAGGTATCGAGTACGCAGTCCTTTGCGATACACTCCGCAACGATTTGCCCAACGATTTTATACGCCGAGCGGAAAGGCATTCCCTTCTTCGTCAAATAATCGGCAAGGTCGGTGGCGTTGATAAAACCCTTTTGCGCCGCCTTGTAGGTATTTTCAGGCAATACCTTCATCGTCGCAACCATCGGTGCGAACACTTCCAAGCATACCTTGACCGTATCGAGCGCGTCGAAAACACATTCCTTGTCTTCTTGCATATCCTTGTTATAGGCAAGCGGCAAGCCTTTGAGCACCGTCAAAAGCGCCATAAGATCGCCGTATACCCTGCCCGTTTTGCCGCGAACAAGCTCCGCCATGTCGGGGTTTTTCTTTTGCGGCATAATCGACGAGCCCGTCGTGTAGCTATCGTCAAGCTCGATAAACTTGAACTCCCAGCTACTCCAAAGAATAATCTCTTCCGAGAAACGGGAAAGATGGGTCATCACGAGCGCGAACGCGGAAAGAAGCTCCACGCAAAAATCACGGTCGGAAACCCCGTCGATGCTGTTTGCCGTCACGCCGTTCATACCGAGTTGTTCTGCCACAAAGCGGCGGTCGGTCGGTTAGGTCGTGCCTGCAAGCG
>SVIJ01000010.1 GCA_015069565.1 Clostridiales bacterium
GATCCCGACGGAGAAGCGGATATCGTGCGCGGTATTCGCAGTATCCGTGCGTTGCACTTGGCGGCAATCAATGCGTCGGGTTTGACTGCGGCGGATGAGATGCTCTATCCCGAAAATACCGCGTACGTGGAAGACCTTCTTTCCTATCACGCGGTTGGCGCGCGAAGCGTGGAAGACCAGCTCCACCGTCAGGTGGCAAGCGGCGTAGACGCGCCCGTAGGGCTCAAAAATCCCATGAGCGGCAATATCCCTGCGCTCATCAATTCCATCTTTGCGGCGCAAAGTCCGCAGGTGTTTAAGTATCGCAATTATCAGGTGCGCTCGGATGGCAACCCTTACGCGCATGCAATCCTGCGCGGCGGTGTGGATGGAAACGGTATGGACGTGCCCAACTTCCATTACGAAACGGTAATGCACCTGGAAGAAATCTATCGCGGAAGCAAGCTTGAAAATCCTGCGATTGTGATTGACTGCAACCATTCCAACTCGGGCAAGAAACACCGTCAGCAAATTCGTATTGCGCATGAAGTGATGCAAAATAGACGGTTTGACGAGAAGTTCAAGGGGATCGTCAAGGGCTTTATGATTGAAAGCTTCTTGGTGGAAGGGAACCAACCGCACGACGAAGTGTTTGGCAAGTCGATTACCGACCCTTGTATCGGCTGGGAAGACACCGAACGGTTGCTTCTCGATCTTGCGGCAATGGTGTAATAAAAGGAGAAAAGTAAGATGAAAATTGCTTATTTAGGGCCGGAAGGGAGCTATTCGCATTTGGCGGCGCGTCATTTCCTTGCCGAAGAAAACGTAGAGGGAAGCGGCTGGAATGAATGTATGCCCTTCCGCAACTTTGCCGAAGTAATAGCCGCCGTGGCGACGGGGAAGGCGGACGCGGGCGCGATTCCCATTGAAAATAGTTTGCAAGGGAGCGTTGCGCAAAACTTGGATTTGATGCAGGATGCGCAGGGGCTCTATGCGGTCAAGGAATACGTCCTTCGTATCGACCACCGTTTGGTGCATAAGGAAGGTGTGGATATTTCGGAGATCGGCAGGGTATATTCCCATCGTCAAGCGCTCGATCAATGCGGGGAGTTTTTAACCAAGCGTATGCCGTTCGCGTCTTTGCGTGAAACGGAATCGACGGCGTTTGGGCTAACGAAGGCAATGGAAGACGAGAGCGGCAAAAGCGCGGCGATCGTCGGCGCGCACGTCGAAAACCTGCGCCGTGGGTTTGTTGTCGGGGAAGAATGTCTTTCGGACGAAAAGAACAACTTTACCCATTTTCTACTCATTAAAAAAGGAGAAGACAAGCTTCCTAAGACGAGCAACCGACTTTTCTTCTCGGCGGTATGCCCGAATAAGCCCGGTAGCCTTTTGGAGCTTTTGAAAATCATTGCGGGACATAAGATCGATATGACGAAGCTGGAAAGCCGTCCCGTGAAATTCCGTCCCGGGGAGTTCCGTTTCTTTATCGAAGCGGCTTGCGACGTTGCGGACGAAGGCGTTTCGCGGTTTGTGCAAGAAGTGCGTGAAAATACCTTGGAATGTAAAATTTTGGGGGCGTATACGCACGAATAATCAGTGGATAGGCTCTGTTCGGTTGGTCGAAAATACATAGGCGAATGTGGAGAACGCCTATCATAGGAGTGAACAGATATGAAAAAATTAGGTTTAGCGCTTGGAAGCGGCGGTAGCCGTGGAATTGCGCACATCGGCTTTTTACAAGCCTTGGAAGAAGCGGAAATTCGTCCGTACTGCATCAGCGGCTGTTCGATGGGCTCGGTGGTCGGCGCGGCGTACGCGTCGGGTATGACCCTTTCGGATATGCGCCGAGCGGCTTGTTCGTTGCGCTTTTTCGACTTGGTGGACATAACGAGAAAGCCCGGCGGGGTGCTGGATACGAGAAAGATGAAAGCACTGCTCACGCGCTATATCGGGGATAAGGATTTTTCCGAGCTAAAAATCCCCTTTTCCTGCGTGGCGGTGGATATGATTAAGCAGGAAGTAGTGGAATTTTCTAGCGGAAAGGTGGTGGAAGCGGTGGCGGCATCGTCTGCAATTCCGTCGGTATTTAAGCCGATTGAAGCGGATGGAATGCGGCTTGTGGACGGCGGGATTTTGCGCCGTGTGCCCGTGGAAGAAGTCCGTAGAATGGATCCCGACGTCGTAATCGCCGTAGACGTTTTGGGGATGCGCTCTACAAAGGATCGCTGCCCGAACGTATTCGTTGTGATGGCGGAAGTGGTGGATATTATGGATAACGCGCGCACGAGCGCATACAAGCAAAGGATGCGTAAAAAGTACGATCTTTGGTTGGAGCCCGACTTGGGGAATATGAGTCAGTACAGCTTCAAAAACTTAAATTTTGCCTATGAGCAGGGCTATGAAATGGGCAGAAAGAACATTGAAAAAATACGCGCTCTTTTGAAGGATTGACGAAAGGTAATTTGATGAAAATCTGCAATTTACAAGGGGCAGGGTTGGATTGAAATGGATTTATTTGATTTTAGCAACAACAATCACGAAGAGTCTGCAAAGCCGCTTGCGGAGCGGATGCGCGCGTGCAACTTGGACGAGTTTATCGGTCAAAAGCATTTGGTTGCGGAAGGCTCGTTGCTTCGTCGCGCGATTGCGACCGATCGCTTGGGAAGCTGTATTTTCTGGGGCCCCCCTGGGTGTGGAAAAACGACGCTCGCGAATATCATTGCGCTCGGTACGAACGGGCATTTTATCAAGCTCAATGCCGTAAACGCAGGGGTCGCGGACGTAAAAAAAGCGGTGGAAGAAGCGCGGGATAATTTGCGGATGTACGGCAAGCATACCTATTTGATGCTGGATGAGTGCCATCGCTTTAACAAGACGCAAAGCGATTCTCTTTTGCCTGCAATCGAGCAGGGGACGATCATCTTTATCGGCTCGACGACGGAAAATCCGTACGCGTCGATGACGCCTGCTATCGTTTCTCGTTGCCGCGTGTTTGAGTTCAAGCGTTTGACGAAGGACGATATTGCGGATGCGATGAGAAAGGCGATTAAAAACCGTCACAAGGGGCTGGGCAAGCTGAACTTGCGCGTGGACGATAATGCAATCGACCATATTGCGCGAGTTGCAGGCGGTGACCTTCGTACGGCGTACAACGCTTTGGAGCTTGCCGCACTGACGACGGTGCCGAACGAGCAAGGGGTGATTCATATCACCATTGCGGATGCCGAGCAATCCATTCAGCGAAAAGCGCTTTCGTATAACGAAGACAGCTACTACGACTTTTTGTCTGCCTTTTGTAAATCCTTGCGTGGGAGCGACGCAAACGCCGCGCTGTATTATGCGCAACGCCTGATTGAAGGTGGCTGTGATCCGATGCTGGTGGCAAGGCGGCTTGTCGTACATTCAGCCGAAGACGTCGGAATGGCAGATCCGCGCGCGTTGCAAATGGCAACGTCCGCAATGTATGCGCTGGAAAAAATCGGGATTCCCGAAGGGATGATTCCCCTGTCCGAAGCCATCATCTACGTTTGCGAAGCGGAAAAGAGTAATTCGGTGGTGGAAGCTATGTTTGCGGCAAAGGCGGACGCGGTTTCCGATAGCGATGATCGCGTGCCTGCGCATTTGAAGGATACAAGCTACGGTAGCGCGGAAGACAAGGCGGCAGGTCGGGGGTACAAATATCCCCATAGCTACGGCGGCTACGTCGAACAGCAGTACTTGCCCGATAGCTTGAAGGACAAAATCTACTACGTTCCGAGTGAGCGCGGATATGAAAAGGAAGTGCTGGAAATTCGCAAACATAAGGGGAAGAAAAACTGATAAAGTATAGGCAGGTACGAGTTTAAGCGTATTTTTAGGAGAAGAAGCAGATGAAATGTTTGTATTGTGATTGCACGGATAGCAAGGTAATTGATTCCCGTTCGTCAGACGATCGAAAGAGTATTCGCAGAAGAAGAGAATGTACCCTTTGCGGAAGACGTTTTACTACATACGAAACGATCGAAGTCACCCCCGTTTTGGTGGTGAAAAACGATGGCACGCGTGAATCGTATAATGCGGAAAAGGTGCGCAGGGGGATTGTCAAGGCGTGCGAAAAACGAGCGGTTTCCGCAGATAAAATCGACGAGATTGTATCGGATATTTCTCGCCGCGTGTATAACAGTATGGAAAGCGAGATTTCTTCCAAGGAGATCGGAGAGATGGTTATGGAAGCGCTCAAGGATACGGATGAAGTAGCGTACGTTCGCTATGCGTCCGTCTATCGTTCGTTTAAGGATATTTCGTCCTTTATGGCGGAGCTGAAAAAGATGATGCGCGACGCGAAGGAAAGCAAGAAGGATACGGGTAGCGACGCATGATTGTAAGAGAAAATACGCGAAGAATCAACGTCGGCGGCGTGAGCGTCGGCGGCGGTGCGCCTGTGCGCATACAGTCGATGACGACGACGAAAACAGCGGACGTGGAAAACACCTTGGCGCAGATTGCGGCGCTAAAACAAGCAGGCTGTGAGATCGTGCGGGTTGCGGTTGCGGACGAAGAAGACGCGGTGGCGATCAAGCAGGTCGTGGCAGGTAGTGGATTGCCTGTCGTGGCGGATATTCATTTTTCTCACCGCTTAGCGGTGACTTCCATTGAAAACGGGGCGCACAAGGTGCGGATCAACCCTGGCAACATCGGCGGCGAAGAAAAAATTAAGTACGTGGCGGACTGCGTAAAGGCGCACGGTATCCCTGTGCGCGTCGGCTCGAATACGGGTAGTATTGAGCCGCATTTCTTGGAAAAGTACGGAAGAAGCGCAAAAGCGCTTGTGGAAAGCGCGCTCTTTAACGTGGCGGCGCTTGAAAAAAACGGGGTGCAGGATATTGCGATTTCCGTAAAGGCATCGGACGTTCCGATGACCGTGAACGCGTACCTGCTATTGGCAAATCGCACTTCTTACCCCCTGCACGTGGGGGTTACGGAAGCGGGTACGACCGCAAGTGGGATTGTAAAAAGCTCGGTGGGGATCGGCGCGCTTTTATTGCAGGGGATCGGCGATACCTTGCGCGTGTCCTTGACGGACGATCCTGTGCAGGAAGTGTATGCGGCGAAGCGGATTTTGCAGGCTTGCGGCTTGGAAGAAAATTACGTGGAAGTGATTTCCTGTCCTACCTGTGGCAGGTGCAGTTGGGATAGCATGGCACTTGCTCGGGAAGTGGCGGATTTTGTTTTGCCCTATTCGGTCAAGGCAAAGGTGGCGGTGATGGGTTGCGTTGTCAACGGCCCTGGGGAAGCGAAGGACGCCGACCTTGGGATTGCAGGCGGCAATGGCTATTGCTTGCTGTTTAAGAAGGGCGAGCCCTATTTGAAAGTGGAAGCGAGCGCGGCAAGGGAAACCTTTTTGCGCGAGTTAAAGGAACTGGTAAGCGATGGACAGAACAAATGAGTATTTGCGCGAAATACGCGCAATCGACGGATTAAAAAACGCGGTTTTAGAAGGGATTTGCGTCTATAAACGGCAAAAAATTGCGGAATTTTCGCTGATTACCGATCGTTCTTTTACGAAATTTGATGAAAACGACGCGATGGAAATTACGCAAAAATATTTGCCTGCCGAGTTTTCTGCGAAGGTGAAAATTACCAAACGGCTCGTGGATGAAGAATTGTTGCAGGAGTGCATTTTTTCCTTCGTCACGGATACCTTTCCTGCGGCTGCGGCGTTCTTAAAGCAACGGGACGTTAAGGTGGAAATCGTGGGCGGCGTTGCCAACTTCTACTTTGAAGTGGCGACGGATGAAAAATCCCTGTTTGATACGGGCAAGGTGCTCGACGCGGTTTGCGCCCATCTTTCGTCCCGATATTGCGGTCGGTTTATGGGCAATGTTCGCGTGGTGGAAAAGGCGCGCGATCAGTCGATTTTGCTGGAAGATACGTCGGAGAAGGAAGAGACGTTCGTTTCCGAGATTCGTACCTTTCCGATCGAAGACTATAAAAAGATTGACGGCGCGGATTCTGTTCCGTCCGAAGCGGTCTACGTCGCGGACATGGGGTGCATGGATGGGGATTTTGCCGTGTGCGGCGCAATCACTTTTATCGAAGAAAAGAAGTACGTAAAACAGGATAAAAAGACGGGGCAGGACGTGGAAAAAACTCGTTATTCGGTGTCGATTTCCGACGGATCGGGTATGCTTCGCTGTACCTATTTCCCCAAGAAGGCAACGGAAGAAAAAATCAAGGAGTTGCAGTCGGGGGATTATATCGTAATCATCGGCGCGAACGAAGAGTTTAACGGGCATCCTTCTTTCAAGGCAGGGAAAATCAATTTGGGGCATCCCCCGAAGGATTTTACTCCAAAGGCGAAGGAATCGAAGCCTGTTCCGAAATATTACCATACCGTTTTCCCTGAACCGTACGTTGATTATAAGCAAGCGGGATTTTTCGACGTTGCGGAAAAGCCTGCCGCGCTCAAAGGTAAAACGGTGGTGGTGTTCGACTTGGAAACGACGGGGCTTGTATCCCAGCCGTCCATGGGGAAGATGGATAAGATTATCGAAGTGGGCGCGGTGAAGCTCGTTGACGGGGAGATTTGCGAAAAGTTCGCAACCTTCGTTGCTTGCCCCGATCGGCTCTCGCAAAAGATTATCGACTTGACGGGGATTCACGACGAAGACTTGATCGGCGCTCCGACCGTCGATAAGGTGATGGCGGACTTTTTCAAGTTCACCGAAGGGGCGATTCTCGTTGGGCATAACGTGAATTTCGACTATGGGTTTATCCGCTATTACGGCAAGGACAACGGGTATATTTTTTCCAACCCGTCCTTGGATACGGTGACGCTTGCACAACAGGAGCTTGCGGGTGTGGGGCTTGCGAACTATAAGCTGAACACGATTGCGGAGTACTACGGCTTTGATTTCAATCATCACCGCGCTTTTGAAGACGCGGCGACGACGGCAAAAATTTTTGTGGAGCTTATCAAAAAGCGCGGAAGCTTGCCGCTTTAAGTTCTCAATAAATTTCTTTTAAGAAATTATGGTAAAATGCTTGCCTATTGCAAAAAATCATGCTATAATGAAGATACTTAATAATGCTTTTGTTATTGAGAGTGGTCTTGCGCCACTCTCAATCTTCGTATTAAGAGCTTTTTTAGCAACTTTGAAAAGGGGACGATTATGAAAATCAAGACGATTGAAGAAATTCAAAATGCCTTGCAACCTACCGCCGACGAGATGCAAATTGAAATCGTCGAAGTGGAGTTCAAGCAGGGCAGAGAGCCTGCGCTCACCGTGTATATCGACATCGAAGGGGGAGTGGATTTGAATACCTGTGAAGCATTCCACCGCGCTATCGACCCGATTCTTGACGAGCTTGACCCTACCTTTGGGTTGCCGTATACGCTCAACGTTTCCAGCCCAGGGCTGGATAGACCGTTGAAAACGGAGCGGGATTTTCAAAAATGTATGGGCAAAAAGGTGGAAGTGAAGCTGTTTGCGCCTATGCAGGGGAAGAAGTTTTTTGAAGCGACGCTCGTCGGCTTTGACGAACACTGCGTTTCCATCGAAGACAACGGTGCGGTAATGAAGCTCGAAAAGAGCAAGATCGCAAAAATCAACCGCGCGATCGAGTTTGATTTCTAATCCGCTTGCCGATTTCGGCAAAATCTAAAACGAAAAAATTACACAACTCAATAGGAGATACAATTATGGATAACAAGGAATTTTTTGCAGCACTCACCGAACTGGTTAGAGAGAAGGGCATCAGCGAAGAAGCGTTTTTGGAAACCTTAAAGAACGCGCTTGCGTCCGCGTACAAGAAACAGTACGACGGCGGCGCGGAAGTGATCGTGGATATCAACCCCGATCTCGGTACGATTTCCTTCAAGGCGGTGAAGCACGTTGTGGAAGTGGTAGAAGACAAGGATAAGGAAATTTCCTTGGAAGACGCACAGGCGCTCGACGCAAGACATCAGGTCGGCGATACCATCGTGCGTACCTTCATTCCCGATGAATTCGGACGTATCGCGGCGCAGACGGCAAGACAGGTTATCTTGCAAAAGCTTCACGAAGCGGAAAGAGATAGCACCTATTCGGCGTTCTCCGATAAGGAAGGCGAGCTGATGACGGGTGTTATTCGCAAGATCGACGATAGAAACGTATACGTCGAGCTCGGCGATAAGAAGATTGAAGGGGTTATGCCCCCGCAGGATCGCGTTCCTTCCGAACGTTATGCGGTCGGCGATACCATCAAGGTGTTCGTAAAGCGTGTTAAGAATAGCGGCAGAAGCTCCCAAATCGTTGTTTCCAGAACGGCGCCTGGGCTTGTAAAGAAGCTGTTTGAAGAACAAGTCCCTGAAATTGCGCAAGGGATTGTAGAAGTGAAGGAAGTTGCGCGTGAAGCGGGGCATAGAACGAAGATTGCAATTTGCTCTTCCGATGCAAGGGTGGATGCGGTCGGCGCGTGTGTTGGTAATCGCGGCGCGAGAGTCAACGCGGTTGTGGAAGAGCTCGGTGGCGAAAAAATCGACATCATTTTGTGGGATGAAAATCCCCTTGCGTTCATCTTCAAGGCGTTGTCCCCTGCGACGGTCAACTCGGTCACCATTCGCGGTGAAAAGAGCGCGATGGCGGTCGTTCCCGACGATAAGCTTTCCTTGGCAATCGGCCGTGACGGTCAAAACGCAAGACTTGCGGCAAGATTGACGGGCTGGAAGATCGACGTCAAAGCAGCGTCTTCGCCCGAAGCCTTGGCACTTGCGGCAGAAGCAGAAGCGGAAGAAGACGGGGTAGACGAAGAATAATATGGCGAAAGGAAAAATCCCCCTTCGGATGTGTATCGCGTGTAGACAGATGCAGCCCAAAAAAGAGATGCTGCGCGTCGTGCGAAACGCAGACGGGGAAATTTATCCGGACTATACGGGGAAGGCTCCGGGGCGTGGCGCGTATATTTGCGCCGCCGAAGACTGTCGAAAAAAACTGGATAGCAAGAAGCTGCTGAACAAAGCCTTTTCGGCTGCCGTACCCCAAACCGTCTACGAACAGATCGGAGGGGAAGGGCATGAACAGTAAAATTGCATCCTACTTCGGGTTTTGCGTTCGTAGCGGAAAGATCGCCTACGGCGTAGACGACATCGAAAAACAAAAAAAATCCGTATTTTTGATCGTGATTGACGAGCAGCTTGGCGCAAGCTCCACAAAGGCGGTGCTCAAAGCAAAGGAAAAATTTTCCTGTCCGTTGCTCGTTGCAAAGGAAGGCGCGCTGGCTGAAGCGCTCCACAAGCCTGCCGTGAAAGCGGCTGCGATCAAAGACGTTCATTTGGCGCAGGCGATCCTGTCCGTTATGGAAGATGAACCGAGCCTGAAAATCTATGGAGGAAACGACTGAAATCTATGGCAAAGAATGATTACAAAAACTTGGAAAAAGTAAGAGAGCTCTTGGGCGAACAGCAACTGGGCGGGTTGCGTAAGCGCCTTTCTTCCACAGAGAAGAGCTTGAACGATATTTTGAAAAAGCTGAACGCGCTTGAAGCGCAAAAAGCGGAACGCGAAGCGGCGGCAGCAGCGGCTGCTGCGGCGGAGCTGGCGGCTCAGGAAGAAGCGGCTCGTCAAGCGGCTTTGGCGGCGCAGGCTGCGGCGGCGGAAAAAGAAGCTCCCGTGCAGGAAGTAGCGCCCGAGGAAAAGCCTGCCAAGAAAACGAAGAAAAAGGCGGAAGAAGCGGCGGTAGTGGAAGAAGTAAAAGCGCCCGAAGAAGCGCCTACTTCCGTAGAAGAACCCGAAGCGAAGGTGGAAGCAAAGCCCGAGCTGAAGGCAGAAACAAAACCTGAACCGAAGGCAGAAACGACCTATGCGCCTGCTGAACCTGCGAAACCCGCAGGGCCTAGAGCTCCCCGTTATTTCCGTAACGGTCAGGTGCAGGGCGAATACGTTGCAAAGCCTGGTGCGGAGAGCTCAACTTCTACCTATCGTCCTGCGCGTCCTGCAGGCGAAAGACCTGCTCGTCCCCAAGGGGAAAAACCTTACGGTGCGCGCGGCGAAAAGCCCGCTACGCAGGGGGCAGGTACGCGTCCAAGCCGCCCGCAAGGGGGTGGAGTGGTTGCTCCTGCACCTGCAACGATCCATAAGGACAACAAGCAATCTACGCAAAAGAAGAAGACGTATACCGAAAAGACGTATAGCGAAAAGAAGCCTATGTCCAAGCGTACCTTGCAAAAGCAACAGGGTATGACGGTGGCGGATTTCGACGAAGATAAGAGCGGATATAGAAAGATGCGTACGCCCAAAAAGCAAAAGACGCAGGAAATCCAAACGGTCAAGATTGATCACGCGGTGGTGACGACGGAAGACATTCCTTTGAAGGTGCTTTCTGAAAAGCTCGGCGTGACGGCGGTGGAAATTTCCAAGCGCTTGTTCAAGATGGGCATCATGAAAGGCATCAATGATTCTATCGACTACGAAAACGCGGCTTTGATGGCGGCGGATATGGAAATTGACTTGGAATACAAGCCTGAAAAGACGGCGGAAGACGTCTTGCAGGAAAACGTGACGGAAGAAGATGCTTCCAAGCTTGTCACCCGTGCCCCCGTCGTTACGGTTATGGGTCACGTTGACCACGGTAAAACTTCCCTTTTGGACGCGATTCGTTCCACGTCGGTCACCGCAGGCGAAGCAGGCGGCATTACGCAGAGCATCGGTGCTTACACCGTTACGGCAAAGGGCAAGCAAATTACCTTTATTGATACGCCTGGTCACGCGGCGTTCACGGCGATGCGTGCGCGCGGCGCGCAGGTGACGGACATCGTTATCTTGGTCGTTGCGGCGGACGACGGCATCATGCCCCAGACGGTGGAAGCAATCAACCACGCGAAGGCGGCAAACGTTCCCATCATCGTTGCGATGAACAAGATGGATAAACCCGAAAAGAACCCCGATAGAGTACGCCAGGGCTTGATTGAAAACGATCTCGTGCCCGAAGAATGGGGCGGCGATACGATGATCGTTCCCGTGTCCGCAAAGACGGGTATGGGCATCGACGACTTGCTTGACGCAGTCAACTTGGTTGCGGAAATGCAAGAGCTCAAAGCGAATCCCGACCGTCAGGCAAAGGGTAGCATCATCGAAGCGAAGCTCGACAAGGGCAAGGGCCCTGTTGCAAGCATCATCGTGCAAACGGGTACGCTCAAAACGGGGGACCATATCCTGTCTGGTACGACCATGGGTCGTGTGCGCGCGATGTTCGACGACAAGGGCAGAGCGGTTAAAGCGGCAGGTCCTTCGATGGCGGTTTCCGTACTCGGCTTTGAAGAAGTTCCTTCCGCTGGCGATAGCATTATTGCCGTTGACCAAGCACTCTTGAAGCAGGTTTTGGAAGAAAGAAAGACGAAGGAACGCGAAAATATGATTCGTCAATCCAGCCGTGTGACGCTCGACGACGTGTTTGCACAGGTGGAAGAAGGCAAGATGAAGAACCTGAACTTGATTGTCAAGGGCGACGTGCAGGGTAGTGTGGAAGCGGTTCGTCAGTCGCTCGAAAAGATTTCCAACGAAGAAGTGCGCGTCAAGGTTATCCATGCGGCGGCAGGGGCAATCAATGAAAGCGACGTAATGCTTGCCGATAGCGCGAACGCGATCATCATCGGCTTCAACGTTCGTCCTGATACGAAGGCAAAGAAGCTTGCGGAAACGAGCAAGGTTGACGTTCGTTCGTACAGAATCATCTACGAGCTTTTGGACGATATCGAAGCGGCGCTCAAAGGTATGCTTGCACCCAAGCTTCGTGAAATTCTCACGGGTAAGTGCGAAGTGCGTCAAACGTTCAACATTACGGGCGTGGGCACGATTGCAGGTTGCTACGTCTTGGATGGCAAGATCGTTCGCGGCGGTAAGCTCCGTATCTATCGCGAAGATATTATGATTTGTGAAGGCGGCGTGAAGCAGCTCAAACGCTTCAAGGACGACGTGAAAGAAGTTTCCTATGGCTTTGAATGCGGTTGTGCAATCGACGGCTTTAACGAAATCCGCATCGGTGACATCATCGAATGCTATATCACGGAGGAGATCAAGGCGTAATGAAGACGGCAAGAACTTCTCGCTTGAACGGCGAATACCAAAAGGAAATCAGCGAGATCATTCGCCATTTGAAGGATAGAGCCCCTGATTTGAAGGGGCTGGTATCCGTCACCGAAGCGGACGTTGCTCCCGATTTGAAGACGGCGAAGGTCTACGTAAGCATTTACGCAAAGGACGAAGCGGAAAAGCTTCGCTCCTTTGAAGTGTTGCAA
This sequence comes from Clostridiales bacterium, assembly GCA_015069565.1. Lineage (GTDB taxonomy): Bacteria > Bacillota > Clostridia > Christensenellales > Borkfalkiaceae > Scatosoma. The sequence goes on from SVIJ01000010.1 coordinate 12,236, forward strand.
GAAAATGCAAGCTATATTCGGCATCAGCTTTCGCAGGTAATGCGGATGCGCACCGTACCTGCTATCACCTTTCTTTGGGACGGCAGTATGACCTACGGCGCAAAGATGGACGAACTGTTTAAGAAAATCAACGAAGGAAAAAAATCCGACGAAAATTAACGTCGGGTGGGTAAGAATAAGTGAACGTATCACTTTGTGAAATTGCAACAAAATTAAAACAAGCCAAAAGCGTCGCGATCTTTTCGCATACGCGCCCCGATGGGGATGCGTACGGAAGTTCGATGGCGCTTTCGCGCGCTTTAAGCGCTTTGGGGATTAAAAACTGCGTGTGCAACGATTCGGACGTGCCGTCCAACCTTGCTTTTATGGAAGGACTGGAAGGGGTGAAAAAGACCCCTGCTTTTGACGCAGATGTTTACGTTGCCGTCGATAGCGCGGAATGTGCGCGCTTGGGCGAACTTTCCTATCTATTTAGCGCAGGCGGAAAGAAAAAACCGACCTTCAATATCGACCATCACGTTTCCAACACGCGCTATGCTGGGTATAATCACGTGCGGGTTTGCGCGGCGAACTGCTTGAATATTTATGCGCTCATCACGTACATGGGTGCGCCCATTGATAAGCTTACGGCGGAATATTTGCTGATGGGGATCTTGACCGATTCGGGGAATTTTTCCCACGACGACGTCACGGAAGAAGCTCTTTCGGTGGCGGCAAGGCTCGTGGATGCAGGTGCGGATATTTGTAGGCTTCAATACGAGCTGTTCAAAAGACAGCCGAAGGAGCGCGCGGCGCTGTTTGCCGACGTGATGGGGAAGATTCGCTACTACTACGAAAACCGCTTGGCGCTTATCGTAATCACGCAGGAGCAGATGAAAAAGCACGGCGCAAATTACGGTATGACGGAAGGCTTTGTCGATTTCCCCTTGAACGTCGACGGAGTGGAAGTAGCTTTATCTATGATGGAAATGCGCAAAGGGCAGTATAAGATTTCCTTGCGCTCGAAAAAATATGCGGACGTCAATAAGATTGCAGACGCTTACGGCGGTGGCGGTCACGTGCGAGCGGCTGGATGTATGCTCTGTGGGGATCTGGAAGACGTAATTGATCGGTTGACGTATACCGTATGGCAGTACTTGGAATAATGGACTACTAACGATGGATAAAAGAAAGGAAAACAGCATCGAACAATCAATGGGGCGAATTGTGAATTTTCGCCCCGTTTTTTGCATAGCTTGTTTCCTTATCTTAGGAATACTGGTCGGGTATCTTCGCATTGTGGACGAGCAACCCATTTGGACTGCCGTTCTCATCGTGCTTGTCTTGCCGCTTGTTGCAGGGGTGCTTTTTCGTGGAAAAACTCGGTTCATCGCGTACCTGGTACTGTTTTATCTCTTCTTTTTTATTGGCTTTTCGTCTTTTTCGCTTGCGACAGCAAACCATCGTGATGCGCCCACCTTTAACGGCGAATACGTTGTTTGTGGTACGGTTGTGGAAAAGAACGTGCAAAGCTACGGTGGGGAAGTGGTTTTGACGAATCTTTCCATCGGCGGTGAAGAAGTTGCAGGGAAGCTTACCTTTCGGCTCTACGACGGCGATTTTGCCGCAGTGGATTTTTGTGACCGCATAACGGCGTTGATGCAGGTAAGTACCGCAAATGCCGTAGAAGGCGCTTACGGCTTTCGCGCGGAAGCGATTGCAAACCGTGAGCTATATCGCGGGAGCGAGCCGACTTGGTACAGGGTAGACGGCGTGGAGTTCCGCTTAGGAGCGTTTGTTCGCGGTAGACTACAAAACGCGTTGTATACAGGTATGAGCGAAGAAAACGCTGCCGTTGCCGTTGCAATTTTGCTGGGGAATACTTCGGGCATCGAAGAAGGTCTGTTAGAGAACGTTCGCTACGGCGGCGTAGCGCACATCTTTGCCGTTTCGGGTTTGCATATCGGCGCGGCGTTTGCGTTTTGCTTGCTACTTTTTCGTGATAAACGCGTACCTGCCCCCATCCGATTTCTTTTTATAGTGGCAATTTTGCTCTTGTATGGTGGAGTTTGCGGATATTCTGCGTCTGTCGTTCGTGCGACGATCACTTGCTTGGTATTGTACGGCTGTTCTTTGCTGGGGATGAAGTACGACGGCTTAGAAAGCTTGTCGCTGGCGGCGTGTGTGGTGTTGCTTATCTATCCGACCTTGCTCTTTGGTGTGGGCGCGCAGCTTTCGTTTGGCGCGTGCCTTGGAATTGTTTTGCTTTCGCGGCCGCTCAATAGGGTGATGGGCGGCGCTATATACGGCGTTTTCAAATGGGCAAAGCACACTCTTTTAGGCGTTCCAAAGCCGCCGAAGCCGAATATGTTCAAGGGGAATACCTTGCCAAAGCCCCTGCCTTGGCAGGCGGTGGATAAGGTGATCAGCTTTTTGTCCGTATCCATGGCGGCACAGCTTGCAACTGCGCCGATTTTGTACCTTTCTTTCGGCTATTTTTCCGTGATTTCATTGCTTTTGAACTGTCTATTTGTGCCGATGATTACGCTTGGATTTTCACCGTTGCTTGTGTTTGCACTGGTTGGCGCGTTCTTGCCGTCGAGCCTATTGCCGATCGTGTTTTACCTGCCAAACTTGCTTCTCGGCGCGTCTACGTTGCTCTTCCATATTTTTGATTTTTCGTCAGGGGTAATTCGAGAATTGCATTTGCTTCCCCAAAGCGTGATTTGCTACTATTCGGCGCTGATTTTTTGTACGGACAAAATCAATTTTTGCAAATGGCAAAAAAGAACAGTGGCGGCAACGTTTGCCGTTTGCTGTATTATTACGCTCTTATAAGAAGGTTTGTCAAAACTCTTGCTTTTTTGCCGTCTATGTGCTATACTTAATATGGAAACATATTAAAGCACTAAAAAAGGGGGCGCGTTGTTTGTATGAAATACGTTGATTTTCGCAAATTTACCGACGAACACGGCGCGCAACCCATCTATCTTTTGGAAGGGGAAGAGCTCTATTTTCGCGAAAAAGGGGAAGCGTTGCTTCGCTCTCGGTACGTACAAGAGCCGATTTTGGATAGCGCCGTGCTGGACGGCGGTTTGCTGAAAGGGGATAAGATTACACAGCTACTTGCCGCGGTGAATACCTTTCCGTTTGTCAGCGAAAAACGGTTTGTGAAGGTGACCGAATTCTATCCGACACAAAATGATTTTGAGAAATACCTGCAACCGTATTTTGAAAATCCCACTTCGTCAACCATCCTGTTTATAGCCAACTCGGAAAAGGGAAAAACAGGCACCATGTCCTTATCCAAGGCGAAAAACGTCACGTACGTGGATTGCGGAAAATCGGACGAAGAAACGATTAAACGCTGGATCTATCTCACAATGAAAAAGTCGGGCGTGGTTGCCGACGGTATGACCTGTGATCTGATTGCCGCCTATTGCAATTACGATATGTCCCGTATCTCGATGGAAACGGAAAAGCTGCTTTTGTGCGCGCAAAGCGCAGGCGTGACGCGGCTCACCGACGAGATGGTGCAGGAAAACGTTCATCCTGAAACAGAGTATAAGGTCTATGAGCTTACGAACGCGATTTCCCGTGGGAACAATGCGGAGTTTATTCGTATCCTGCAAGAGCTGACGGTGAAGACGACGGATATTTTGCCAGTGCTTAGTATGATAGCAGGCTATTTCAAAACTCTGTATGAAGTTCGGGTGATGAACGGCGCGTCGGCGGCGATTGCCGCAGAGCTTGGAATGAAGGAGTTTGTCGTCCGCAAGAACAAGGAGCAGTCGACGAAGTTCTCCCCCGAAGCTTTGCTTCGCTACTATACGGGCGTATACGATGCAATCGCGGCGGTCAAGTGTGGGGAGCTCACACCGACGGCGGCGGTGAAATGGGTGACGGCACAGGTGTTTTTCAAGCAAGCTTGAAGCATCGAAAACCGATAAACGGAATACTATATTATCAATGAAATGCACTTTGGCGGTTTGCGCCAAGCGGAGGAAATATGTTTTTACTTGCATCCTTTGTGGACACAATTCAAAACGTAATCTTTAAGCTGGAAGGATTTTTTGGCGGTTTTCAACTCATTTATGCGTTTGAATGGCTCTTTTTCTTCTTGCTCATTTATTACGTTTCTAAGGTTTTACGGGAAAACGAAGCAACGAAGCTGATGCTCGTTTACTGGGGCTTGCTTGTTTGCGGCGGCGTGATGTATTGCGCAAAGCCCGAGCTTTTTACCAAGGGATTCTTCCTGATGTACACGTTGGTGGCATCGGCGTTGATGCTCATTTTCTTCAATACCGAAGTGAAAAAGATGCTTTGGGACGTGCATCGCGAAAAGAGTAGCCCTGCCGAAAAGCTTGGCGGCTCGACGGAAAGCCATTCCGCGCAGGACGTGGAGCAGTGCATTGCCGATATTGTAAAGGCGGTGCAAAATATGTCGAAATCGAAAACAGGCGCGCTGATCGTGCTTTCGAAAGGTAGCCTTCCCAAAGGGGTTTTGAATAGTGGCGTCACTTTGGAAGCGGATATTTCCACGCGCTTGATTGAAAGTGTATTTTTCCCTAACTCTCCCTTGCACGACGGCGCGATGGTGATTCGTCGTCACAAGGTGCAGGCGGCAGGGTGCTTCCTTCCGCTCACCGAAAAGGGCTCGTATCCGAAGGAATTCGGTACTCGTCACCGCGCGGCAATCGGGATTACGGAAGTTGCAAACGTCGTTGCTTTGATTGTTTCCGAAGAAACGGGGATTATTTCAATTGTCAAAAAGGGCGACGTGGAACGTTTCCCTGATACGGAAAGATTGACGCAGGTATTGCGTGATTATTATTGGCAGGAATTGCCCTTGACCGATAAAAAAGCGAAGGTGGTAATCAAATGAGATTTTTGAATTTTTTGAAAGAAGTTTTTTGTTCGAAATTTTGGATAAAAGCGATTGCTTTGGGCTTGGCGTTTTTGGTGACGTTCTTGCTGAATATTTAATGGTTTGCCCAAAAGAATGGGTACAGGTATGCGTTTAACACGTTTTGGAGGAGTTTATGAGTTGTAAGGTGTGTAAGTTTGGCGGCACGTCTATGGCGGATGGAAACGTTATTTTGCGCGCGGCAGAGATTGTTAAGGCGGATAAGGAAAGACGGTACGTAGTGGTTTCCGCGCCAGGGAAGCGGTTTAGCGGAGATATTAAGGTCACCGATCTTTTGTATGCGCTGTATGCGGCGTATGAAAAACAGGATAGCGACCTGTTTGAAGAGTTGTATGAAAAGATCAGCGTTCGCTTTTTGAATATCGAACGTGAGATCGGCAAGGATTTGAAGGTGCGCGCGGCGTTAGATGAAGCCAAGGCGGCGATCTTGGGCGGCGCAGGCAAGGATTATTGCGTTTCCCGTGGGGAGTTCATTACTGCGCATATCGTTGCGGAAGTGCTTGGCGTTCCGTTTGTGGATGCAACGGAGTTTGTACGCTTTGACGAGAACGGTATTTTGAAGGAAGAAACCTTTGATTTGGCGGGTAAGGTGCTGAAATCGTACGATAAAGCGGTTGTTCCTGGCTTCTACGGATTAGGAGCTGACGGAAAAGTAAAGACCTTTTCCCGTGGCGGCGGCGATATTTCGGGCGCAATCGTGGCAAGGGGCGTAAAGGCGGCCTTATACGAAAACTGGACGGACGTAAGCGGTTTCTATGCTTGCGATCCTCGCATTGTCAATAGTCCTGTATGTATGTCCGAGCTTTCCTATTCCGAGCTTCGCGAGCTTTCCTATATGGGCGCAAACGTTTTGCATAGCGAGTCGATTTTCCCCGTGCGTAGCGCGGGAATTCCCATTCGTATTTCCAACACCTTCCGTCCCGAAGATCGTGGTACGTTTATCGTGCCTGATGCGAAAAGATCCTTTGGCGATAGCGTTGTCACAGGGATTGCAGGCAAGAAGGGCTTTACGTCGATTACCATCGAAAAGTCGATGATGAACGCGGAAATCGGTTTTGTGCAAAAGGTGCTTTCCGTAATCGGCAAGCACGGCATTTCCTTCGAGCATTTGCCTTCGGGAATTGATACCATGTCCTTGGTGATTGATAATGAGTTCTTAAAAGACGGCATTTTGGACGTGCTCTTGCAAGAGATGAAGGAAGCGGTGCGCCCCGATAGAATCTATACACACGAAGACATTGCTTTGATTGCAACCGTTGGTCACGGTATGGCAAAGAACGTCGGTACTTCGGCAAGGCTCTTTAAGGCGCTTTCTGAAAACGGCGTCAACGTCAATATGATTGACCAAGGCTCAAGCGAGCTGAATATCATTGTCGGGGTGGAAGGCAAGGATTGCGAAAGCTGTATCCGCGCCATCTATCGCGAGTTCTTCCAAGAATAAAAACAAGCCCCAAACGGGGCTTTTTTTATTGCCGATTAGCGGCGATTTAAGTTTCGGGCGCGTGTATACACGCCGCCTATTTTTAGGCGGCAATCATGCGCCTTTGCCATTTGTGATACGCTCACAGCTTGATAGCCTGCGTCGTAAAGATCGGGTAAAAGCTGTTTCAATGCGGACACGGTATGGGGATATCCGTCGTGCATGAGTACAATCACCCCTGCGTGTTTTTGCCCCCAAACGCTTTGATAGATGCTTTCGGCTGGGATTCCCGTCCAGTCCTTCGTGTCGATAAACCAACTGATGATGGGCGTCTTTGCCTGCGCGCGGACGCTTTCGCAAACGTTGCCGTAAGGGGCGCGCAAAAGGTGACGGGGCTTTCCATCGAAGAGAGAGAGTAGCTTGTCTGTTTTGTCAATCTCTCGGCGAATTTCGCTGGGAGAGAGTTTGGAAAGGTCGTAGTGGTTTTGTGTGTGGTTTCCCAGTTCAAAGCCTGCGGTCAATGCAATTTCTACGCTTTGCGCCGTTGACGGGCGAAGTCGCATACCGTTGCAAAACAAGGTTGCGCTTGCGGGTGCGTCGGGATGAGTGGAATTGAAATGCAAAAACGTACCAACGATGGATTCTAAGGTGGAAGCAGGCGAGTCGTCGAAGGTAAATGCGATGAGCTTTCGATTTGGATCGATTTTGGAAACGTCCACGTCAGATGTATCCCAGTAATCCTTGTCGGGAATCGTGGCACTTGTTTTGGGCGGTAAGGTTGATGCCGAGTCTTCCGTCTTTATGATTTCCTGCGGTGATGCTACTTGCGCTTTAGGTTGGCTTTTGCACCCGAAAGGGATAGCCATGTACGAAATGAATAAAAAATATGCACCTATTCTCCACAATCTACGCATATAATAAGTATGTCTGTTTTTCAGGCAAAGTATGTTAAAAAGGGAAAATGGGTTGACAAATTGGATTGTTTATGCTATAATCATTATGTACAACCAAAAAAGTAAAAGGATTATGGGAAACCAAGTGATTTTAGAGGAAAGAGTATTAGAGGTTTTGAAGCGTTTTGCGATTGCGGGGGAATACTCGCATTTTGAAGTGCTTCAAAGCGGACATATCAACGAAACCTATAAGGTGTATTTTTATCGTGGCGGTGAACTGAAAGATTACATCCTGCAAAGGGTGAATACTTACGTATTCAAAGATCCTGTTGCCGTGATGGGGAATATTTCCACCGTAACGGAATATATCCGCGCTAAGATCAAGGCAACGGGAATCAGCGCGAAACGGTTTGTTTTGCACTATCAAAAGGCTAAGGACGGCATGTATTATACCATTCTTCCAAACGGTGAGTTTTGGCGTTGTTGCCGATTTATTGACGATTCGGTTTCCTTTATGGAAGCGGAAAACGCGAAGATTGCGGAAGAATCGGGTAGGGCGTTTGGGAAGTTCCAAATGTATTTGGCGGATTACCCTGTAAAGGATTTGCATATTGCAATTCCCCATTTCCACAACACGGTCAACCGCTATCAGATTTTCAAGGATGCGATTGAAAACGATTTTGCGGGAAGAAAGGCAAGCGTGCAAGCGGAAATTGATGGATATTTAGCGCTTGAAGAAATGGCGACAAGGCTCTATAAAATGCAAAGAGCAGGCGATCTTCCTTTGCGCGTCACCCACAACGACACGAAGACGAGCAACGTTTTATTCGATGCGGAAACACAGGAGCATCTTTCCGTAATCGATCTTGATACCGTTATGCCTGGGCTGGTGGCGTGCGATTTTGGCGATGCGATTCGTATCGTAGGGAATACCTGTGGCGAAGATGAAAAAGATCTTTCGAAAATCGAAGTGGATATGGAAAAATACGAAGCCTTCACTCGTGGCTTCGTCGATGAAGTGGGAAGCATGCTGACGCAAAAGGAAGTAGATACCTTGGCGCTTGGCGCGTTCGCGATGACGGTAGAATGCGGCATTCGTTTCCTGTCCGACTATTTGGACGGGGATAAGTATTTCCGTATTCATTATCCCGAGCAAAACTTGGATCGAGCAAGATGCCACTTAACCTACGCGCAAAAGCTTTTAGAAAAGCTGGACGAAATGCAGCAAATCGTTTATAAGTACGTGAAATAAGAAAGCCTAAAAACCGCACGGTAAAAGACGTGCGGTTTTCTTTTTTGGTAGGGGCAGGTATGCGTTTAATCGCGTTGCGCTTTAAAAAGCGCCATAATCATAACGCCTAAGTTTCCCCCGATGATAATTCCTGTAATCAGCCCTGCAAGAAACATTCCTTCGCTCCTTTGTCTTAGTAGAAAGAAGTATTGCCACTTTTCTAGTTTAGTATACGCACCTTTTTTCTACTTGGTGTATATACTGAAAAATAGGGGGGCGTATGAGAATTTGTTTTGTGAGCCGTGGCGGCATTTCTACGCACGTAAAGGAATTGCAGGAGCTGAAAGCAGAGCTGATTATCGGCGGCTTCAAAAGTCTGGGGGAAGTCAGCTATGAACGCGAATTGAAGGAAGAAACGAATTATTTCGAGCAGGTGGCAAATCTTTCACAAGTGACGGGTGCGGTGGTGATTTGCGGTTGTATCACCGACACGAAGGGTTTTAAGCGGAAATCCGCAGTGGTGGCGGAAGGGGGACGGTTGCTTGGAGTTTCGGATATGCTCAACGTCGTGGACGGGGAGATGAATAGTGGCGCGGCACTCAAAGTATACGATACAAAAGTGGGAAAGCTCGGGGTGCTGGTTGCGGAAGATCTTTGCTTTCCTGAAATGGCGAAATCCTTGACCCTTTGCGGCAGCGACGTGATTATTTGCCCATACGGAGTGGTCGAGAACGGCGTGGAAAGCGTGCTCGTACGCGCGCACGCCTTTTGCTACGGCGCGCCTGTCTGTCTTTGCGGAATCGGCTATTCGGCAATCGGGGGCGTGGACGGCTCGCTTGCCTTTGCTTCGCCTGTGAATTTATCGGTGGCGGAGCTAGAAGGGGTCAAGGAATACCACTTGATTGAAACGCGCCGAAGGGGACTATATAGGCCGCCAAAAAAGCCGTATTGAGAAGGAATGGAATGGTATAAAAAAACGGAGCATTTAGCTCCGTTTTTTTTCGTTAGATACCTGCTGCCTTGATTTCGCGTTCGGTTGCTCGTTTTTGATCGCGTGCGGCAATGGTTGCCTTCTTGTCGTAGGTATGCTTACCACGGCAAAGCGCAACTTCGACTTTTACAAGGGAATCCTTAAAATACAGCTTCAAGGGCACGAGCGTATAGCCTTGACGGTTGATTTTTCCTGCGATTTTTGCGATTTCGCTCTTATGCAAAAGCAATCGGCGATCCCTGCGCGTATCACGGCTGTGGAAGCCGTCCGATTTTTCATAGAATGCGATGTGCATATTTTTGATGGAAACGACGTTTCCGCGCACGAAGCAAAAGCAATCGTTCATATTGACGTTGCCTGCGCGCAGGGATTTGATTTCGTTGCCTTCCAGTACAATGCCTGCTTCGTATTTTTCTTCGATGAAATACTCAAACGAAGCGCTTTTATTTACTGCAATAATTTTCATTTCTTCACCTTCTCTATCAGTTGGAATATCGTTCTTCTACGGTAAAAATCTACGTCGATCACCTTGACAAGTAGCTGCTCGCCGATGGTGTAGCTTTCCTTTGATCCCTTCAATAAAAATCGTTCGGGGATACATTCATACGACCCAGGTATGGATTCAATGGGGATAAAGCCTTCAATCGTGTTGGGGAGCTCGGCAAAAATGCCGCGCGACGTGACCCCTGAAACAACAGCAACGAATTCTTCGCCTAGCCGTTCGCTCATATACATTGTCGTGTATAGTGCGTCGACTTCTCGTTCCGCTTCCGCAGCGTTGCGCTCGCGATCGGAAGACTTGCTTGCGGCTTCTTCCACAAATCCGCCGTACACTTCGCACGCCTGCGCGTATTTGCCGTTCAAAACGTCCTTGATGATGCGGTGAATACACAGGTCGGGATACCGACGAATGGGGGATGTGAAGTGGCAATAGCAATCGCTCGCCAGCCCAAAATGCCCGACGTTTTCGGGGGAATATCTTGCCTTTTGCATTGAGCGAAGCATTACTCGGTTGAGCACCGAATAGGAAGGCAATTCTTCCGCGCTTTTCAAAAGATTTTGATAGTCGTAGGGGTGGACGTCGGTGACGTTAAACTTGGCTTTCAAGCCGAGCCCTTGTGCGAAATCGCGGAAGGACTGTGCCTTTTCTTCGCTCGGCTTTTCGTGGACACGGTAGACAAAGGGCGCTTCAATGGATTGCATAAAGCTTGCCACCGTTTCGTTGGCAAGTACCATGAACGCTTCGATGATTTCGTGCGAGAACTGCCGTTTGTAATCGGGAATCACGATCTCGTCGTCGATGAGCATAATTTTCGCTTCCTTGACGTCCAGGGTGACGCTACCTTTTTTATGCCGCATTTGCTGTAAAATTTTGGTGAGTTCCGCAAAAGTGGCTACCATGTCTTGAACGTCGGCGTATTTTTGCAAGGTTTCTTCGTCACCGTCCAGCATTTTTGTGATTTCGGTATAGGTCATTTTATGCGTGGAGCGAATGATGCCCTCTACAATCTCGCTATCCACAATCACGCCCTTTGCGTTGACTCGCATCAAGCAAGATAAGGTTAGACGGTCTTCCCCTTCGTTGAGAGAACAAATACCGTTGGAAAGGGCTTTGGGGAGCATCGGAAGTACGCGGTCGGGGAAATAGACGCTCGTGCCGCGCGACAAGGCTTCCTTGTCAAGGGGGGAGCGGTATTTGACGTAATGAGAAACGTCCGCGATATGCACGCCCAAAAGATAGTCTTCGCCAACTTTTTCGATGGAAATAGCGTCGTCGATGTCACGCGTGTCTTCGCCGTCGATCGTCACGATAAGCTTATCGCGGAAATCCCGTCTTCCCAGCAGGTCGGAAGGGGTGATTCCGCGTTCTTCCTGTTTTTGCGCGGCTTCTTCTACGCCGTCGGGGAAGGTTTCGTGCAAGGAATAGGAGCGGATAATTGAGAGCTCTTCCGCAAAAAAGTCTTCTTCGTCCCCAAGCACTTCGATAATCTCGCCGCTCGGCGCTTTGCCATGGGGGTATTCGGTGATTCTTGCCACCGCCTTGACGCCGCTTTTGATTTGGTGGCAACGGTGCAGGGGGATAAAGATTTCCGTAGAATACCGCTTTTCATCGGGCGTAAGATAGCCTGCGTAGCGGTCTTTCGTGAACGTGCCGACGATTTCGGTATAGCCGCGCTCTAAAATGCGGATAACTTCCGCTTCATCGCCGCTTTCGCTTCTTACTCGTTGCGCCAAAACGACGTCGCCGTGCAGAGCGCCCCGTAAAGCTCTGCGGGACAAAAAGTAGTCGTCGGGGTGTGCTTCTCGATCTCCGGGAACAAGGAAGGCAAAGCCACGTTCGTTGCCGCTAATTTTTCCTTTAATAAGCCCCAAAGCCGTTGCCGTTCCGTACCTGCCCCCGTTGTCTTCGTAGATCAAGCCTTCGTCAACGAGTGTATCCAGCACCTGTGTAAGGCGCTTTTTTTCGCGATAGGGGATGGCGAAAACACGGCAAATGTCGCTTGCCGTCATTCTATTGATTTTGCCTTCTTCAAAGGCTTGTAATAATTGTTGTCGAATATTCATAGCTCCTTCCAAGAGATAGAGAATAAAAATGGGCGGCTGTCAATAAGCCGCCCAAAAGGTTTTGTCTGATAGTAATCAACCCCAAATTGCAGTGTTGTAGGGAACAACGAAGTAAATCACCGAGAAGACGAGAAGAATCACCAAGCAAATGATGGTCCATTTCTTCATCTTGGATTCGAGCGACTTGCCTTTGTTCTTACCGAAGAAGGTTTCGGAAGAACCGCCGAGCGCGTCGATACCAGTAGAGTTCCCTTGCTGCAACAGGATCAGGATGATTGCTGCCAAAGCGGCGATTGCCATAATAACAACCGTGGCGATTGCGAGAATGTCACGGATGAGCAAAGCGGTTTCAGATGCTAACAAATTGATAAACATAACGTTTTGTCCTTTTTGTGGTTTTCTTGTTCGGCGGGAAACCGCCAAAGCGCATAATTCTTTATGAATTATAGCATACATACGAAAATATCGCAAGTATTTTTATGCCTTTTTATAAAAAAATTCACAAATCTTATTTTTTGATCAAGCTTTCGCCCGTCATTTCCTTCGGTTGTGCAATTTTCATCACGTCAAGAAGGGTGGGGGCAAGGTCGGCAAGAACACCGCCTTCGCGCAAGGATACGTTCTTGTATTCTTCGGAAACCAAGATTACGGGAACGGGGAAGGTCGTGTGCTGAGTGAATGCCGTAGCGCCGTCCGCAGCAACCATTTGGTCGGCGTTGCCGTGGTCTGCGGTGACAATCGCGCTGCCGCCCATCGCAAGGATCTTGTCGGTGACCTTTTTCACACATTCGTCCACCGCGTGTACCGCCTTAACCGCCGCGTCCATAATACCCGTATGGCCTACCATGTCGCAGTTTGCGAAGTTCAAAATTACGACGTCGTATTCGCCGCTATCCAGCTCTTCAAGTACTCTTTCGGTGACGGGATAAGCGCTCATTTCGGGTTGCAAATCGTACGTTGCTACCTTCGGAGAAGGGATTACGATACGCGTTTCGCCGTCTACAGGAGCTTCGAGCTTCGCGTTGAAGAAGAAGGTCACGTGCGCGTATTTTTCCGTTTCCGCGATGTGGAGCTGCTTCAAGCCCAAGGAGGAAAGATACTGGGGCAGGGTGTTGGTGATTTCATCGGGCGGGAATGCCACGCCGACGTTTTCGAAGGAAGAATCATACACCGCAAAGCCGACGTACGTGGGGGCAAGGAAGCCCGTTTTTCTTTCAAAACCGATCGTTTTGCCCGTCTTTTCGTCCACGGAAGGGAACTTTGCCTGCGAGAACATACGGGAGATTTGTCTTGCTCTGTCGGGGCGGAAGTTGAAGCAAATAATGCTGTCACCCTTTTCGATGAGCGCAATAGGCTCGCCGTTCTTGGTGAGAGCGGTGGGAACGATAAACTCGTCCGTCACGCCTTCGGCGTAGGACGCAAGCGCGCAAGCTTCCGCCGTGCCTTCAAACTTTTTGCCTTCGCCAAGCGTCAGCATATCGTAAGCCTTTTGTTCTCTATCCCAGTTGTTGTCGCGGTCCATCGCGTAATATCTACCGCTAACGGATGCGATTGCGCCGAAGCCAAGCTCGTCCATCTTTGCTTGCAGGTCTTTCAAGAACCCTGCGCCCGAAGTGGGAGCAACGTCTCTGCCGTCGGTGAAAGCGTGTACGTACACGTTCTCTAAACCAAGATTTTTTGCCATTTCCACCAAGGCGTACAGGTGCTCGGTGTGGCTGTGAACCCCACCTGTCGATACTAAGCCGTACAGGTGCAGTTTCTTGCCGTTTGCTTTTGCGGCGTTCATCGCCTTCAAGAGCTGTTCGTTCTTAAAGAATTCGCCGTTGCGGATATCCTTCGTGATCTTGGTAAGGTCTTGGTAGACGATTCTACCTGCGCCGATGTTCAAGTGACCAACTTCGCTGTTGCCCATCTGACCGTCGGGAAGGCCAACGGACATACCGCTTGCGCCGATGATGGTGGAAGGGTATTCGCGTTGCAACTCCTTTACGTATTTGCTGCCGTCTGCTTCAATCGCATTGCCGTTTCTTGACGGATTGACGCCGTAGCCGTCCATAATGATGATCGCATAAGGTTTTTTCATTGTCTTATCTCCTAAAAGTAGGGGGCAGGTACGCGTTTATTGCGCACACGCCCCCTAAAAAATAGTCTAAAAAATTACTTGTCGAAGTTTACGATTGCCGCAAAGTCGGGTGCTTTCAAGGACGCGCCGCCGATCAAGCCGCCGTCGATTTCGGGCATAGCCATAAGCTCTTTGCAGTTGCCTGCGTTCATACTGCCGCCGTACTGGATACGGAGAGCCGCCGCGCAGTTGGGGCAGAACATTTCGCCAACCGTCTTACGGATGAATGCGATCGTTTCGTTTGCCTGTTCAGCCGTAGCGGTCTTGCCCGTGCCGATTGCCCATACGGGTTCGTATGCGATAACGATCTTGGAAATGTCTTCGATGCCCTTCAAGCCTTCGTGGATTTGCGCAGCAAGCACTTCTTCCGTCTTGCCCGTTTCTCTTTCTTCCAAGGATTCACCGATACAAACGATGGGGGTAAGACCAGCGTTGAGAGCGGTAAGCGTACGCTTGTTTACCGTTTCGTCCGTTTCGCCAAAGTACTGTCTGCGTTCGCTGTGACCGATGATAACGTATTCTACGTTATATTCCAAAAGCATCGCCGCAGAGATTTCGCCCGTGTAAGCGCCTTTTTCAGCAAAGTGTACGTTTTCAGCGCCGAGCTTGATGTTCGTACCCTTGATTGCTTCCGCGATAGCGGGGATGTTGATTGCGGGAACGCATACGACAACGTCGCAGTTTGCTTCCGTGACAAGGGGAGCGATCGCCTTCACCAAAGCAACGCCTTGGGAAGCGGTGTTGTTCATTTTCCAGTTGCCTGCGATAATAGGTTTACGCATAATATTTTTCTCCTAAAAAAGTATTTTATTCATATTGAGAGAGCGGTTTTTGCCGCTCTCTGTCCGTTTCGTAAAAGATTATTTGTCGTTCAAGCAAGCGATACCGGGAAGAACCTTGCCTTCGAAGAGTTCAAGCGAAGCGCCGCCGCCCGTGGAGATGTGGCTCATCTTGTCCGCATAGCCAAGGATCTGTACAGCCGCCGCGCTGTCGCCGCCGCCGATGATGGTGGTTGCCTTGCCGTAAACGGATGCAAGCGCCGCCGCTACCGCTTCCGTGCCCTTTGCAAGGGTGGGGTTTTCGAATACGCCCATAGGCCCGTTCCAAATTACCGACTTCGCGTCAGCCACTGCCGCCGAGAAGAGCTTAACCGTTTCAGGGCCGATGTCAAGACCCATCATGTCTGCGGGGATTGCCATGGAAGAAACCACTGTCGTTTCGATGGGAGCGTCGATGGGGTTGGGGAATGCCTTTGCCGCAACGGTGTCGATAGGAAGAAGGATCTTCTTACCAAGAGCCGCCGCTTTTGCAAGCATTTCCTTGCAGTATTCAATCTTTTCGTCGTCAACGAGCGAAGTACCGATTTCGCCGCCCTGTGCTTTGATGAAGGTGTAAGCCATACCGCCGCCGATGATCAGCGTGTCGCACTTTTCAAGCAGGTTGGAGATAACGTTGAGCTTGTCTGCAACCTTTGCGCCGCCAAGGATCGCAAGGAAAGGTCTTTCGGGATTTTCAAGCGTAGCCGCCATAACGGAGAGTTCCTTTTCAATCAGGAAACCGCAAGCCGCCGTCTTTACCAAGCCTTCTTCTACGATACCCGCCGTGGAAGCGTGGGAGCGGTGCGCCGTACCGAACGCGTCGTTTACGTAAACGTCTGCGAACGATGCAAGGGTAGCCATAAACTCGGGCGCTTTCTTTTCTTCGCCCTTGTGGAAACGAAGGTTTTCAAGGAGTACGCATTCGCCTTCCTTACAAGCCGCAACCTTTGCCTTTGCGTCTTCGCCTACAACGTCGGAAGCGAAGGTCACCTTGCCGTCCAAGAGCTCGTTGAGTCTTGCAGCAACGGGCGCAAGGGAGAGCTTTTTCACGTCCTTAGCAGCCTTTGCAAGGAATTCTTCGGTAGCCGCAGCCTGTTCCGATTCGGGAAGCGCCGCAACCTTTGCTTTTTCTTTCTTCGTGAGTTCTACCTTCGCGTCAAACACGTTGTGGGGCTTGCCCATGTGCGAGCAAAGGATAACCTTCGCGCCCTGTTCCATCAAGTATTTGATGGTGGGGAGAGCGCCGATGATACGGTTTTCGTCGGTGATAACGCCGTCTTTCATAGGCACGTTAAAGTCACATCTAACCAGAACTTTTTTGCCTTTTACTTCAATGTCTTTTACGGTTTTCTTGTTCATTGTTTGAGATTTCTCCTTACAAATAATTTTTCATACGGATATATAATACCGCAAATTTCTTTTTTTGTCAACTTTATTCTTATAGAATAAGTCAACTTTTTTTGTCTTTCTGCTCTTGACGAACGGGTATGGGATATGCTATAATAAACAGGATAATATACAAGGGGTGATCGCTATGAGCAGAGCCGATGAAATTTTTGCGCAAAATATGCAGGATATTATGGAAAATGGGTACTGGGACACCGAGCTGGACGTTCGTCCCCGTTGGGAAGACGGTGCGCCTGCGCATACCGTAAAGAAGTTCGGGATTGTCAACCGCTACAACTTGCAGGAAGAGTTCCCGATTTTGACCATTCGCCGTACCGCGTTTCGTTCGTGCGTGGATGAATTGCTTTGGATTTGGCAAAAAAAGAGCAACAACATCCACGATTTGAACTCCCACATTTGGGATAGCTGGGCGGATGAAAACGGCTCTATCGGCAAGGCGTACGGCTATCAGCTCGGCGTAAAGCATAAATATAAGGAAGGGGAGTTCGACCAAGTCGACCGTGTTTTGTACGACTTGAAGCACAACCCCGCGTCCCGTCGCATCATGACCAACATCTATAATTTCCAAGACCTGCACGAAATGGGCTTGTATCCTTGCGCGTACTCGATGACCTTCAACGTTTCGGGGGATACCCTGAACGGGATTTTGAACCAGCGCTCGAACGATATGCTCACGGCGAACAACTGGAACGTGGTGCAGTACGCAATTTTGCTGATTATGATGGCGCAGGTTTCGGGTTTGAAGGCAGGGGAGCTTGTGCACGTAATCGCAGATGCGCATATATACGATCGACATATTCCGCTCGTGAAGGAAGTGCTTTCTAAGCCCCGCCATAAAGCGCCTAAGCTCATCGTCGATCCGAACGTGACGAACTTCTACGACTTCACGGTGGATAGCTTCCAGCTTGTGGATTATGAGTATGAAAAGTTAGAAGCAAAAATCCCCGTTGCAATTTGACGACGGATATGCGGCACAATCGTTCGTTGAACTTACGTTTCCCCTTGGTCACGTACGTCTATGTACGCTCCCATCGGGGAAGCCGCGTTCGCCTGCGCTTGCTTGCATCTGCGCCGTCAAAGTCGATGGTGATATGCGTTGAAAGATTTTAGGAGAAAATAATGATAAAAGCGATTGTACACGCGGATAAGGAATGGGGAATCGGCAAGGACGGGGATATGATGTTTTCCCTGCCCAAGGATATGAAATTCTTCCGCGAAACCACCATGGGACATACCGTTGTTATGGGTGGTAAAACTCTGCGTTCTTTCCCGAATGGAAAGCCGCTCAAAAATCGGCTGAATATTGTAATTAGTAGGGGGCAGGTACGCGACGACTGTATAATAGTGCCTACCATGGACGCGTTGAAAAACGAGATGAAAGCCCGCCTTTTAGAAGGGGATATTTACGTAATCGGTGGGGCGCAAATCTATCGCGAGCTGTTGCCCTATTGCCACGAAGCCTTGGTGACGAAGGTGGACGCCGTGGGCGGCGCGGATACCTTTTTCCCGAATCTCGATGAGAACGAAAATTTTGTTTGCGTCTATGAGAGCGAGCCGATGGAAGACAACGGGCATACCATTCGATTCACGACGTATCAAAATAAAAACGTAATATCGTTATAACAAAAATCCGCTATTTTTGGCGGATTTTTTTAATTCTATTAAAAAAGTTTGGGCAAGGGCTGTAAATTTCTTGTGTTTTTTAGAAAAATGTATTACAATGGGTAGCGTTAGAAAAAAGTTTCCACGAAAGGAGTAGAGATATGATTAGAAACGATTTGAGAAACGTTGCAATCATCGCGCACGTTGACCACGGCAAAACGACGCTTGTCAACGAGATGCTGGCGCAGGGCGGCGTGTTCCGTGATAATCAACAGGTGCAAGACCGCGTTATGGACTCGGGTGATTTGGAAAGAGAACGCGGCATTACGATTTTGGCAAAGAATACTTCGGCGAGATGGGGGGACGTGAAAATCAACATCGTAGACACCCCTGGCCACGCCGATTTCTCGGGGGAAGTAGAGCGCGTTTTGAAGATGGTAAACGGCGCTCTAATCTTGGTGGACGCGGCGGAAGGTCCGTTGCCCCAAACCCGTTTCGTTATGCAAAAAGCGCTTGAACTGGGCTTGAAGCTTATCATCGTTATCAATAAGGTGGATCGTCCCGACGCGCGTATCGACGAAGTCGTGGAAGAAATGCAGCTTTTGATGATGGAGCTTGACGCGACGGATGAACAGCTCGACAGCCCGATTGTTTACTGCTGTGGTAGACAGGGTACGTCTTCTCGTACGCCCGATAAGCAGGGGGAAGATTTGTCGGCGCTCTTTGAAACGATCATCGAAACGATTCCGCCGATGGACGTGGACGTGGACGGCGCAGGGCAGCTTCTTGTTTCCTGTATCGACTACAATGAGTTTGTAGGCCGTATCGGTATCGGTAGAATTGAACGTGGGCGCATACGTGCAAACGAGCCTGTAAGCATTTGCAATTTCTTGGATAACAAGGTGCGCACGAACTGCCGCATCGTCAATTTGTATCAAATCGAGGGTTTGGATCGCGCGCCTGTCACGGAAGCGATTGCAGGCGATATTGTCGTGTTCTCGGGGATCGACGGCTTGAATATCGGGGATACCGTGTGTGAGCCGACGAAGGTCGAGCCCGTACAGTTCATCAAAATCGACGAGCCGACTGTGGAAATGACCTTCTCGGTCAACGATAGCCCTTTTGCGGGCAAGGAAGGGAAGTTTGTCACCACCCGTCAGTTGCGCGACCGTCTGTATAAAGAGCTTTTGCGCGACGTTTCCTTGCGCGTAAACGACACCGAATATGCGGATAGCTTCCGCGTTTGCGGCCGTGGGGAAATGCACCTTTCCATTCTCATCGAAACGATGCGCCGTGAAGGGTACGAGTTCCAAGTATCCACGCCGAAGGTATTGTATAAGGACATCGACGGCGTCCGCCACGAGCCGATGGAGAGATTTGTTGCGGACGTTCCCGAAGATATGACGGGTCCAGTTTTTGCGGCGATGGGCAACCGTAAGGGTATGCTTCTTCAAATGACGGCGGTTGGCGAAAGAATGCGCTTGGAGTTCATCGTTCCTTCCCGTGGCTTGTTCGGCTACAAGAGCGAGTTTTTGACGGATACGAAGGGGCAGGGGATTATGAACACCATATTCTTTGCATACGAGCCCTTCAAGGGGGAAATGCAACGTAGAAGCACTGGTTCGCTCGTTGCGTTTGAAACGGGAGAAGCCGTCACCTACGGGCTTTTCAACGCACAGGGTAGGGGAACGCTGTTTATCACGCCTGGCACGCCCGTTTACGAAGGTATGGTTGTGGGCTACACCAACCTTTCCGACGATATCAACGTCAACGTTTGTAAAACGAAGCATTTGACGAACACTCGTTCTTCGGGTAGCGACGATGCGTTGACGCTTGTGCCTGTAAGCAAGATGAGCTTGGAGGAATGCTTGGAGTTCATCGCAGACGACGAGCTTTTGGAAGTGACGCCCAAATCCTTGCGTATCCGCAAACGGATTTTGGATAGTGAATTGCGCGCAAAAGCAAGATTCAAAGAGAAAAATAATAAATAATTTGCTAAGCAAAGCGGCGGGGCGCATGAAAATGCGCTCCGTTTTTGCGGCAGGGGCGCGCGTATATAATATATAAGGTCGCGCGCGTATATAGAAAGGCGGTTTTGCCCTGAAAAAACTTTTTTTCAAAAAAATTAAAAAAGGGGTGCAAAATCGTTGACAAGTATTGAAATATTTGATATTATGTATAGGCTTGCGTAGTATGCGTTTGTATATGGGTTGAAGTGGGAAGTTGCTGAAACTTCGAAACAAAAGCCGTTTCGACAGGTAATTTCCACGGACAATAGTGGGGGCTTGACTCCTGCGACTAACCGAGGGCTTTGCGAAATGACGCTCGGGAAAAAGAGTGTTTTTATTTTGTAAAGAGCTCGATACACACGGATGAGTTGACGGAAGCGAAAAAATAGTTAGTATAAACAAACAAGGAGAAAGAAAAATGGCAATCCAAAAAATCAGAATCAAGTTGGCAGCGTATGATCACGAACTCGTTGACGAAGCGGCAAGCCGCATCGTAGAAACGATGAAGAAGAGCGGCGCGAAGATCTCCGGTCCGATTCCCCTTCCTACTGAAAGAGAAATCGTGACGATCCTTCGTTCCCCCCACAAATATAAGGATTCGCGCGAACAGTTCGAAATGAGAACGTACAAGAGAATCATCGACATCTATTCCCCCAACGCGAAATTGCTCGATTCCATCCACTTGCCCGCTGGCGTGGACATCAAAATCAAGCTCTAAACGCAGAACGTGACGATAGGGGTAGCTCTATCGGAGCAATCAATTAGCCGAGAAATACTTTTCAAGGTATTCGAGAATAAAAAATTTTTAAGGAGTGAACTTTATCTATGAATAAAGCAATCATCGGTCGTAAGGTTGGGATGACCCAAATCTTTACGGAAGACGGGAAAGTGATTCCCGTAACGGTAGTGGAAGCAGGTCCTTGCCCCGTAGTTCAGGTAAAGACGGTTGAAAGCGACGGCTATGCTGCGCTGAAGCTTGGCTTTATCGAAGTGAGCGAAAAGGCATTGACGAAGCCTGAACTTGGTCAATTCAAGAAGGCTGGCGTAAAACCCCACAAGGTTTTGAAGGAAATCAGAGTAGAAAACGCTGCAAGCTATAGCGTAGGCGACGAGCTCAAGGCTGACGTCTTCGCGGCAGGCGAAAAGGTAGACGTTTCCGGCGTGACGAAGGGTCACGGTTTCACGGGCGTAATCAAGAGATGGAACCAACATCGCTTGAAGATGACGCACGGTACCGGCCCCGTACACAGAGAACCCGGTTCTATGGGTCCCATCAGCTCCCCTTCGAGAGTCTTCAAGCATAAGCATCTCGCAGGTCAGTACGGTGTGGAAAACGTGACCATCCAGAATCTTGAAATCGTTAAGGTTGACGTAGCAAGAAACGCGATCCTTATCAAGGGTGCGATTCCTGGCCCTAAGGGCAGCGTCGTGACGATCAAGAACAGCGTGAAGAGCAAATAAGGAGAGTGAACAGACATGGCGGCTATTAAAGTATATAATATGAAAGGCTCCGAAGTCGGCACCATGGAACTTTGCGACAGCGTGTTCGGTGTTGAATATAAGGAAGCAGTAATTCATCAGGCAGTCGTTACCCGTCTTGCGAACGAAAGACAGGGTACCAAATCCACTCTTACGAGAAGCGAAGTTAGAGGCGGCGGCATTAAGCCTTGGAGACAGAAGGGTACTGGTCGTGCTCGTCAGGGCTCCATCCGTGCTCCCCAGTGGATCAAGGGCGGCGTAGTATTCGCACCCAAGTCCCGTGACTTCTCCAAGAAGATGAACGCAACGGCAAAGAAGGTAGCACTTCTCTCCGCACTTTCCAAGAAGGTTGCAGACGGCGAATTCATCGTAATCGACGAATTGACCGTATCCGCAGCTAAGACGAAGGAAATGGCAGCGTTCCAGAAGGCGCTTGGCTTGAACAAAGGCGCGCTTGTGGTTATGGACAACGACGACGTAAACGTAATCCGCGCGGCGGCAAACCTTCCTAAGTTGGATACGTTGCCCCTCGCACAACTCAGCACCTACGAAGTTGTTAAATACAACAAGGTTGTTATGACGAAGGCTGCTGTTGAGAAATTCCAGGAGGTTAACGCGTAATGTTTGCACATGACATCATCATTAAGCCCGTCCTTACCGAAAAGGGTTATGACGGCATCGCGTCCAAGACCTATACGTTCATCGTAGCAAAAGACGCGAACAAGACGCAGATCAAGCTTGCAATCGAATCCATCTTCGGCGTTAAGGTTGCATCCGTTAACACCGTTACCTGCAAAGGTAAGTTGAAGAGAATGGGTAGACACGAAGGCTACACGCCCGATCGCAAGAAGGCTATCGTTAAACTTGCTGAAGACAGCAAGACGATCGAATTCTTCGACGCATTGAGTTAATCCGGGAGGAAAAAGAAAATGGCTATTAAATCGTATAAACCGACTTCCGCCGGCCGTCGTTTCGTCACCGTTCTTACGAATGACGATTTGACGAAGGGCAGCAAGCCCGTCAGAGCGTTGATGCACGATCAACGTCACAGCGGTGGTCGCAACAACTTGGGTAGAATCACCACCCGTCACATCGGCGGTGGTAATAGAAGAAAGTACCGTATCATCGACTTCAAGAGATTGAAGGACGACATCCCTGCAACCGTTAAGGCGATCCAGTACGATCCCAACAGAAGCGCTCACATCGCGCTCATCTGCTACGCAGATGGTAGCAAGGCATACATCCTTGCACCCGTTGGTCTTAACGTAGGCGATAAGGTTATGAGCGGCCCTAACGCGGACATCAAGGTAGGTAATGCACTTCCCCTTGAAAACATCCCCGTAGGTACGATGGTACACAACATCGAATTGACGCCCGGTAAGGGTGGCCAAATTGCTAGATCCGCAGGTATCTCTGCGCAGATCATGGCAAACGAAGGTAAGTACGCAACGCTGAGAATGCCTTCCGGCGAAATGAGATACGTGCTCTTGAAGTGCCGTGCGACCATCGGTCAAGTAGGCAACGTAGACCACGAACTCGTTTCCTTGGGTAAGGCAGGTAAGGCAAGATACCTTGGTCTTCGTCCTGAAGTACGCGGTTCGGTTATGAACCCCGTAGATCACCCCCACGGTGGTGGTGAAGGTAAGTCGCCTATCGGTCACGCAGGTCCTATGACTCCTTGGGGCAAGCCCGCTCTTGGTTATAAGACCAGAAAGAAGAAGAATGCAACCAACAAGTTCATTCTTAAGAGAATCAACTAATCGGAGGATTGAAAAATGTCTAGAAGCGTAAAGAAAGGACCTTACGTCGAAGCAAAGCTTTTGAGCAGAATTCAAGCGATGAACGACGCAAATGAAAAGAAGGTTTTGAAAACTTGGTCGAGAGCATCCACGATCTTCCCCGATTTCGTAGGACATACGATTGCGGTATACGACGGTCGTAAGCACGTGCCTGTATACGTGACCGAAGATATGATCGGTCACAAACTCGGTGAGTTCGCTCCCACGAGAACGTTCCACGGTCACGCGGCGAAAACCACGAAGGCGAAATAAGGAGATTTAAGACAATGGCAACGAATATGAATAAGAAAGCAGCAAGGGTTGCAGAAAGCAAAGAAAAGCGCCCTCACGCGATTGCTAAGTACGTCAGAGTTTCCCCTTACAAAGTAAGAACGGTTCTTGCTTTGATCCGTGGGAAGAGCTATAGAGAAGCAAAAGCAATTCTCGATTACAGCGTAAACGGTAGCGCGCTTGCGGTTAAGAAGGTTCTTATGTCCGCAGCGGCAAACGCTGAACACAACATGGGTATGGACAAGAACGATTTGTTCGTAGCAGAATGCTATGCGGACGGCGGTCAGATGCTCAAGAGAATGCAACCCGTATCCAAAGGCCGTGGCCACGCGATCTTGAAGAGAACGAGCCACATCACCGTAATTTTGGACGTTAAGAAATTGGAAGGAGAAGTATAATGGGACAGAAAGTTAATCCTCACGGCCTCAGAGTCGGCGTTATCAACGGCTGGAACACCCAGTGGTATGCAGATAAGAAGCAATTCTCCAAATTCCTTAAGGAAGACAACGTAATCCGTACCTTCTTGAAGAAGAAGTACTATGCAGCAGCGATCAGCAAGATCATGATCGAACGTGCTGCAAACAAAATTGCGGTCACCATCTACACGGCTCGCCCCGGTGTTATCATCGGTAAGGCAGGTGCAGAAGTAGAAATCATCAAAAAAGACCTTGCAAAGCTTACGAACGGTAAGGCAGTTTCCATCAACATCACGGAAGTTAGAAAGCCTGACTGTGACGCTCAGCTCGTAGCTGAAGGCGTTGCGGCACAGCTTGAAAAGCGTATGTCCTTCCGTCGTTGCATGAAGCAGGCAATCGGCCGTTCGATGAGAGCAGGCTGCAAGGGTATCAAAATGATGGTCAGCGGTCGTCTTGACGGCGCAGAAATCGCAAGAAGCGAACAGTACCATGAAGGTTCTATTCCCCTTCAAACGTTGCGCGCTGACATCGACTACGGCTTCGCAGAAGCGCATACGACGTTCGGTATGATCGGCGTTAAGTGCTGGATTTACAAAGGCGAAGTGATCAAGGCGGCGAAGAAAACCGCTACGGAAGGAGGCGAACTGTAATGTTAATTCCTAAGAGAGTAAAAAGACGTAGACAGCATCGTGGTACGATGAAGGGTAAGGCTACGAAAGGTAATAAGGTAGCATACGGCGAATACGGCTTGGTAGCAGAAGAACTTGGCTGGATCAAGTCCAACCAAATCGAAGCTGCCCGTATCGCAATGACCAGATTCATCAAGCGTGGCGGTAAAGTATGGATCGACATCTTCCCCCACAAGCCCATCACGAAGAAGCCTGCTGAAACCCGTATGGGTTCCGGTAAGGGCGCAGTAGAATACTGGGTAGCAGTCGTTAAGCCCGGCCGCAATGTTCGAAATGGCAGGCGTTAGCGAAGACGTAGCAAGAGAAGCTATGAGACTTGCGTCCCACAAACTTCCCGTTAAGTGTAAGTTTGTAAGAAAAGCGGATCTTGAAGACAAGGTAGAAGGCGGTGAACAATAATGAAAATGAAAGCAATTAAAGAAATGACGAGCGAAGAGCTTGTAGCAAAACTCGCCGAACTTAAGAGCGAACTTTTCAACCTTCGTTTCCGTCAGGCTTCCGGTCAACTCGAAAGCCCCGTTTCCATCAGAAATTGCAAGAGAGATATCGCTCGTATCAACACGGAAATCCGTGCGAGAGAGCTCAAGGCGTAACGGAGGAAAGAAAAATGGAAAGAAATCTTAGAAAAGAAAGAGTAGGTCTTGTTATTTCCGATAAAATGGATAAGACGGTCGTTGTAGAAATCACCGACAAGAGCAAGCACCCCCTTTACAAGAAAACCATCACGAAGACCAAACGCATCAAGGCGCATGACGAAAACAACGAATGCGGCGTAGGCGATAAGGTCCGTATCGTCGAGACGAGAAAACTCAGCAAGGATAAAAACTGGCGTGTAGCGGAAATCGTCGAGAAGGCTAAGTAATTAAAGGAGAGAAAGAGTTATGATTCAACCTCAAAGCAGGCTCAAGGCGGCTGACAACAGCGGTGCAAAAGAGCTTATGTGTATTAGAGTATTGGGCGGCTCCTTCCGTAGATCGGGCAACATCGGCGACGTAATCGTAGCGTCTGTAAAGTCTGCTACGCCCGGTGGTGCAGTAAAGAAGGGTGACGTCGTAAAAGCGGTTATCGTAAGAAGCGCGCAAGGCGTTCGCCGCGCGGACGGTACGTACGTTAAGTTCGACGAAAACGCAGCGGTAATCATCGACAACCAAAAGCAACCTAAGGGTACCCGTATCTTTGGGCCGGTTGCAAGAGAATTGAGAGATAAGGACTACATGAAGATTATCTCCCTTGCTCCGGAAGTTCTGTAATTGTAGGAGGACTAAAACAATGAACGTAAAAAT
>SVIJ01000011.1 GCA_015069565.1 Clostridiales bacterium
GACGCATTCGGCAAATCGGCGTTTTCACCGCCTTGATAACGTCGGAAAGCTTACCGACGCCCGACGGCTCGATGATGATTCGATCGGGCGCATACTCAGCCGCCACCTGTTTGAGCGCCTTTGCAAAGTCCCCTACAAGCGAACAGCAAATACAGCCCGAGTTCATCTCGGTGATATTCACGCCAGCGTCTTCCAAAAAGCCGCCGTCTATCCCGATTTCGCCGAACTCGTTTTCGATCAAAACCACCTTTTCGCCCTTGTAGGCTTCCTGCAACAGCTTTTTGATGAGCGTGGTTTTGCCTGCGCCCAAAAAGCCCGAAAAAATATCAATTTTCATTTGTTTACCACCTTTTTTGATAATTTTATCTACGCCGTGAACGGCGTGAACAATTAAAACGCCCAGTTCCCGTCACGGAAAATCGCAACGCGCTTTCCGTCCTTTGTCACACCCGTAATGGACATGTCCTTCGTACCGATCATAAAGTCTACGTGGATCATACTGTCGTTGATGCCCGCCGTCTTTCTCTCGTCCGCGCTCATTTTTTCAAAGCCCTGCAAGCATTCGTTAAAGCCATGCCCCAGCGCTAAGTGACAGCTCGCGTTTTCATCAAACAACGTATTGAAGAACAAAATCCCCGATTTACTAATGGGGGAATCGTAAGGAATGAGCGCCACTTCGCCAAGCATCGCCGCGCCTTCATCCATCGAAACCATCTTTTTCAAGAGCGCTTCACCCTTTTCCGCCTTCACTTCTACCACTCTGCCGTTTTCGAAGCGCATCGAAAAATTGTCGATGATTTCGCCCATATAGGACAAGGGCTTAGAAGAGTAGACAATCCCTTCCGCCATCCCTGCCTTCGGCGTAGAGAACACTTCTTCCGTCGGAATGTTGGGATTGAATTTTCTACCGTTCAAGAGCTTTTCTTGACCTCCGCAGAACAAGCCGTTTTCCATCAGCCCTACACTGAGCGAAGTACCGTTGGAGCTGGAATATTCAAGCGCCGCAAGCCCTAAGCTATTCAAGTACGCAGAACGCGCCAGCAGATCGGCGTTGTGTTCCTTCCACGCCTGTACGGGGTTCTTGCCGTCCGCGCGCGACGTATACAAAATCGCCTTCCACATCGCTTCCACCGCCTTGCTTTCGGAAAGCTCGGGGAAGACCTTCTTCGCCCACGCCTTTCCAGGTACAGCCGCGATACACCATTGATGCTTATTTTCCATTTTCTCACGGAAAGGCTTGATGATCGGGTACAGCGCGCGGCGCGCCGCGCTCATCTTTTCCTGATCGCCCCCCTTCATACCATCGGGATCTTCCGACTCTAAGAAAAGTCTGCAAGCGTATTTTTCCGCTTTGTATTCCCACTTTGCCAAATTCCAAGGCTTCATCGACGAAAGGGATTCAAGCGAGCGATAGTTCGAAGAAAGCTTTTCGACAGGTTGGTGGCTCCATTCCACGAAGACTTCGCTTGCGCCTGCTTTATAACATTCTTCGACAACCATCGTGACGAACTCGGGCTGATCGAGCCCTGCCGCGATAAATACGGATTGACCTTTTTTGACGTTCAATCCAACCCTGGCTATCAGTTTTGCATATTTTTTCAGTTGTGACTTTCTCATAATTGAAACTCCTTAATTGTTATCCGATTAAATCATAATTTACGTTTTTATAGAACAACTCTTTGATTTTATCGTCGTCCTTCGTGTGCCCCAAAATCCACATCAGCTTGGTGGTGATTGCTTCATAGGTCAAGTTGTACCCTTCCAACAAATCAAAGCGGTTTTTCCAGCCCCTGCCCACTTGATAAACGCTCATATCGCTACCTTCGTGCTGTACCTGCGTAGTGACAACCAAGGTTTTGCCCTTGCCTTCCCAGCTTTGAATAACGTCGTAAAAGCCGTAATATTCCCCTTCGGGAATTCCGCCCGTGCCATAACCCGACAAAACGACGGCGGTATTATAGCGGAAAAACATATCCAAAACTTCCGCTTTCAAGCCAGGCGTCAAGGTCAAAACACCCACTTTTTCGTCTAACTCTAAGAAAAACTCGGGCTTGCCTTGCTTCGGGGTTTTGATATACTGAATAATTCTTCCGTCGCGAATGTTCGCAAGCACGGGAAAATCCATACTCTCAAAGGCGTTATAGCTCTTGGTGCGGAGCTTTTTCGCACGCGTCCCTGCAATTACCTTGCCTTGGAAGACGATTACAACGTCCGCTGAATCATCGGAGAGCGCATAAAGAAAGCTATCCCTAAGATTGATACGCGCGTCGGTATCTTCCTTGTCGATCGGCTTTTGCGAGCCCGTCAAAACGATGGGCTTGGGTGAATGCTGTACCATGTAGGAAAGCGCCGCCGCCGTATACGCCATCGTATCCGTGCCGTGACAAATCACAAAGCCGTCGTAATGCTCGTACGCTTCTTTGAGCACGGAAGCGAGCTTCACCCAGTGCGCAGGCGTGATATTCGTACTGTCGATATTGTACGGTTGCACTATATCCACAAGGCAAAGAGAACGGATTTCAGGCACGTAGTCGAGCATATTTGCCCCACCCATGTCTGGCTTCAAGCCCATATCACCGCTTTTTGAAGCGATTGTACCGCCCGTGGCAATCAAAAGAATTTTCTTCATCCTTCTATCCTTCTTCGTAAGTAATCCCCTTCAAAAACTTCGACGGGGCAAGCAAGCTTATAACGGTGGCAAACGAGCTTTCCATCGTCCGTCCGCTCGCCGCTTTCCGTATAGATTTCATCGACCGTAAACGAGCGCAAGAAGCCGCTCTTGGGGGAAAGAATTTCCAGCACGTCCCCCTGCTTGAAGCGGTTGCGCATTTCAACCACCGCATATCCGCCCGACCAAGAAAGGACGTCGGCAATATACACGCAATCTCCCTTCGACTGGCTGTGCGCGTAATGCACCGTTTCGCTGTTTTTGCCAAACGCATACGCCGTCGTATATTCCCTGTGCGCAACGGCGGAAAGCTCCGCTTCGCAAACGGAAAGCTCCTGCCCGTCCAAGCGCCGACGATAAGCATTGATCACCGTCGCAAGATAGTAGCCGCTCTTCATCCGACCTTCAATCTTAAACGAGCAAACGCCCGCCTTTTCGAGCGCGTCCAAATGCGCAAGCATATTCAAATCCTTGCTGTTGAAGATATACGTGCCTTTTTCGTCCTGTTCAATGGGCAGCCATTCGCTTTCGCCGTTCGTTGCGTTCAAGGCGCGAAGCTCGTACCGCCAACGGCAAGCCTGCACGCACGCGCCGCGATTGGAGCAGCGCCCGTCCAAATAATCAGAAAGCAAGCATCTGCCACTATACGAGATGCACATCGCACCGTGCACGAAGGCTTCCAGCTCAACGTCGGGCACAAACGCATGAATTTCGGCAATTTCTTTGAGCGAAAGCTCACGCGCCAAAATCACGCGCGAAACCCCTTGCTCCTTCCAAAACTTGACCGAATACTTATTCGTGGTATTCGCCTGTGTGGACAGGTGAATAGCGAGCTTAGGCGCAACCGTCTTGACAAAATAGATCATGCCAGGATCGCTGACGATCACGGCATCCACGCCGATTCTTTCGAGCTCCTGCAAATAGCCTTCTAAGGCGTTAAAATCCGCGTTTCGAGCAAAAATATTCGCCGCAACGTACACTTTTTTGCCCTTTTCGTGCGCCAAAGCCACCGCTTTTTGCAACTCTTCTTGCGTAAAATTATCCGCAAACGTGCGCAGGGAAAACTGCTTTCCGCCCAAATATACAGCATCCGCGCCAAAGTTCAGCGCCGTTAAAAACTTTGAATAGCTCCCTGCGGGAGCAAGCAATTCCACGCTCATTTTTTCTCTCCAAGGTACACCGACAGCGCCACGCCGTCGCCAACGTCTAAAACGGACGTAATCAGCTCGGGATCGTTTGTCACCGTGTGAAGGTAGGAACGAATCTTATCCACGATCGAATGCCGCTTTTGCGGAGTGGGCTCTTCGCCGCTCACCCAGCCGTATAAAAGCACGTCGTCAGCAAAGAGCGTTGCGCCCTTTTTCATCAGCCGCTTTAAGTCAAACAAATACTTCTCGTACTGCGCCTTAGGTCCGTCCAAAAATACAAAGTCGTATTCCCCGTCCATCATCGCAAGAATCTCGCCTGCGTCGCCAAGATACGCCGTCACGCGGTCCTTCACGCCGAGCGACGCAAAGTTTTCCTTCGCTTCCAAGTAGCGATCTTCTTCAAGCTCCATCGTCGTCAAGCGAGCTTCAGGGCAGGCAAGGAGCATCGCCGAACCTGAAAGCCCGACCGCCGTACCGATTTCTAAAATCCGTTTAGGCTGCAAAGCCTTCACGGTCAGCAACAAAAATTGCAGCGTTTCGTCGTCCGCAACGGGAATTTCCCGATCCAGCGCCTGTTTGCGAAGGCGGGCAATCCGCTCGTCAATATTCAATTTTACAAGCGATGCAGTATACTTATTCATTCGTAATTTTTTACACTTCCAGTATGTTCACCACGACCATGGGTGCTTCTCTCATTCTCTTAAAGAGATAATTTCGCAAGCTTTTGCGAACGTGTGCAGAGAGTTCTTCCTTGCCGCCGTAGGTATAACGGTAATTTTCAAGCGCCTTTTTCGCCACCCCGACAAGCTCGGGAAGGGTGCACTTATTTTCAGACGTGACAACGCCGATGGACGTGATTTCAGGGTCGCCTACAACGTAGTCGCCTGTCACTGCCAAGGATACCAGATAGATGCCGTCCGAAGACATCTTCAAACGCTCCTTGACCACCGAGCCGTTCTCGCCCCCTTCGACCACTTCGCCGTCGATGAGCATCGCGCCCGCAGGGATACTCTCGCCAAAACGCATCGAGCTTTCCGTCAACTCAACGCAGTTGCCGATTTCCGCAATCAAGGTGCGCTCCGCAGGCAAGCCGAGCGTTTGCGCCAAATCAACGTGACGCTTCAAATGCCTATATTCACCGTGCACGGGAATAAAGAATTTCGGTTTTAAGAGATTGTGCAAGATCTTGTGTTCTTCCTTGCAGGCGTGACCTGAAACGTGGATATTTTCCAAGCTCTCGTAAATAACCGTCGCGCCAAGCTTGTACAGATTATTGATCACGCGATAGACCATCTTTTCGTTGCCAGGAATGGGGTGCGCGGAAATGATAATCGCGTCGTTTGCCCCAACCGTCACCTTGTTGTATTCGCCTTGCGACATTCTCGTCAGTGCGCTCATCGGCTCACCCTGCGAACCCGTCGATACGATTACCAGCTCGCGATCGAACATATTCTTCGTTTGCTCGATGTCGATGAGTACCCCTTCGGGTATCCTAAGCTCGCCGATTTTCATCGCCGCTTCGGTGACGCGCAGCATACTGCGCCCCGAAAGCGCTACTTTTCTGCGGTATTTCACCGCCAAATCAATGATTTGCTGCAAGCGGTGCACGTTGGATGCAAAGGTCGCGATGATGATTCGCTTGTTCATATGCTCGCCAAACAGATGATCGAGCGTTGCACCCACCACCGTTTCGCTCATCGTATAGCCAGGGCGTTCTATGTTGGTCGATTCCGCCATATACAAAAGCACCCCTTCCTTGCCAAGCTCGGAAATGCGGTTCAAGTCAATCGGATCGCCTGCAACAGGCGTCAAATCAATCTTGAAGTCACCGCTATGATAAATCAAGCCGCAAGGCGTGCGAATCGCAAGCGCGCAAGCACCCGAGATCGAGTGATTCACGCCGACAAATTCCACTTCGAATGCGCCTGCCTTGACTCTATCCCCAGCCTTGACTACTCGTTGCACAACGCCGCTAACGCGATTTTCCTGCAACTTGTTTTCCGCAAGCATCAAAGTGAGCTTCGTTCCGTACACGGGTGTGCCTTCTTGCAATTCCTTCATCAAATAGGACAGTCCGCCGATATGGTCTTCGTGCCCGTGCGTGATGAATACGCCGCGCACCTTTTCTTTGTTTTGCGCCAAGTAGGTAATATCGGGCACAACCGAATCAATGCCTGGCATTTCTTCCATATTCGGGAAGGTCATACCTGCGTCAATGATGATGATATCGTTGCCATACTCGATGGCGGTCATATTCTTGCCGATTTCGCCAACGCCGCCCAAAAAGAGCACCTTAACGGGCTTTTGCTTGGATCTTTTCACCTTGACGGGAGTAATCGTAGCCGCAGGCGTTTCTTGGATAAAATCCGCCTTCAACGCCGTTTTTTTGGACGTACGGCTGACCGCCGTGCTTGTCCGCGTAGATTTCACCGTTTTTGTTTGCGCCGTCTTTTTAGGTACGTTAGAAACAGCGTTAGGCTCGTTCTTCTTCGATGCGCGGGGCGGTTTGACTGTCTTTTGTCTAACGGAAGCTTGCACCGTTTTATTTGTCGCGCCCTTAGCGCCGCTAGCGTTTCTAACGCTCTTGCCCTGCGCCGAAGCTCTTCTCGTCGTTGTTTTTGTTGTTCTTTCCGTGGGCATCTCAAAGGACGTGCCCATCGGCGAGCGAGCTCTATTGCCCGCTCCTGTCGTTTTCTTCACTATATTTTTCTCCTTACAATTTACGTTATGTAGGACGATGGAAAGGATGTCTTAGCCGCTCCAAACGCAACGGAAACGGCTACCGATAAAATAGAGAGCCGAAAATTTCTTATCAGCTCTCCACCTTTTCAGTAATTTTCAATTGTCGATTAGAAATCGAGAGCAACCTTCTTTTCTTTCGTTGCTTTAATCAAGCCTTCTTCCAGCATTTCTTCGTCCGTTGCCATGGGATACATTGCAACGTAGTCAACCGCTTCGAAAGCTTCTTCCTTATCCGTACCGAGCTTTTCAGCAAGCGCTACAACCAAACGAAGCGCCTTCTTCAAGCCGCCGTCACTCTTAATCTTAACCATGAACGGCGTGCCTTCGTATGCCTTTTGCTTGCTTACGTCCTTCTGACGGTATACGGTTTGCTTGAATTCGGGATCTGCGGGATCAAGCGCAAGATACAAGCCGAGCGTCTTACCGATGATTGTGATTCTCGCAACCGTGTCGCGACCGAAGTTGAATCTATCGCCGTGCCAGCTAATGTTGGAGTTAATCTTCTTGTATTCGGTAAGCGCGTTCTTCAATACGCTGTAATAGCCCTTGATGTCGTCTTCGCTCTGTTTAAGCTTTGCAACGAAGCTCTTCTTCAAACGAATCACCATGCCGCTGTCCGCTTCCACCAAGCCGATAACGGGAGCAGGTGCTGCAGGTTCTTCTTGAACCGCTTCCGCAACCGCCGTTTCTACCACCGCAGGTTCTTCCACGGGAGCTTCCACCACTTCTTCTACAACTTCTTCTACGACTTCTTCCACAACGGGTTCAGCCACTTCTTCCGCAACAGGTTCTTCCACCGCTTCTTCCACGGGAGCTTCTTCCGTCACTTCTTCAAACGTGAAGGTTTCCACGCTGAGTCTTTCAAGCAATACGTCTACGATTCTGTCGTAATCGACGGGATCGGGAACGATTTGCGCCGCTTGCGCCGCTTGACATACTCTGTCGTAGTCGATGGCTGCGTCCACCTTCAAGGTATCTGCAAGCTTGCTTGCTACGCTGTCCGCGATATCCTGTACGCCGTCTGCGTCGATGAATACTTCGCTCGTTTCTTCCTTGCCTGCCATCTTTTCCGCAACCTTTTCCGCAAGAAGGTCGTAGTCGATTGCAGGAGCGGATACCTTCGCCGCTACCATATCGGAAAGCTTTTCATAGTCGATCTTTTCAACGGGGGGAAGGCTTTCGATTACCTTTTCAGCCGTTTCGTAAACGATGCGCGCATAGTCTACGTTTTCTGCAACGGGAATTGCCGCAACCGCGTCAAGCACTTGCTTGCTGTGTTCAGCCGCAACTGCTTCTGCCTTTTCCGCAACCGTTTCGCCGATCTTATCGTAATCAACTTCTTCCTGTGCGGGCAACGCAGCCACTACCTTATCCGCAATCGCGTCGCCGTCGATTTGCGCAATCTTTTCTTCCAGTTCATGGATTGCCTTGTCGATTTCTTCCAAGAGCGCGGAGCTACCTGCTACCGCGTCAAGCTTCGAAGAAACTTCTTCTTTAATCGTTTCGGAAATATCGGTATGTACTGCCTGATTTTGTTGAAGGCTATACTTGAGCTCGTTCGAAAGCGCCTTGATTGCCGCAAGCTGTTCTGCAAGCTTCGCGGAAAGGCTCTTCTCCACCGATTGCGATTGCACCGACGAATACTTTACTTCGCTTACAATGGAAGATTTTGCGGAATCAATATCCTTTGCAATTTCGCTGTAAATGCCATCAAGCACAAGAATCAATTCGTCTTCACTCGATGCGGGTTGCATACCCTTGTTGTTTTCAGTCATAACACACCTCGTCCTTTTTTAACATTTTTTCCATCTTTTCCGCGTACCATGTATAAAATGAGCGGAATAAACTTTAGTTTATTATAGCACAAGATTTTTTACCCGTCAAGGGTTTGACGAAAAAAAACTTGCCTGAAAAGCAAAAAAATTGGCATTTTTTTGAAAAAATCCTTCAATCCATACCTGCTTCGGGGTATTTATTCCCCTTTTTACTTCAATCCATACCTGCCCCAAGGCTACAAAACGAAAAAGGCACGACCAAAAAATGATTAGCCGCGCCTTCCCTTTTGTTCCGCCCATTAACAAATTATTCGTCGTTTTTCTTCGTTAAATCGGCAAGATATTTTGCATATTCTTCTTCCGTCAGTTTGCGTACCTTATTCTTTTTTGCCATACTCGCCACCTTCCTTTTCGGTCAGTATGCCCGCCTTTTATAAAAGTATGCACAAAAAGCTCCCCTTCCCTTCGTTGACGATTTTTCCAAGCGTTCGACGCAGCTTGCCTTTCAGCTCTTCGGGCACACCCTTGTTTTTGCCGCTGAGCTCACTCTCTAAAAGCTGCCTTACACTGTTGCCGAATACGTTTGTTTCCCATACCTTTTCAGGCTCGGTGGCATAATCCTCCGCAAGCGATGAGCAAAAGCTTTCCCCCTGCGCTTTATCCCCAACGATCGGCTCTACCTTGCCGCCAACGTCGATCTTCAAAATATGATAGCTTGCGCCGCCTGCCGCAAAGCGAACGCCATAGTTGCTTCCGCGCTTTACAAGCTCGGGCTTATCAAGCGTAAGATCTTCCATTTGCGGTGCTACGATGCCGTATCCCGTCGCTTCCGCTTCTTCGAACGCAGAACGAATTTTATCGTACTTTCTTCCGTCTTCCGCAAGCGCTTTTAAGCGCATCATCAACGCGCAATCGTCCGCAATATCCACGCCGCACTCATGCGACAGCGCACGGAAAAACAATCCGTCCGCCGCGCCGATCCGCACCGTCGCCACGCCTATACCTGCGTCCATATCCACGCTGATGGGATTGACGTAATCGCTTTCTTCCCCAAAGAGCGAACAAAGCAACGCGCAATCCTTCATCTTTTTTATGTTCGGCGCAACGCTTCGCAAAGCCGACATCGCACCATCCACAAACGGATTGTCTTCGGGGAGCGCCTGCAACCACGCAGGGAACTCGATATCCAGCCGTCGAACGGGGAATTCCAAAAGCGCGGCTTGCAGCACCGCCGTCGCGCCTTCTTCCCCCATTCTTTCGACGTTGAGCGCGACCACGGGTACGCCGTATTTTTCTTCCATGCTCGCGCGCAGGCGCTCGCACGCGCTCGCGTCTACACAATTTAATAGGATCACGAACGGTTTTCCAAGCGCTTTCAGCTCCGCCGCCGCGCGCGCTTCCGCCTTTTCGTATTCCGCACGCTCAATCGGCGTAAAGCTTCCGTCCGTCGTCACAAGCACCCCGACCGTAGAGTGTTCGCGAATCACCTTTTCCGTGCCGATCGTCGCCGCTTCCGCAAGGGGGATGGGAGCATCCGACCAAGACGTTTTGACAAGGCGCGGCTGACCGTCTTCTTCAAACCCGACCGCACCATCCACAACGTATCCCACGCAATCGACCAAGCGAACGCTTGCCTTCATGCCCTTGGGCGTGACGATTTCGGCGGCTTTTGCAGGCACGAACTTCGGCTCGGTGGTCATAATCGTCTTTCCCGACGAAGCCTGCGGCAACTCATCCGCCATCTCGGCTTTTGCGTTCTCGTCCGCAAAGGGAAGAACGAGTGTTTCCATAAAGCGGCGAATAAAGGTGGATTTTCCCGTCCGAACAGGACCTACCACCCCCAAGTAAATATCCCCGCCCGTGCGGCGCAACATATCTTCGTATACACAATAATTTTCCATGGCTACCTCCGTTTGTCTTATTCTATGATGAAACGGCGCGGTATATGCCAAAAAAGAGTTTTTGCCGCCTATTTGAACGTTTTTTCGATGTTTCCATCACGGGAAAAATCGTTTTCTATTCTATAAGAATAGTTGCAATCTACAAAAACATGTGCTATAATGAGCATATGAAACGTTTTACTAAAATTTTAACAACGGCTTTGGCGACTCTCGCCTTTGCCTGTATTCCTGCACTCACGACGGTGCGCTACTCGGCACAGCCTGCTATCGTCGCAGACGCGGCAAGCTTTTTCACCACTACTCCCACAGGCTATAGCAAAGCTTCGGACGTTCAGTATACCACTTCGGGAAACTATGTCTACAACTGGGGCGCACGCGGCGAAGAATGCGGCTTCCTTTCTCCCAAAGCCGTTGACTTCTATACAGGTAGCAACACCTATGAAGTCTTCTCGCAAAAGAGCGGTGGTACTACGCAGTCGAATGCCAGCTCGAGCGCGCTGTACTCCGCGCTGAAAACGTTTATGACGAGCAAGCATTCTCATATAACGTCCTATGATGAAACTCGTTATCAGTATCAATACACCGATTGTACAAATGGTGGCGGAAAAATTTCTTCTTTCTATTCAGGAGATTTAATAGGTCCATCTTGGGACTCTGGAAACACATGGAATAGGGAGCATGCTTGGCCTAGAAGTAAATGCATCAATCAAAGCAAAGCCCAAGATTCAGCAGATTTGATGACTCTACGCCCTACCTCCATAAGCGAAAACTCCTCGCGCGGGAATAAGGCATACGGCGAAAGCAGCTCTTTCTATCATCCCAACAGCGAAAGCGGTGGCAAATTTGACCTGCGTGGCGACTGTGCGCGTATCGTATTATATGGCTATACCCGCTGGGGCAACACCAGCTATATGTGGGGCTCTAACGGCGTTATGGAAAGCAAGGACGTCCTTCTCAAATGGATGCAGGAAGACCCTGTGGATACTTGGGAAATGGGTAGAAACGACGCGGTGCAGTCGATTACGGGCACGAGAAACGTGTTCGTAGACTATCCCGAATTCGCTTGGCTCCTGTTCGGCGAATCGATACCTACGGGCTTCAATACCCCTTCGGGAATTGCGAACGGCGGCTCGGTTATCCCCCCGGCGGTAGATCCCGACCTGCCCGACACGCCCGACACTCCTGACGTTCCCGAACTGCCTGCGGCAGGCTCGACACTTTCAATTGCGGACGCGCTTGCAATCGGCGGAGCAATGACGCACGATACGACCACCGCAGGAAAGTATTACTTAACTGGTAAGGTTGCCGATATTTCCAACACGGAATACGGAAACATGCATATCCAAGATGATAACGGCAATCAGATTTACATCTACGGTTTGTATAGCGCGGACGGCAAGACCCGCTATGACGCAATGACAACAAAGCCCAAGGTTGGCGATACCATCACCGTATATTCGGTTATCGGGAATCACAACGGTGCGCAACTGAAAAATGCTTGGATCACGAGCATCAACGGCGGCTCGACGCCCGACACCCCTGATACTCCTGATACACCCGATACGCCTGTCACTCCCCCCTCGGGCGGCGACGTCACCCTTGACGACGTGCTTGCAACCTTTGACTTCGGCGCAAACGGCTCGGCACATTTCGACGGCAACGAAACTACTTCGAAGACCTACACAAACAACGGCTATTCTTTAAGCCTTACCAACGGCAAAAAGTTCTACGTCGGTGCATTTGACGAAAAAGGCAATTCCTGTTTAAAGCTTGGCTCAAGCAGCAATACGGGATCGTTTACCTTCACCGTTCCTTCCGACGTGGTTTCTGTCACCTTTGAAATTGCAGGATATAAAAACAAAACAAGCAAGGTGACCATCAACTCTCAAACGTACACCATTAGCGGCTCATCCAACGACGGGGAATACGATACGATTACCGTAGACACCACTAGCACGAAAACGATTTCGGTTGCAACTGTAAGCGGCGGAACGCGTGTGATGATCAACACGATTTCTTTTATCGGCGCGGAAACGCCTGACGTACCTGATACACCTGACGTGCCCGACGTGCCCGATACACCTGTCGTTCCCGACACACCCGACACTCCTACCGACTCCACGCCTATCGGCGATTCTACGAGCAATTCTACGCCCGATATCAACGCTTCTGAAAGCGACGAAGGTTGTTCGTCGTCGGTGAACGGCATCTTTGCAAGCTCGATCCTTTGCATCGGCGCACTGTTCCTTCTCAAAAAGAAAGAAAACTAACGTTTAATAGCAAAAGCCGCACTATTGCAGTGCGGCTTTTTTCGTGCGCTTTTTCGTGCAAACCAACCCCCGACGGGTATTCCGTCGGGGGTTCTATTTAGCTATTTACCCATACCGTGTATGTATCGAACAACCATTTTACAAAGCTTTTACGCGACAACGTACCCGTCGGGATTCATATTTTCTTGGGTGCAGGTAAACGTAGTGACGTTTCCAGTCACGTTGTTTTTCTTTTTCACAACAATGCTGCTACCGCTCACAAGAATCTCATAGCTTGTATTGTCGTCCACGAGTTCTTTTTCACCAAAGTCAAGCTGCAAGCCGCCACTCGTAGTAAAGGTATACGTACCTTCCACTTCAAACTCCGACTGTGGATCAAGGAACTTGACCGTACCCGTAAGCGTATCATTC
The DNA here is from genome assembly GCA_015069565.1 of Clostridiales bacterium. Classification (GTDB taxonomy): domain Bacteria; phylum Bacillota; class Clostridia; order Christensenellales; family Borkfalkiaceae; genus Scatosoma. Next base: position 12,916 of record SVIJ01000011.1, read on the forward strand.
GTTGCCGACGTGGGCGTGAAGGTCACTTCCACATTTCCATAATAATCACCATCGCTAAGCGTCACGCCTTGCTTATGAACGCCGCTAAGTAGCTTCATTTGTTCATACAAAGGATGATCGGCATTTGCATCCTTTTCTTCTTCGATGATTTCGCCGCCGACCTTGGTAAGCGCGTAGCGCGTACCGTCTCTTTCGACGTAGAGCTTGAAGGTAGCCTTATCCATCACAAGCGTTTGCGTCAAGGTTGCAACGCCGCCCGTGCGAGTGAGCACCAAACCGTTTGCAGGGCTGTAAGCATACGCATAGATAACCGAGCCTTGGTTGCGCCAGTACACGTCCACCGTACCCGTAAGGTTGCCAGAGCCTTCGTCAGGCGTGAAGGTTACCTTATAGAGTACACGCACGCTCTCTGAAAACTTCATCGTGTATTCGTATTCACCCGAAAGAACGTTCGACAGATCGGGCAACTTCGAAACTTGTATGGTAAGTTGCGTTTTTACCGAGCTCTTTCTCGTCGACGTCAGCTCGATGGTATAAACGCCAACCTTACCGTTGAAGACGTAATCACCCGTCTTATCATCTCTAACAAGCGTTGCGTCCGCCGCATTCGCGCTGGTGATTTCCGCCGTGAAAGAGTTATCCGCGTAGGACACGTTTGCTTCCGCATTGAACTGTACATTCATGTCTTCGTAAGTTTCCACAAGCGTCTTCGTTTCATACACTTCGCCGCTCCAAACGCTAGGTTTCAAGGACGTAGGCGTTTTGGGAATAACGTTAAAGGTGATATCCTTTTGAACGTCACCCATCTTAAACGTGAGCTTAAATTCACCGATTTGATACTGCGCGTTTACGCTGAGTGCATTTGCATCGGAAATATACGTCGTCATCAAGCGCGCGTCGAAGAAATCGGCAGGCTCTTTACTATCGTTGATATAGAAGAGCGCAGGATTGAGTTCAGGGATCGCCGTTGCAGGCGTAATGTTTTGCAAGTAATAAAGATTTTGACCGCTATCCGCTTCCAGCGTGATATAGTCGGGAACAGCGACAAGCAAATCGTTCGAACCCTCCATCATAAGGTCGAAGGAAGAAATCAAAACCTTTGCAGGATCGTACGGGTTTTCCACGTTTTCGTTTTCGCATTCCGTGAATTGCGTCAACGTAATTCTATAATTATAGAACGCAGTTGCCACGGTAGGCACAGCCTTGCCGTCCGCATTTTCTTCAAACTGCGAGCTCGTGTACTTGTAGCTATACACCGTTGCACTTTCCAAGAAATCGCCTTCGCCAAGGATAAACTCGACGTTCAAACGGAAGAAATAACCGTCCGCCTTATCGTAATAGCCAAAGCTGAACGTACAAACAATCTTTTCATCTATTACTCTAAATCTTTCGGTATAATCGCCGTTCGCATTGATGTCCCCTTCTTCTTGCAGGATGGCAATCAAGTCTTCCGCGCCATAGAAATCGACAACGCTATCCAAAATGATCGAATTAAACTGGAAGCCTTTTACGTTCTTTGCGCTATACGCATAGTTATTCATTCTTGCTTCGCCGTTTTTTTCCACGCGCACAGAATAGGGCTCGCCGTTCGATTTGAGCATATAGTAGACGTTCGATTTATCATACTGATTATCGACGAAGAAATAGCCGTTTCTATATTCATAAGCGTTCGTTTCAGGTTCATTCCAATTTCCTTCCGTGCCGCTCGTATAGGACGTTGCGCCTGCCTTCACCAAGGATTTCGCATCCGTGAACATATCGACAAAATCGATCATATCGTACGTGTCTTCCACGTCCTTCCAGCAGATTTCACACATACCGAGCGCGTTGATATCGTGCTCTTCCTTTTCACCGATCGCGCCGCACTCGCATTCCTTCCAGTGGTGATTGCTATCTCCATTGTCGATTGTATAGCTGTGGCTCTCTACCGTTGCCGCGCCCTTTGCGCCGCATACGCATTCCAGCCAATGCTGCGCATCGTCTTTGTTCGCCTGCGTATAGTTATGCGCTTGGAAGCTGGGAACGCTCGGCGTGCCGCAATCCGCGCACACGTACCAGTGTTCCGTTTCGTCCGAGCGAAGCTCGCTGTAATCGTGTTCGGTCGAAAGCGCGCCGTATGCCTGATTACACGTTTCGCAGGTTGCCTGCGTCGTACAGGTAGCGCTACCACCCGTATGCTCCCCTTCGCTGTCCGCTTTCACGTCACCGCAAACGGAGCATTCCTGCCAGTGCTTATCTTCGTCCGACTTCCACTCATAGGAATGTTCAGGCTCTTCACCGTACGCTATACCGCAAACGTCACAAACAGCCTTTGCCGTACAGGTCGCCGTTCCGCCCGTATGCGCGCCTGCCGCTTCCTTTTCATCACAGCCGCCGCAAGCGTGCCAGTGCTCGGTGGCATTGAATTTCCACTCTGCGCCCCAGCTGTGTTCGTGCCCTATCTTCTCACCGCACCCAGCCGCAACGAGAGCCACCGCCGCCGCGATCAAAGCGATCGCTAATTTGGTAATTCTCTTCATAATACTCTCCTTTTATTGAGATTTGTTTTTATCCTTTAATCCTGATAGTAGCAACAAGCAAACAGCCACTGATCTTCTTCCAGCGCGTCCACCGAAGGGCTTGCGTACACTTCCGCAAAGCCGTTGCCGTCGTTGAACAAGCGTTGGCTGACGCTGAATTTTTGGAAAAACTCTTTAAGCTCTGGCGTGACGGGAACAAGTCCGTCGCCATTGACGAAATCCGCATAGCCAAGTGCCTGCTTATAGAGATCGGGGAAGCCCACGGGCATACCCTGCAGCTGACCGCTTGAATCAATCGGCTGATTTGCCTGCACATTGATGTTATAGAATCCTTCAATGAAGAGCTTATAGTTTTCCGTACCGTTGGAAACGGTCAACGCCTTGTTGCCGTGGTACTCGATTACCGTCAAGGCTTCGCCGCCGTCACCGATAAAGCGAATAGGCGAAGTGATCTTGCCGTAGAGTACAGGCCCAAAGCCCGCACCAAAGCCGTAGGGATCGCTTGCGTACTTCGTTTCATCATAGAGATGGTACACGCCCGTATTCGGCGAAAGGCGATAATTTTCCCCACGGAAAGCCAAAATCGAAGTGTTGCTACCTTCGGGCGTATAATACTGCTCCGCGCCGACAAGCGTTCCGCTGTTTTGCAGACTGTCAAAGTATGCCCGTACCTTCGCGACCAAATAAGTACGGATATAGCAGTCGATTTCGCGGACAGGCTTACCCTTATCGTCGTAGGTCAAATCACAGTCTTCAATCTTGTATTCCAGTGCGTTTTGAATCGCGTCGGGGCTTGAATAGTCTTCAAGCGTCAGTTGTTGTAAAACAACGTATTCTTCCGCAAGCTCCTTCATAATTTCCGACGGTGCAAGCGCCGTGGAAATGTTGTTATAAACGATGTCTATCGTCTTTTGCAAGAAGGTTTGTTCGTCCATTGCCTGCAATTCCAGCATATACGCGCCCATCAAGCCGTACAGATCGGCAGGGAGTTTCCATTCCGATTGCGTGCGGTCGGCTGTATACGAATCGGCGCGCTTCAACATGAATTCCACGTTGGCGGGATATTCGTCGTTCTTCGCTTCGGCGTGAACTGCAAACGTCCATACGCCGCCGATATTGCTATCGTCCACGTTGATTGTATGCTTAAAGTTTCTGGTATAACCCTTGGAATACCCACCTTCGTCCAAGGTGTAGCCGTAATTTTTATATACGGCACTGCCATAATAAACGTCCAGTTTCGGGTTAATTTTCCCTTCCGACGCGTCCACCCAAGATTCGATTACGTATTCGCCGTTTTCCGTCGGTTCAAACTCGTAGAAAACCACTTGATCCTTGGAAAGGACTTCCGTGCGATACACGGTATCCACGTAGCGGCATTTAAGGCAATCATACGCGTCTTCGCCACTGCCGCCGCGAGCGGTCATAATACGGTATACAGGGATTTCAATTTCAGGCGTGAGCGACGAAGTTCTATTGCCGTTCGGGTTGTATGCGTATTTATCGTTCAGCCCGATGAGTGAAACGGTGTAATCTCCGTCCAGCCCCTTCGTCTTTGCAACGCCGTTGACAAAATCCGCTTGGAAATAATCAAAGCCGTTCGTCCATTGCGCCTTTACCCCATCCGTATCGACGTAGGGAGCGCCTGCGTTGGTGAGCCGCACAACGTATTCCACTTGGGCTTCCTGGGTAGGATCGCCCGACGTAGAGCCGTCGTCCGCGCCACCCGCGCTATCACCGCCGTCGGACGTAAAGCCGCCCGACGTCTGCGCGTTTTTATCCGTATACTGCAAATCGCAAGCAACCAAGGTAAATACCGTCAAAAGGCTCAAAAGACAAGCTAAAATTCGTTTCATCATGCTCTCTTACCCCCTGCTTTTGATTTTTTGAATAAGCCGACAATGTCCACCCAGCGAAGTTTTCTTACGATAACGTCCACGATGAACATAACCACCGCCGCGATCATCAAAGGCGCAACCAAATACTGCGCGTGCATTTCCACGTCTTCCTTATCGTTCGACAAATCAAGCGAGCCGTCTTCGCTTACGTTGCCGCGATGTCGAATAATCTTATGAAGAAGGGAAGGATCGTAAGCCGTAAACTCGTCGTATTCCGCGTTATAGCAAAGGTGGAATACCGTTGTCGACTCATAAGTGACGCCGTTGCGCGTGTACGCGATATCTAATGTATATTTACCTAAAGCGTCCGTTTTGAACTCATGATAGAAGCGGCTCTTATCGAAGATCAGGTTTTGCGCTTCCAGCTTCTCGCCGCTTGGCAAGGTCAGCGTTGCAACCACTTCGGTGGCAGGGCTCAACTGATAGGAAGATACTTCCACCAAGGTTTTTGCTTCCGATTGCGTGAGCTTTACTCGGAAAGGCTGATCGTTCTTTTCTTCGGGGGTATTCTCTTTCAAGACGTTGCCCATAAAGGCTTCCCCTTCTGCACCCTTCCATTCCTGCGTCCAAGCGCCTGAAAGCTTACTCGTAAACGCCGCAACCTTTCCTTCGCCGTAATCCCAGTAGGTATACAACGGCGTTTCTACCCAACCGCCCGATTCCTTTTGGTATTTTACCGTCAAGACGGGGGTTGCGCTTGCTTTTTGCGTCGTCGTCAAGAAGCCTTTTACGTTGGGCAGGGATACAAGCCCATCCAACACGTCGTCCGTATAACGCTTGATATGTACCTGCGTATCCTTTTCAATCACCGTATCGTTGACTTCTTCCGCGATCTCTTCAAGCACCAAGCTCGAAAGATCTTCTTCCGTTTCCGCATAGTAATAGGAGCCGCCGCCAAGCGTTGCCAAGTTTTTCAGCTTGGCTTCCCCTTCGCCGCTACCCGTATTGATAACGGACATCACAATACTCGACGCACGCATATCCCGAACGACCGTTTCGGGATCGTCCGCTTCTGCGGTATGCGACATACCGTCGGTGATGAGCATCACTTGCTGTTCATAGAAGGAGCTATCCTGCATAAACTCCAACGTCTTTTTAAGCGCCGCACCAAGGTAAGTACCTTGGCGAACGTCCAACGCTTCAATGCTTTGGACGATCTCCGCACGGCTCGAGCCTACGCGCTTGGGCATTTGCGTAAAGGTGACGTCGCCCGAGAAGGCAACCACCGTCACGTAATCGTCTTCGCCAAGCAGGTTGACAAGCTGAATTGCCGCCAGCTTTGCCATTTGGAAATGCCACAGCTTTTCCATACTGCGCGACGCGTCCAAGACAATCCCGTAAAGCTTGGGATCCTGTTCGCCCGGACGATAGTTGACGGGAAGCATCTTTTGAAGCGCAACAAGCGGCGCGTCGTCCGCTTCTTCTGCCCCTTCATCATTTTCCCCGTTTTCACCGTCCGTCGCCTTTTCTTCGTTTTGTCCGTGCAACTGCAAGTCGCCCGCTACAAGCAAGCTCTTGCCGAAAACAGATACCGCCGTTTCCAAGTTTTGAACGAACACGATATCGTTTTCCATCGTACGAACGTCAAAGTCCGAAAGTACGATTTCATCGTAAACACACAGCATTTCCACGGTGTAGGGAATAATCACTTCCCCTGCTTCCACCGTCACGTCTGCGTCCGCAAACAGGCTCTTGACTTTTTCGCCGTCCTTTGCATCCTTCGTTTTGATACGCACTAAGCGCTTATCGTCTTCCGTCTGAATGGCTACTTCGTACGTGACCGTCATGGGCACTAGCTGACCCATCGAATCATACTTTTCTTCCTGGCGGCGCACGTACACGTCCAAATCGCTGCCTTCCGCGTAGTAGTCTTCTAACGCCACTACGTCGTCAAAGATAGACGTGATGGCAACCACACGCAATCTGCCTTCCACCGTCTGGGTGAAATCGTAGACGTTATTATCCGCCACTTCGTCACCTTCGACGGAAAGCTCCATACGATAATCGAAAACGCCTTCTTCGTCCGTAGCCAAGTTGAACTCGACGACGTTGAAGCCCTTCGAGAGCTTTTGCGCGTGAATCGCTTCCTGCTGATATTCAGCGCCGTTCGTTGATTTTTTCAACGTGATGAGCGCGTCCGTTTCAAAGGAAGACTGCACCAGCACCGATGCGGTGGCTTCGTGCCCCAAATAGGTGTTTTTCGTGTAGTCCACACCCGTGATTTGCGCTTCCTTTTGCGTTTCCTTCAAATTGCTATCCAAATAGATAGCGTCCACCTGCACCCCTGCGGAATGCAAGCCTTCCACTGCGGAGATGATATTCTCCGTCGTTTGACCGTCCGTTTGCTTGCCGTCCGTAATCAAGACAATCCGCTTGATTGCCTTTTCATCGAACAGCTCGCCTGCGTATTTGAGTACGCCTGCAATATCGGTTGCGGAATCGTCCACTTTCGAGCCGCTCACCGTGCTAAACTTTTTTCCGAGCGGCGTCTTCATCTCGTAATCACGACCGAACACCACCACGCCCAGCTTCGAGTTCATAGGCAAAGCGTCTTCCACGCCGCGAACGTAATCGTCCACCTGCTTCAAGTTCTTGCTTGCCGAATGGGAAACGTCCGCAAGCACGTACACCTGCGTTTCCGTCGCAACCGTCTTGATATTCATACCTGCCGCCCCGAATGCCACGCAAACGGTGATGAGCAAATGCAAGACTAGCGACGTAATTACCTTCTTCGAGCAGTTTTCCTTTCGAATGGCGATAAAGAAAGGAGTGAGCAACAAGACGAGCAAGGGCACCGCGATCAGCAACAAATAGGGATTATCGAAGTTGATACTTTTCATAACAATACACTCCCCAATCTGCCAAGAACACGAGCGCCAAGATGATGAAAATCACCGTCAAGGGATCGTACGTTCCGTCCAAACCGCCGTCGGTTGCTTCGCCCTGCAAGCCGACGTACTCTGCCGAAGTATACGGGTTTCTTTCCCCATCGGGAACACCCGCGTATACGTGATAAACTCTTTGTTCGCCACCGTTATAACCAACGGTCACCGTATGCGTACCGATCTCGTCGAAAGGATATTCCGCGATCACGCCGTACGTAGAAAGGTATACGTGATTTCCGCTCGGGGTATCCACGCGTACCGATTGCATATTCGCCTGCAAGTTGACTTCCAGCGTTTCGCCGCTAAAATACGCCACCTTTTCGATTGCCGAAGGATAGGAATAATCGAGCAAATTCCGCACCAAAACGATGAAATCCAAGCTAAGCGGCATATCCGAAGCGTGAATATCGAACGCAAACACCACTTCGCGACACTCGTTTGCCGTCGTCCCGACAAAGACGACAGGATTGCTCTTATACGTCAAAACGGTGGTAAATTGACCGCTTCTGCCATAACGAATATACTTTGAAATATAGATATTTTTGCCTTCCATTCCCTTCGTCAAGCGTTGCGCAAGCGAAGACGTGGACGTAGACAGCGAAAGGGTCGCGCCGCCAGAGAGCTCTTCTTCCCCTTGGAAGCTAAATCCCGTCCCCGAAACACTGCTTTGCAGGTTGATAAACCAAATCGCGCCGTCGCTCGGCAAGCTCGTCGGCGTGTAGCCGTCAAAGACGTACAGAGCATAGCCCGTTTCGCCCTTGTATTCAGCCGTCGAAACCACCTTCACCTTCGAGCCGCTCACCGCTTCGATTGCCGAAGAAATCAAGTACGGCTGATCGCTGACGACGATGGTATCGTATGCGTTTTCGTGCTGAACGTTGTAAAAGACGCTTTCATCGTCCGAAGCAAGCGCGTCGGTATGGTTTGCAATACGCACGCGCAAGGACGCAAACTCCTGCACTTCGTCCTGCACCCATGCAAACTCCGTAGGTGCGCTGGCGCTCACTTCCATGGTATGCGACTGCGCAACTGCGTCCGAGCCGTCGAACAAAAGCTCCAACGTCAACACGGTAGAACGCGAACCCGTATGCGCGGCAACGCTACCTGAAACGTGCACCTTCGTGCCTGCCAGCTCCACGTTCAAAGGGGATACGCCGTAGTTTTGTTCGCCGTCCGCAAAATTGATCACTTCTACGTTTTCCGACGTCGCATAATCGACGTCCGTAAGCAAATACACCTTCACGCCAGGGTTGGACGTAAAGTAGGATTGCGCCAACGCCACCGCGTCCGTAAACTCGGTATCGACGTAGCCGGGCTGCATCGCGGCGATCAATTCCTTTACTTCTTTTTTGTCCCTGCTCTTTTCGCAAACGATCTCCGTATTCTCAGAAACGTACAACAGGGAATACACACTGCCGTCCACCGACGAAGAAACTTGGCTATCCAAGTACGCCTGCGCCCGCTGAAAACGGGTTTGTCCGTTCTTTTGCATATTCATGCTCGCGGACGCGTCCACGATATAGCAAATTTCCTTCGCTTGGTTGGGCAAAACGATCACAGGCTGCGCGATGGCAAACGAAATAGCCGTCACCGCCAAGATCTGCAAAATCAAGCTAATCAGCCCCGCGATCGGATTGACCTTCTTCTTTCTCTTCAAGAACTTTTCGGAAAGCTCCCAAAGCCACGTAGAAGGAACGGTTTGTTCCGTGTATTTATTCTTGATTAAATAGATGATGATGAGAATGGGAACGCCGATTAAGCCGAGCAGCCCCAAAGGATACAAAAATTTCATTTCAGTACCCCCATTTCCACCAAGTTCTCAAAGAATATTTTCGTCACCGATTCTTCCGCGGATACAAGCAAGTAATCCCCGCCGCGCGCGCCGACGTAGTTGCGAATACGGTCGGTTGCCCAAGCGAGCGCCTTTTTGTACGCGGTGATGATCTCCTTATCAATATTCTTTCTATAAAAACGGTCGGCGTTCTCCGAATCGAAGAAATGCACCTTTCCGCGCACCTGCGGCAGAAGCTCTTCCTTCGAGAGAATCTGCATACAGACGACGTGCCGTTTTTTATCTGCCAAATGGTCGATAACCGTTTCAAAATCGTTGTCCGTCAAAAAGTCGGAAAGGATCACCGACATCCCGTCGCCGTACCCTACCGAAGAAGGCAGGATCGCTTCCGAGATACAGCAGTCGCCCGAGAACTCGATTTCATTGAGCTTCAAAATCGAGTGCATATAGGCGTCCTTGCCGACCATCCCGACAACAACGTCTTCTATTTTATTTTCCTTGACGGCAAAGATGGATACCTTATCCATTTCGCATACGGAAAGGTAGGCGATTGCCGCCGCAACGCGGATTGCCTGCAACGCCTTTTTCCCGTCGCCGTATTCCATCGAGCGGCTGGCGTCTATGTAGATTCTCGTATGCATCTGCCGTTCGTCAAGGTAGAGCTTTAAGTACAGCTTGTCAAACCTTGCAAACGCATTCCAGTCAATTTTCGTCACGTCGTCGCCTGCGATATAATCGCGGTAATCGGCGAACTCACAGGACGAGCCGAAGGACTTACTTTGTCGATTTCCCCCGAACATCCCTGCTACGTTATTCTTGACCAGCATTTGCAACCGTTCGAGCTGTTGTAAAAACTCTTCGTTGATTGCCAATTCTTTTGCCATATTCTTTCGCTTTTCGTCCCTTACTTAGTTTCCTTGATCAGCAAACCGATCACGTCGTCCACGGTGAGATGGTCGTTGATTGCGCTGTAATTAATCTTAATTCTGTGACGCAGAACGGGATATGCCAGCGCGTTGATATCTTCATAGGAAACGTTGTAGTTGCCGTTCATAAGCGCGCGTACCTTAGCGCACGTAATGAGCGCCTGCGCCGCACGGGGGGACGCGCCGTACTTGACGTATTTCTTTGCCGAAGCGGGAGAAGTAGCAAGCTCGGGATGCGTACCAGAAACCAAACGCATTGCGTATTCCATGATTTCGTCCATCACAGGCACGGTGCTTGCAAGCTTACGCATTTCGAGCACGGTAGGCCCGTCGATCACTGCGGTTGCCGTTTCGTCCATCGTGATCTGCGTCATGTTGACGATGTCTTTAAGTTCGTCCATCTTCGGGAATTCCATGATGAGCTTGAACATGAAACGGTCCATCTGCGCTTCGGGCAAGGGATACGTACCGTCCTGCTCGATGGGGTTTTGCGTAGCCAAAACGAAGAAGGGTTCTTCCAAGCGGTACGCCTGACCTGCAACGGTCACCTTATGCTCCTGCATTACTTCGAGCATTGCCGACTGCGTTTTCGGGGTCGCACGGTTGATTTCGTCCGCAAGCACAAGGTTTGCGAAGATAGGACCTTTGCGGAAGCTCATCGTAAGCTTGCCGTTTTCGTCCTTTTCCGCAACGTTCGTACCCGTCACGTCCGAAGGCATAAGGTCGGGCGTGAACTGAATACGCGAGAAGGGAAGGCTGAGCGTTCTACCCAGCGAACGCACCAAACGGGTCTTACCTACCCCAGGAACACCTTCCAGCAAAACGTTCCCGCCTGCAACGATTGCGATGAGCACGCTGTCAATGATCTCCTTTTGCCCTACGACGTCTTTTGCAAGCTCTGCTTTTACCGTAGCGATAGATGCGCTAAATGCTTTTACCTGTTCTTCTTTTTCCATAATTTCCATATCAAATTACCTCACTTGGTATTTTTATTCTTTTTTATTCGTCGCAAGCATGTCGAAGTACGCCTGCAATATCTTTTCTAAGTTGGGGTCAATCTTGCCTTGATGTACCGCGTCGGTGTAGATCGCGTAGTACTTGGCAAACACTTCCCCGTACGGTTTAAGCTCGCCCGTTTCAGGATCGTAAATCAGCTCGTTGCTGCCGTAGTTGACGTCACCCGTTCCCAAGCCGCCGTCGTTCAAGTTCGAATCGTCCTTATCGTCTTCACCGCCCGTCGTCGGCGTATAGTCCTGACTGAGCGGGGGTACGTTCGCATCGTCCAAGCCGAAGATTTCGCAGAGCTTATCGATCGTGTAGTCGCGCACGTCGTTGTTGACGATCTGCTTGTTCATCGCGTTTGCAATCGGGCCTTGGCAAGTCCCGAACACCGTTTCCATACGGTTCGCCCAAGACTCCTGCGTGTAGTAGCCGAAGGTGCTAGGATCGAGCTCCTTCACCACCGCTTCGTTCAACGCCTTCAAGGCTTGTACAAGCTCATCCGCGCCATCCACCTGCGACATCGCAAGCGCAATTTGCAATCTCGTGCTGAACGTTTCAATCGTATCCTTTGCCGTCGCGCCCTGTTCGCCGTATTCCTTAAAGGCTTCCCAGAACTTCACGTACTGATCGGTAAATCTCTCGATATCCGTCGCGCCGACCGCGTTGGCAAGCTTCCGCAAAGTAGCCGCTTCCGCTTTTTCAAACGCCGTTGCCAGCTCGTAGCCAGTATTCTTCGCTTCCGTTGCCGCGTCCACCGCTACGATCGTTCCCGATACAAGGACGAGCATTTCCGAATGCGCTTCCACGTCTACGATTTTTTCCAGCAAGTCTTCCAGCGCCGCCACCGTCGCCGTCTTCGGTTCGTCCTGCATTCCCGAATCCTGCACGTATTCGATCAGTTCTCGAAGGGCTACCAGCTGTGCGGTGCTCACTTCAAAGGGAATCACCGTTTGAATGGAGCTATCACCGCCGCCGTCACCGTTGCCACCGCCGCCCGTCGAGCCCTTGCCAAGCATGGGAACGACCACTGCCGAAGCGCAGGTAGCCACCGCCAAGCAAACCGCCGCAATACATTGCCAGATCCGCTTGAACTGCGTATAGGTGGCAGGCAACGCGGCAAGTCGGGCTTCGGTGTCCTTCCGTTGCAAAACGGACATTTCCTTTTCGTCCGATGCAAATTCCAGCATCGTCTGCACACGCTCTTCACGCCCCAGCTCGTCGTCCAGTTTTCGAGCGAGCTTTCTTTCAAAGGGATACAGGCACAAAAGCAGCGTCCCAAAGACAACCGCCCCCAAGCCGATTCCCCCGAGTACAAAGATCCAAGGCTCAACCTTCACTTTGAGAAGCTCGCATACCAGCGCGCCTATGCTCGCCGACGCGACTCCTGCCGATCCGCCTAGGATCCCACTGCGAAGAAAAGCGTTTCTTGCAAGCTTCCTTTTGATGTCGTTAAAGTTCTTCATAATTCTCTCTTTTCTATGTATTTTTTCTTGCGTGTGCACACACGCAAAACATCTCCCGATTATAATTTTGATTATATTGTATCACATTCAATCGAAAAAGTCAATTTATATATACATATAAATCAAAATTTCCGCAAAAAAAGGCAAAAAAACAAGCGCCGCAAATCTGCGACGCCGTTTTGTTAAAACTGTTAAGTAAAAAACAATTAGTACGGTTCTTGAACGTAGATACGGAAGAACTTGCAGCACTCGTCCACCCAGCCGTTTGCGCAAGCCGTTCCTTCTTCCGAATACATACAGGAAATTTCTCTATCCGAAGTGGAAAGTCCATGCTCGCCAAACGGATAAATATGCAACGCAAAGCGCACGTTTGCCTTTTTGAGAGCCGTAGCGTAGCGCAAGGCGTTTTCACAAGTGACAACGCTATCTTCAAAGGTCGACCAAATAAACGCAGGGGGCGTATCTTGCGTGACCAGCTCATCCATGCACAGGCGGTTTATGAGCGCTTCCCTTTCTTCTTCGGGCAGGTTTGCTGTCAAATTGATATACGAGCCGATATGCCCCACGTTGTAAATCACGGGATAGGAAAGCCCCACCGCCGTAGGCTTACAATCGAGCGGCTTGCCATACAGCTCTTCTATGCGCATATGCTCACAGGAAATATTTGCCACCAAATGTCCGCCCGCGGAAAAGCCGACCGCAAACACTTCTTCGGGGTTGACGGAGTATTCTTCCGCATTTTTACGCACATAATCGAACGCCGCCGCAAGCTCTAAAAGCTGTTCCGGGTAAGCAACCCCGTCGTTCACCGTCGTATAGGTCAAGATGAACGTTTGGAAGCCTCGCGCCAAGAACGCCGCCGCCACCGTTTCCGCTTCACGCTTAGAGCACATTCCGTACCCGCCGCCGGGAACAACAATCACCGCAGGGCGCTTCCAGTCCATTTTTTGATCGAAGGGCATATCGATACACAAAGACGACAATTTGCCCCCCTTCAAGCCGTATTCTTTTCCAAGATCCAACGTTTTACAAATCATACTATCCCCTTTGCCAAAATCGGCTTATTGTTGTCATTACAATGCAGAAATTGCCGCATTCCATCTTGCGCGAGTTTGCTCTTCGCCCAAAATTTGCATGATCGTCCAAAGGTCGGGGGTATTCGTCAGCCCCGTCGTCGCTACGCGAAGCACTTCCGCCACGTCCGCAACGCTACCGGGGAAGGCTTCGGGATTCGCCTTATACGCCTTCATATCCGTTGCAAAGCCGTTTTGCTCCGCAACCCCCTTCACCTTGCCAAACCAGCCTTGGTTGTCGTCCGCGTGATCGTACGCCGCCGCAAAGTCTTCGAGAATCTTCTTCACCGTCACGCTATCCAGCTTATAGGTGTATTCAGGCTTGAAACTACCTTCAAAGAACCAAGCGATAAGTTCGAGCGCCTGCTTCGCGCAAACAAAGTCCTTTCTACGCTTCTTGCCGCCGATCCCCATATACAGCGTAAGGATGTTGAGCATACGCTCTCTATCCACAAAGTAGCCCTTTTGCTCGTCCGTGCCGTATTCGTTTGCCCATTCGCGCAAGAAATCGAAGGTCTCTTCCGCAGAAAGGGTTGCCATATACGTCTTGGCAATGTCGTTGAGCTTCACGATATCGAACAGCGCGCCGCTCTTGCCCATTTTGCCGATGGAGTACTTGAACTCGTCAAGCGGCGTTTCGGGATTTTTGAGCAGCCATTCTTCAAAGTTGGAGTTCAAAAGGGTGAGCATGTACGTCTTCACCGCCATTTTGTGATACCCCTGCTCGCGATAGAAGGTGAGCGAAGCCTCGGGGTCTTTACGCTTGGAAAGCTTGCGGCGCACGTCCCCGTCAATCTTTTGAATGGAGCAGTTGTGTCCGTAGCGCGGAAGCTTGAACCCAAGAACGTTGAAAAGCTCGATATGGATGGGCAAGGAAGACAGCCATTCTTCCCCACGAATCACGAGCGTGGTACGCATAAAGTGATCGTCGATTGCGTGCGCAAAATGGTAAGTAGGAATTCCGTCCGATTTCAAGATTACGACGTCTTGGTTGTTTTCAGTGACGGTGATCTCCCCCTTCACCGCGTCGCGGAAGGTGTGCTTTTTCTCCACGTCCCCCTGCGAGCGCAAGCGGATAACGTACGGCTTGCCCGCCTTGACGTTTGCGATGATCTCTTCTTCCGTCAAATCACGGCATTTTGCAAACTCCCCGTAGTAGCCGGGCAGAAGCTTGTTTTCCGTTTGATAGTTGCGGATGCCTTCCAAATCTTCTTCGGTGCAAAAGCAAGGGTACGCCAAGCCGCGCTTGATCAAATCCTTTGCAAACGCATGATAGACTTCCGCGCGCTGACGTTGATAATAAGGTCCATAATTGCCACCCATGTCCGCGCCTTCGTCAAATTCCACGCCAAAATATTTCAGCGAAGACTGGATAACTTCCACCGCGCCTTCCACCTTTCTTTTTTCATCCGTATCTTCAATACGCAGGTAGAAAACGCCGCCGCTTTGGTGGGCGATGCGCTCGTTTGCCAAGGCAACGTACAGGTTGCCGATGTGCATAAAGCCCGTGGGGCTGGGGGCAAGACGGGTGACTTCCGCGCCCTTTTCCAGCGCACGCTCAGGATAAAGC
Source organism: Clostridiales bacterium (assembly GCA_015069565.1). GTDB lineage: Bacteria > Bacillota > Clostridia > Christensenellales > Borkfalkiaceae > Scatosoma. Next base: position 28,041 of record SVIJ01000011.1, read on the forward strand.
TCTTCGTAGTATTCGAGCGGCTTTATATCCGCATCGGGAATTAAAATCTCCGCGATCTTTTCGTAGTTCATATATTTCACTCCTAATTTTGTTCTATTTTTTGCCCGAAATTTACGCAAATTTTAGCATAAATTTACGGTTTTTTTCGTGTTTTTTGCGCCATTTTATAGCATAAAATCGACGTTTTTGGGCGTAATTTCATACAATCCGTTTTCAATTCCGTGCACGATTTCCACCGCAAGAGCCGACGTCGGCGTTTCCACCCCGACTTCCTTCCCTGCTGCAACCACCGCGCCGCAGACAAAATCAACGTCGCATTTTTTACCCTTTTCGATATCGGTGAGCATCCCTGATTTCAGCCGTTTATGCCTTCTCATCGCGTAAGGAAAGAGCAAATGCGCCACCCATGTCTTCAACCAACCGCTTCCCCCGAAAAACTTTTCGAGGTCGTGACCCTGCAATTTTTCCAAGGCTACGCCGCTTGCCTTTGCCACCGTCACCGTTTCCTGTATGATCCTTATGGCAAGCCTTTTGGTCTTTCTTCCCTTTGCCACCTGCCCGAAGGTTTGCCCCGTGATCGTCGAAAGGGTGGAAAGCGCCGCATTGATGGCAAGCTTTGCCCAGCGCGCCCCTGCTAAGTTTTCCGTCGTTTGCACAAACGCAGGATTGCCGATCGCTTCCCCTGCCTTTTGCAAAATCGAGTACAAAAGCGGGGTTTTGGAATTGTCGTTTTGATAGCCGCCGCAAAGGACGGACATTGCAGAGAGCGAAGACGTGAGCGCCATTTCACCGCCGCCGATAAAGGTTGCGCCGAAGGACATCACCGCGCCGTACGCTCTATCCGCGCCCAAAACCTGCGCCACCGAACGCTCGGGCAAGCCGTTTTGCGTCGTGCAAACAATCCCGTCTTCCGTCAAATATTCCTGCAAAAAAGTGAGCACTTCGACGTTCTTGCTCTGCTTGGTCATCAGGAAAATTACGTCGTATTTCCCCTGCATTTCATCAGGCAACAGGGCGGAAACCTTTACGTTTTTCACCACCCCGTCCGCTTCGCAACGCACCGTTGCGCCGTGGCTCTTCATTCCTTCCACGTGCGCGCGGTTGCGGCTGATTAAATCGACCGCCATGCCCCCTTCCGTCAAAAACGCGCCAAGCACCGTACCCATCGCACCCGCGCCGTAAATTGCTACCCTCACAGGACAAGCTCCTTGATGCGCTGCGCCGCTTCTTCCACCGTCAGCCCGTCTAAGCATACGATAACGTCCGCATATTTTTCATAGAGCGGCGTTCTTTCGTCGTACAAATCCTTTAAGGTAAAGCCGTCTTTCAGGGCAACGCCGCGCGCCTTTAAGTCCCCCAAGCGGCGGTCAATCTCTTCATAAGAGAGCTGCATATAGACAACCTTACCGATCTTTTTGAGCGCTTCCACCGCCTTTTCGCGGTAGATAACGCTCCCCCCCGTCGCAATTACACAACGGGACGCGCAAAGCTCGGAATTGACCTTCGCTTCAATATCCAAAAAGGCTTCCCTGCCCTTCTTTTCGATAATCTCGGGCAGGCGCATACCTTCGCGCGCGACAATTACGCTATCGCTATCAATATAGCCGTAGCCGATATATTCGGATAAATACGTGCCCACCGTGGTTTTGCCGCAGCCAGGCATACCGATCAAGATAATGTTTTGCATACTTTATTCTCCAAAGACCCGTTTGATGGAATTGACAATTTCCGCGTCCGCAGGCGCCCATTCGTCCGCATTCAGCTCAGACGGCGCGAACCAACGGTAGCTCTCGTGTTCCTTCAAGACAAACGCCGAGCGCATTTCGCACTCGTACAGCCAAAGGGTGATGATAAAATCGGGATACTCATACGTATCGCTTGCATACAAATTGCCTACACAAACGTCCATATCGAGTTCTTCCTTCAACTCTCTTTTTACAGCGTCTTCGCCCCGTTCGCCCTGTTCGATTTTACCGCCAGCGAACTCGTATTTGTGCGCGACGTAGGGATACGGGCTATCCCCGCGCTTGGTTGCCAGCAGCTTTCCGTCCTGAAAGATGAGCGCCGCCGCTACTTGCACGTGTTTTTTCATTAAACGCATACCTGCCTATCTGTTTTTTGCTGTTTTAATCAATCGTGTCGATCGTCGGAATGGAAGATTTCGCAAAATCTTGCCGACGAAGACGGCTCTTCACCGCCTGCATACAAATGGCTGACGTCCCCAAAGCCGCAACAACGGAATACCGCCGTGCCTTCCCTGCGCTCTTCGGTATAGAGCGTCGTCACCGACGTGGGCAACGCCACGAAATGATGCCAAAGCGGAATGGGAGAAATGCCGCATAAATGCGAAAGCAATACCATTTCCAACCCAAAGTGGCAAAAGAGCACGATCGTTTCCGTATGCCCCTGTTCTGTGCGGTAAACGTTGCCGTCACGCTTATAGCCGTGGGAAGCCAAAAGCTCGTCCAAACCGTCCGTCACCTTGCGGTATCGCTGTTCCATACCGCCCTTGACGTAATAATCCTGCTGATACCAGCGATCCTTATCGTACATTTGCGCATCGTCAATCCATTCCGCAGGAAGCATATCCCAAGGAATATCGCGAAGCCGCCCCGAAGGGAGCGTGCAGGTACAGCCAAACTCTTTCAGCCAGTCCTTGATTACCACTTCCGACTGTTTGCCATGCGCTTTCGCCACGTAATCGCAGGTATGCCTTGCCCTGCCAAGCGGTGAAGAATAGAAATGATCGATCTTTTCCTTCGAAAGCTTTGCGGCAAGCAACGCCGCTTCGCGGTGTCCTTTTTCCGTCAAGGTATCGTGCTCATAATCGGGATCGCCGTGACGAACGATCAAAATTCTCATACGTCTTTTTCCTCCAAGAAGGGCATCAAAACGGAATTTTGTACGTACAGGTATTCGTCCTTGATGCGAAGGCTATCGCCCACCAGCTCCAAATACGGCAGACTCTTTTGGAACGCCTTCGGGAAATCGTCCCCGACGTTCGTGCCGAATTGCTTTTTGTACTCCTTCAAGGAAACACCGTATTTTGTACGTAGTCCGAGCATAATAAACTCGAACTTCGCTTCGTCTTCCGTCACCTTTTCGCAGGTGACCGCAGGATAGAAGCCCGAAATGATACACTTCATGTATTCGTCCAAATCGAAGGTATTGGTGAAGCGCTGCCCGAGCATAAACGAGCTTGCCGAAACGCCAAAGCCGATATATTCGCCCCGCTTCCAGTAGATGAGATTGTGACGACTTTCGTACCCTTCCATCGCAAAGTTGGAAACTTCGTAGCGGGTATATCCCTTCTCTTTAAGCAGGGAATAGCCGTAGGCGTAAAGCTCCGCTACTTCGTCGCTATCGGGCAGTTCGCCATTGAGATAATCGGTGTAGATCGGCGTGCCGTCTTCCACCGTCAACGCGTACATGGATATGTGTTTTGAGCCGCAAGCGTGCGCAAGCTCGATCGTTTTGCGGACGTCTTCCTTCGTTTGATTTTTCAGCCCCAGCATAACGTCCGTGCTGAAATTTTCCCCTTCCAAAAGCTTGGTGGCATAGACGTAGTCGCGTACGTTATGGATACGTCCAAGGTCTTCGAGCTGTTCGTCGATTGCCGTTTGTAAGCCGATGGAAAAGCGGTTGATTCCTGCTTCCTTATACGTCTTGACCTTCGCTTCGCTGATCGTACCAGGGTTGAGTTCAAGCGTGATTTCCGCATCGTCCGCAAGCGTGAAGCAAGCGCGGATTTGTTTCATCGCGCCCGCAATCAGCTTCGGGGGAATATAGGAAGGCGTACCGCCACCGAAATAGACGGTGTCGAATACGTAGTTTTTCAGTTCTTCCCCACGCATTTTCAGTTCCTTATAAAGACAAGCCATATACGCTTCCGCGTAAGTGATCCTATCGGGAAAGGATACGAAATCGCAATAGGTGCATTTATGCCGACAAAAAGGCACGTGGATATAGATACCAGGCATATGAGTACTCCTAAAAGAGTGAATTGATTTGCGTTGCAAATCGTGCATTGCGCCTAACGGCGCGTGAATTGACAGCTTCGCCGTCGTGAATTGCTTGCCTATCGGCAAGCGTTATGGAAATATTAAAATAATTCCGCAACGCAAGGCAATGCCTTGCATTTCACGTTTTCGCTAGAAAAGAATTCACGAAAACTCTGTTTTCAATTCACACCGCAGGCAATTCACTGTATTGTATTGCGAAGTATATTCTTGACTTTTAATCTTTGTTGGTTTTAAGAATTTCCATAAATACTTCGGACGGCACTTCTACGCTGCCCACTTGGCGCATACGCTTTTTGCCTTCCTTTTGCTTTTCAAGAAGCTTTCTTTTACGAGTGATGTCGCCGCCATAGCACTTCGCCAAGACGTCCTTGCGTACCGCCTTGACCGTTTCTCTTGCAATGATCTTACTGCCGATTGCCGCCTGTACGGGAATTTCAAACAGCTGACGGGGAATCGCCCCCTTCAAGTTCTCGCAAAGCGTTCTACCGCGCTCGTAGGCGCTGCCTTCGAACACAATCGACGAGAGCGCGTCGCAAATTTCGCCGTTCAGCAGGATATCCAAACGGACAAGCTTCGATTTTTGATAGCCTGCAAGCTCATAATCAAAGCTTGCATAGCCGCGCGTACGCGATTTCAAGCCGTCGAAGAAATCGTATACAATTTCGTTCAAGGGCAAGGTGTATTCCAGCTTAACGCGACGCTGATCAACGTAAGTCATGTTCTTGAACACGCCACGCTTTTCCTTGCAAAGATCCATCACCGCGCCCATATAATCGGACGGCGTGTAAATTTCTGCCTTGACAATCGGCTCTTCCATGTATTCGATATCCGAAGGATCGGGCAGATGCGACGGGTTGTCCACGTAGAACTCTTCCCCGTCCGTCTTGTGCACCAAATAGCTTACCGACGGCGCGGTGGTGATGATGTCGAGATTGAACTCACGCTCAATCCGCTCTTGGATGATTTCCATATGCAAAAGCCCCAAGAAACCGCATCTAAAACCAAAGCCGAGCGCCACCGAGTTATCGGGCTCGAAAATGAGCGACGCGTCGTTGAGTTGAAGCTTCAAAATCGCTTCCTTTAAGTCGTTAAACTTACTGCCGTCGAGCGGATAGATACCGCAAAAGACGACGGGTTGTACTTTTTTATAGCCAGGCAGGGGCTCTGCCGCAGGTCGCAACGCGTGCGTGACCGTATCCCCCACCGCTACGTCCTGAATGGATTTGATGGAAGCCGCAATATACCCAACTTGCCCCGCTTCCAGCCTTTCCTTCGGGAACAGGTTGGGCGCGAACACACCCACTTCCGTCACGTCGTAGGTGGTATCCGAAAGGAAGGTGCGGATTTTATCCCCTACCTTCACTTCGCCGTCCTTGATGCGAACGAACAGGATAACCCCTTTATAGTTGTCGTAATAGCTATCGAAAATCAATGCCTTCAAGGGCGCTTCCGTGTCGCCGTCGGGGGCAGGAAAATAGGTGGTAATCGCTTCCAAAAGGTCTTCAATGTTCGTGCCTTCCTTTGCCGATACGCAGGGAATCCCTTCCGCATCCAAGCCGATTACGTCTTCGATCTCCGCCTTCGCATCGTCGATACGAGCGCTGGGCAGGTCGATTTTATTGATAACGGGCAAGATTTCCAAGTTGTTTTCAAGCGCAAGATAGACGTTGGCAAGCGTTTGTGCTTCCACGCCCTGCGTTGCGTCCACAACCAAAATCGCACCTTCGCACGCCGCCAAGGAACGGCTGACTTCATAGGTAAAGTCGACGTGACCAGGGGTGTCAATCAGGTTGTATTCGTATTCCGTACCGTCCTTTGCGGTGTAGTACATTCTTACGGGCGTGAGCTTGATGGTAATGCCGCGTTCACGCTCGATGTCCATGCTGTCCAAAAGCTGTTCTTCCATATCGCGTTTGGATACCTGACCCGTCTTTTCAATCAAACGATCGGCAAGCGTGCTCTTGCCGTGGTCGATGTGCGCGATAATGCAGAAATTGCGTATATTTTTATTAGGTTTCGCCATAAATGATCACTCTTTTCGTTCTCTATAATTTTGCTGTTTAGATTTAGATTTTTACGCCGAACTGTTCTAAGAACATTCTAAGCGCGTAGGATGCCGTCACGTTTTTGGGAAGCGCCAAGCCAACCGAACGAACGGGCAACGCAGGATCCGTTTTCACGATTTTCAGCGTTCCATCCGCGATTTCCTTCTCCGCGTATTCCTTGGGCAAAACGCCGACGCCCATACCCTGCGCAACCAAGCGTTTCATCATTTCAAAGCTACCGACTTCTATGGATGCGGACATCTCCATCCCTACGGAAGACAAGAAGCCGTTTAAGGATTTTGTGGCTACCGTGTCCGCATCGAGCGTAATAAGCGGATATTTTTTAAGCGTAGAAACGGGAACTATACCGTTTGCAAGCTCGGCATACTTTTCGCCCACGACAAACACGTCCGTCAAGCGTTTGAAGCTACCGTGCAGTACAAGCGAATCGTCCACCTTCATCGGCAGGTTGACAAATGCAACGTCGATTGCGCCGTTCTTTAATTCTTCGGATGCCTTGGGGGAATATTCGGATAAAATTTCAATCTTTACCGCAGGGTATTTTTCGTGAAATTCCACGATTTTATCCGCCAAAACGTGCTGCGCAATCGTATCCGACGCGCCAATGCGGATCGTACCCGTTGCGCTGCTATTGATTTGAGAAAGCATAATTTGCGCTTCTTCAAACAACTCGAGCGCCTGCTCGATCTTATGAAAAATCACCTTCCCACCTTGCGCGGAAAGCTCCATGCCCCTGTGCGTACGGTTAAAAAGCGAAACGCCAAGCTGGGTTTCGAGTTGCTTAATCGACTGCGATACCGCAGGCTGCGAAATGTACAGCTCTTCCGCCGCTTTCGTTAAACTGCCGCATTTTGCTACTGTGTAAAACACCTTGTAAAGCTCTAAGTTGACCATAATATTCCCTTATCTTTCGTATTATTTGCCTACGCAAAACTTTTCAAATATTTCCGTAATGATTGCTTCCGTTGCCGTTTCGCCCGTAATCTCGCCCAGCGCGTCCCACGCCGCCTTGACGTCGATGCCGATCAAGTCGAGCGGTTGGGTTTCGCAAGCCAAAATGGCTTGCGACAAGTGCATACTTGCGCGAGTGAGCGCATCAAAGTGACGTTCTTCGATCAAAAACGCCGCATCTTCCGTCCGAGCGCCACCAAAACCCTTCTCGTATAAAAGCTGTTTTAAGGCGTTAATCCCTTCCCCCGTCACCGCCGACGTATGCACGTCCGCGTCCGTTTCCGTTTCATCCGAAACGGCGTCCGTCTTGTTAAAGACCTTGATGAGCGGCTTGCCTTGCAGCATTTCGAGCACACGAGCGTCTTCTTCGTCCAAGCCGCGGCTGATGTCTGCCACGAACACCGCCACGTCGCAAGCGCGAATGATGCTCTCCGCGCGCGTGATACCGATACTCTCGATGGCGTCTTCGCTCTCGCGCACCCCTGCCGTATCGTAAAGATTGAACTTCGCGCCGCCGATTTCAATCGTACCTTCTACGGCGTCACGCGTCGTTCCTGCCACCGACGATACAATCGCTTTATCGTAGCCGAGCAAACGATTAAGAAGTGAGCTCTTCCCCGTGTTCGGCTTTCCGCAGATCGCCACCGTCACGCCCGATTTAATTTTCTTGCCCGAAGCGTAGGTTGCAAGCAAGGCTTTCAGCTCCGTTTGCATTCCTTCAAGCGCAAGCTTTAATTCGGCAACGTGCTGTTCTTCAATGTCTTCTTCGGGATAATCTACCGAAACGTCAATCCCTGCAAGCAGGTTTTTCAAACGCTCCTGCGCGGCAACCACCTTTTGCGTGAGCTTTTCGCTGTACAGCATATAACCCGCCTTGACTTCCGCTTCGCTCTCGCCGTTGATCATATCCGCAACCCCTTCTGCGGACGCAAGCGAAAGCTTACCGTTCAAAAAGGCGCGCTTGGTAAACTCCCCCCTGCCCGCGCTTCTTGCGCCTTGGCGCAGGGCTTGTTTGAGTACGCCGCGCGCGATGCTCTCACCGCCGTGGCATTGAAACTCTACAACGTCTTCCCCCGTGTAGCTATGGGGCGCTTTGAAGTAGACCGCCATACCGTAATCGGTAAAGCCGCCGCAGTCAATCTCGCCAGGGTACATACGATAGGGCAAAAAATCCCCCACCTGCGTCGAGCCCGTAGGCGTGAACATCCTTTTTGCAATTTCAAGCGGATCTTTGCCGCTAAGCCGAATAATTGCGACTCCGCCCTTCCCCGCAGGCGTTGCGATTGCGGCTATCGTTTCTTCAAAAATCATCTTTCGCTCCGTCTTCCCCACCAAGTCTTTTTGGCGGGCTAGGTATAACTTTCTTTAATATTGTATCATAACTTAGTTATGATGTAAACTATTTGCGCATAGTTTTTTATAAAAAAAAGCGGAAAATATAATTTCCGCTTATCTTTATACAAATTTTTCTTACTGCGAGTTTCTTACGCAAAAGGATCGTCGTCCGCCTTCGGTTTTTCCGAAAACTCCCCAAACGGATCTTCGGGCGAAGAAGGGGCTTGCGAGCCACTATTTCCAGCGTTTCCGCCTGCGTACGGACCTTGATTTCCATACGGTCCGTTATACGTGCCGCCATACGGATTTTGCGTGTTTTGCCACTGCTGTTGGCGACGACGAATCTCTTCCTGCCGAGCGCGCATAATCGCTTCGTAGTCCACCTGCTCACGATTGCGAAGCACGAAGGTGGCAATTCCATTGAAGAAGGGAATAAAGATTCCGCCCAGCGACAAAATTACGTTGTTGCGATAGGAATAGCGCTTGTAGAAACCAAGATAAAGCATGAGTATTACGATCGCATGAATCAAGCTCATAATTTCAATCACAAAGGTGGAAATATCGTAAAACTTTTTCCAACCCAGCGCATAAGAAGATAAGTTCGTCCATTGCGGATAGTTTGTGACAATCTCGATATTCGGTCCGTTCTCAACAAACAAAACGTACAGCGAATACGCGAATACCACGTAATAGACAGCCGCGACGATTTCCAAAATAAGCGCATACAAGCCCAAACGACGGATTTTATGCCCAAAGAATGAGATTTCCCCTGCAAGCTCGCCCACTAAAAAGATTTGCCCAAAGGGCACGAACGCTAAATAGCGGCGCTTCACGTTTGCCTTTTTTGCCATTTTGTAAAGACCGATCCCCTGCAAAATGAACACGGCAAGCCAAAGCACAAAAGCAACGATCGACAAAACGAGCGTTTCCTGCCAAGACATCACGCCGCCGCTTGAAAGGCGCAACATCACCAAGGATAAAAACGCCCCGTAAAACACCGAGAACCAGCTCGGATAATAAGCCACAAACATACTCTTTTCTTCCTTTTTTCTATTCCTTTTACTGTATTTTGCGAGATTATTTCGTTTCGTATTCCACCGACATCATCGTCAAGCCCTTCGCAGGCATCGTCTTGCCGAGCAAGCCGCGATCCCCCGTTTCATAGGCTTTGAGCAAGCTTTCTTCCGTGCGACGTCCCAAGGCAAGGTCGAGCAGCTCGCCCGCCATCGTGCGCACCATATTGTACAAAAAGCCGTTGCCCGTCACATACATTTCCACAACGCGAACGCCGTACTCTATCTTCTCTACGAGCTCCACCAAATAGACCGTCCGCACCGTCGTTTTCACCGAAGAGCCGCTGGCGCAAAACGCCTTAAAATCGTGCTCCCCTTCCATAAGCTTCGCCGCCTTTTGCAGCTTCTCCATGGAAGGCAAGGTTTCCACACGGCTTGCATAGTGGTCTAAAAGCGGATGTTCCCACGCGCTCTCGTATAAACGATAGCGGTAAGTCTTGCGTTTTGCGTGCCGACAAACGTCGAAGCCGTCCGCGCCTTCCCACCCTTCCAAAATGCGAATGGACGGGGGCAGGTATCGATTTAAGCAATCAGGCATACGGTCAGCAGGGACGGAAACGTTCGCAAAAAACGAGCAAACCTGCCCTGCCGCGTGCAC
>SVIJ01000048.1 GCA_015069565.1 Clostridiales bacterium
GTGAGGGCGCATACCCCCAGCGGTCTGTAACCGAGCAAAACACGTAGAGTTTCACAGTATTTTTCCGTCAAAAATCAACCAAGTGATGTGACAGAGCCTATTTTTTAAACATATAATCGGCGTCTTTATCGTCAAAGGAATAATCGGTGTTGCAATAGTGACAATGCACCCGCACCGCGCCGTCTTCGCGAATAATCGCGCGCATCTGCTCTTCCCCCAAGGACGTCAAGACCTGCATCAAATAGGGACGGGAACAATTACAAGTATACGTAAGACGACGGCTCTTTATCCCGTCGATTTTTGCCGAAAAAGCGTCTATTGCGACTTGTTCCAGCCCAACGCTTGCAATTAAGCGCACAATCTTTTGCAAAGCGTCCCCTTTGGGCAGGCTCGCTACCGTCCTATCGTCCGCAAAAGGCAACGGCTGCAACACCGCAATCCCTGCAAAGGAAACGTTGTCCTGTTCGTCAAAGTCCACCACGCAGCCAAAGAAGGTGGGGAGCTGTTCGCTGATGCGGTAATATTCTTCCAAAATCCCTTCCACCGTCACAGGCGCAGGAAAAGCGCACGCGCCCACGAACGGACGGCTATAACCGTCGTCGCGCACCACCGTGAGCGAACCGTCGTCCCCCAAAATCGCCTGCTCGTCCCCTGTCACCGATACGTTTTCGATATAACCGCGAACGTGCAGGGGCTGATTTCCCGATACGTTGATCGCACCGCCCAGCCCGTTCCCTTGCACCGCAAAGGAAATTTCGCCGCTATCTTCTTTCAGCGCCGCGCTCATAAACGCCGCCGCCGATAAAAGCTTACCGAGTACGGTGGCGGTAGCACGGTTCAAGCCGTGGATTTTTTGCGCGTGACGAACAAGCTCCGTCGTGTCCGCAAGGGTCAGGGAAATTTGATCGTCGTTAATGAGCGTCCTAAGAATATTTTTCATCGCTTTACCAAGTATACTTTTTCTTTATTTTTGCGCCAAGAACACCAAACGGTCGGAAGCCGCCTTGTCTTCGCCTAAATGCCCTTCCGTCTTTAAGACGGAAAATCCTGCCGCGGCAAGCGCCTTTGCAATCTCTTCTTCCGTATGCACGTACTGCACGTGCGTTTCGTCCTGGCGGGTATACCGCCCGTCGCTATCCTTGACAAACAAGGTCACTTCCAAGCGCGCCTGTCTTCCTACAAGCGACGCAAAGCTCATATACGTGACGTCGTCGCGATCGTCCACGTTCACCGCGCCTTGGAACTTTTCCGCGTATTTTTTCGGGGAGCTGACGTCAAAGACGAATACGCCCCCTTTTTTCAGCGCGCCATACACGTTCTTGAACGCCCTTTGCAGCTTCTCGCTCGGCACGTAGTTGAAGCAATCGTTGATGGCAATCGCAAACGAATACTTGCCTACGATTTTATCCTTTGCAACGTCGCCTAAAATATACTCGCCGCGCGTACCTGCCTTGAAGGCGCTTCGTTGCGCCTTATCGAGCATCTCCGCCGATACGTCCAAGCCCGTCATCTCGTAGCCTGCCTTGTACAGAGCACGGGTAAAGTATCCGCCGCCGCAGCCGATGTCAATGCCGTTTGTAAGGCTCGGAAAACCCGCAAGCGTTTTAACTAAATACTGCGACCATTTTTCATAGTCGCAGTCGTCGTTAAGATATTCAAACCATTCCGCCAAAGTGGAATAGGCTGTCTTTCGTTCCATACCTGCCCCGCCTTTACTTATTCTTTTTGTCCTTTTCGTCCTGTAAAATTTTCGGCGTTTTGCGCTTGCGGTGCTTCTTGCCCTGTTCCGCTTCTTTGAGCGCCTTTTCACGCTCGTCAAACTGACGGTTGTATTCCACGTAGCGTTCGTCATTCTTGTGTTCTTCGATATACGCTTCGGTATCCGCCGCAATCGTTTCCTTGCTCTCGCGGAGCTTCTTCAAGTCTTCACGGGTGTAGGACGTAGGAAGGTCGTATACGCGCAAGTCGTCGTCAATCGGCTTGATGGGACGGGCAACGAGCTGTGATTTGCCTGCCGCCAAGATCACGCGTTGATATTCCAGCGACGCTTCGCTGTTGTCGCCGTCTGCGGAAACCGCGTTGCGGTCGTAAATACCCCTGCCAACCTTTGCGCCTTGGATCTTCGGGTTGATATATTTATCAAACGCCCACTGTGCAAAGTCAAGCCAAACGAGAAGCGCATACGCAAGCCCGAACAACAAAAGAATGATAATCCCTGCCGCCATAAAGATGCCCTGACCGCCAATGGCAATCAGCCCAAAAGGCAACAACGCCAAAACCCCGAAGAAAATGGTCTGCGGGAACATACCGATGCTCATCAAGAAAGAGTTCTTAAACAGGGTGAGAACGCCCATCTTATAGTTCACGCCGAGCGCGATCATCCAAAAGGACATACACGCCGCCAAACCGAGCATAACGTACCCGACCACCGTCGAGATCGTCAGCATCGTGCTTTGCGTTTTGCTGAGCATGCCGCCAACGCGAGCGTAGTCCGCCATGTTCGCTGTCAGCGTCGTAAAACCAAGAATCGCAACAAAGAACAGAGTTGTTTGCAAAGCGTTTTTGAAGTTGAGCTTTACGCCGCGCCAGAAGTCGTTTGCGACGAAAATACCTTCCGTCCAAACCATGTTTCTAACGACGTACATACCGCCTGCAAGCCCCACCGCCGCAATCACCGCCGCAACCAGCAAAAGCAAGAAAAACGGAATGTTGTTCCAAAAGGTCAAAAGCTCCGAGCGCCCCTGCATATTCGGAGCGACAGGATAGCCGACGCCAAGGTTTGCGCCAAACGGCTCGGTATAACCGACGGCTTCGTTCGACAAAACCCTAAACAGCACCACCGCTACCACGGGCACGAAGAACAAAAGGGTGAGCAGGTTGATTTTCACCAGCTTCCCAAAGTTCCCCTTGAAAATATCCCAAAAGAGCTGCCAACGGTTGGTCGGCAGCGTACTTCTTGCATACTCTTCGCTTCTCTCTTTTCCTTCAAGCATACGGGCGATGAGCCCTTTTTTCTGTTGCGCCATAATTTTTTCTTACTCCATTTGGGCTGTTTCGTGCGTAGCCCATATTCATCCGCATACTATTTTACTACACTTTTGTGATAATTTCAAGAAAAAACCACGTTTTTTTCAAATTAAATTTGCAATATGCGAAAATTCTTTGACATTTTTTTTGAAATGTGCTAAGATAATCCTATCTAATAGAGGAGCGATTGAACATCAGTACTTGCTTTTTCTCGTTCGGACAGGCGAAGGTCCGCGCCAACGCGCTTGGCAAAAGGCAAGGAAAGGGTATCGTCGCCGAAGGGAGCGTCTTTTTCGCCGAACGTTCTCTGGGCGTATGGGTCAACACCCATCCGACTGCCACCGTCCGTGCGCGCGCTATTCGATATTCACCCTTTGGGGTTGTCGGGCTTTTACGTATTGCAGGCGGTGTTTAGACCGTCTTTATTTTTTATCGGTTGGAATTACCAACCAAAAGGAGTTATTTATGAAAAAGTTTAATGTTGGCGTTATCGGCGCAACCGGTATGGTCGGGCAAAGATTTATGCTGCTACTCGCAGAGCACCCTTGGTTCGACGTGAAAGTTTTGGCGGCGTCCGCTCGTTCGGCTGGCAAGACCTACGAAGAAGCCGTAGGCAATAAATGGGCGTTCGATTGCCCCATCCCCGAAAGATACTTAGGGATGAAAGTGCTCGACGCGGAAAAGGATATGGAAGCGATCGGCTCGCAGGTAGACTTTGTCTTCTGCGCCGTCAGCCTTGACAAGGCGGCTACGCGCGCTTTGGAAGAAAAGTACGCGAAAGCGGAAATCCCCGTTGTGTCCAACAACTCGGCGCACCGCTTCACCGCAGACGTGCCTATGATCATTCCCGAAGTCAACCCCGAGCATTTGGAAGTTATCCCTTCCCAGCGCGCAAGACTTGGGACAAAGCGCGGCTTTATCGCCGTGAAATCGAACTGCTCGTTGCAGTCCTACGTGCCCCTGCTTCACCCCCTGCGCTCCTTTGGAATCAAAGAAGTGGCGGTTTGTACCTACCAAGCCATCTCGGGCGCAGGCAAAACCTTTACGACGATGCCTGAAATTTTAGACAACGTAATCCCCTACATCGGCGGCGAAGAAGAAAAGAGCGAAAAAGAGCCGATGAAAATTTGGGGCAAGGTGGAAGGCGGCGAAATCGTTTCCGCAAGCGGCCCTGCCATCACGGCGCAATGCTTGCGCGTTCCCGTTTCCGACGGGCATACGGCGGCGGTGTTCGTTCGCTTCGATAAAAAGCCCAGCAAGGAAGAAATCCTTTCCGCTTGGGCAAGCTTTTCGGGCGAGCCGCAGGCGCTCAAACTCCCTTCCGCGCCCGAGCAATTCCTGCAATATATGGAAGAAGACAACCGTCCGCAAGCAAAGCTTGATAGAATGGCAGGCGGCGGCATGAGCGTGACCGTAGGCAGACTGCGCGAAGACCACGTATACGATTATAAGTTTGTCGGGCTCTCCCACAACACCCTGCGCGGCGCGGCTGGCGGCGCGGTACTCCTTGCGGAGCTCTTGGCGGCAAAGGGATATTTCGACTAACGCTTCACGAAAAATATAAAAAGGATCATAGGATATAGGTATGAAAGGATTTTTTAAGGGTAGCGCAACGGCGCTGATTACACCGTTCGATGAAAAAGGCATCAACTTCAATGCTTTGGGCGAGCTGATCGAACACCAAATCGCAGGCGGCACGGACGCCATCGTCTTTTTGGGTACAACGGGCGAGCCTTCCACGATGAGCTTTGAAGAAGAACACGTTTTGATGGACTA
>SVIJ01000012.1 GCA_015069565.1 Clostridiales bacterium
GTGTGCGCGATCGGTAGCGGCGGCAATTACGCCTTGGCGGCGGCGCGCGCGCTCTATCAAGAAACGGATTACGACGCGCCCACGATCGCGAAAAAGGCGCTGAAAATCGCGTCGGAAATTTGCGTCTTCACCAACGACAACATTCGTTTGGAAACGGTTGGCGAAGAAAAGGGGGACAAGTGATATGAACTACTCACCTAAGCAAATCGTACAACAGCTCGATAAATATATCATCGGTCAGGACGATGCGAAAAAGGCGGTTTCGATTGCCCTTCGCAATCGTTATAGACGCAGTCAGCTTCCCGAAGAAGTGCGGGAAGAAATCACCCCGAAGAACATCATCATGAAAGGGCCGACGGGGGTCGGTAAGACGGAGATTGCTCGCCGCTTAGCGCGGCTTGTCAAAGCCCCCTTTGTGAAGGTGGAAGCGACGAAATATACCGAAGTCGGCTACGTCGGCAAGGACGTAGAAGGCATGGTGCGCGACCTTGCGGAATGCGCGTACCGCTTAGTGAAAGCGGAAAAGCAGGAAGAAGTGAAAGCCAAGGCAACGGCGACGGTGGAAAAAAAGCTCGTCAAAATCTTGGCGGACGTTCGCAAGGCAGACAAGGGGGATCGGAAGCAGGAAGACTTCGAAGCGGAGCTTTTGGACAGCCTGCGTAAAGGCTATTTCGATACGACCATGGTGGAAGTGGAAGTGATCGACGCGCCCAAGGAAATGGAAGTCCCCACGGGCGGTGCAACGATCGCTATCGGGAGTATCTTTGGGGATATGTTCCCGCAAAAGAAGAAAAAACGCAAGCTCACCGTCAAGGAAGCGAAGGAAATATTCCTTGCGGAAGAAGCGGAAAAGCTCGTCGACGACGACGCGGTAAAGGCGGAAGCGATTCGCCGCGCAGAAAACGACGGTATCATCTTTATCGACGAAATTGATAAAATCGCTGGCAAGGGCAATCGTGGCGGCGTGGACGTTTCGAGAGAAGGGGTACAGCGCGACATTCTTCCCATCGTCGAAGGGAGTACCGTAGTCACCAAGTATGGCCCGATGAAGACGGACTTCATCCTGTTCATCGCGGCAGGTGCGTTCCACGTAGCGGCGGTGGAAGACTTGATTCCCGAGCTGCAAGGCAGATTCCCCGTTTCGGTGGAGCTGAAAAGCTTGACGAAGGAAGACTTTGTCCGCATTTTGACGGAAACGGAAAACTCGCTCGTCTTCCAGTACACGAAGCTTTTGAGCGTGGACAACGTCCAGCTCGAATTCGAAAAGGGGGCAATCGAGCGGATTGCGGAAGTATCGGTGGAGCTGAACGCGACGAGCGAAGACATCGGCGCGCGCCGTCTGCATACGGTGATGGAATACCTGCTCGAAGAAATCTCGTTCAATGCAAGCGGCGATTATCCTGCGTTCACGCTGAAAATTGACCGCGCGTACGTGGACGAGCATTTGGCAAAGCTCACGGGCGACCGCAACTTAAAGAAATACGTTTTATAAAACGCCGCTTTTTTGCGGCGAAAGGAAAAAAATTATGATCAATATACCCAAGGGAACGAAGGACGTTTTGCCTTCGGAATCGTACAAGTGGCAGTTTGTGGAAGGGGTCGCAAGAGACGTTGCGGCGGCGTTTGGCGTGAAGGAAATTCGCACGCCGACCTTCGAGCATACCGAGCTTTTTCAACGGGGCGTAGGCAATACGACGGACATCGTGACGAAGGAAATGTACACCTTTACGGATAAGGGCAACCGTTCCATTACGTTGAAGCCCGAAGGCACGGCTGGTACGGTGCGCTCCTTTATTGAAAACGGGCTTTTTAGCGGCGTACTGCCCCTGAAAATGTTCTATATCACCCCTGCGTTCCGCTATGAAAGACCGCAGGCTGGCAGACTGCGTGAGTTCCACCAGTTCGGCGTGGAAATCTTCGGCGCGAAGGGTGCGGAAACGGACGCGGAAGCGATCATTATCGCAAGCACCCTGCTCAAAAAGCTGGGCGTTTCCGTGCAGCTGAAAATCAATTCCATCGGCTGCCCCGAGTGCAGAAAACGCTACAACGAAGCGTTGAAGGGGTTCTTTGCCCCCCATTTGGAAAGCCTTTGCTACGACTGCAAAACCCGTTTTGAAAAGAACCCCTTGCGCCTTCTCGACTGCAAGGAAGAAGCTTGTAAGAAGATCAACGCGGACGCGCCTTCCATTCTCGATTACCTTTGCGAAGACTGCGACAAGCACTTTGCGCTTGTGAAGGATTACTTGGAAATTGCAGGCGTGGAATACGAAATCGACGAACGCATTGTGCGCGGCTTGGACTATTATACCCGTACCGTGTTCGAGTTTGTGGCGAGCGGTATCGGCGCGCAGGGCACCGTTTGCGCAGGCGGCAGATACGACGGGCTGATTGAAGAGCTCGGCGGCAAGAGCGCTCCTGCGGTGGGCTTTGCGGCAGGTATCGAACGGCTCTTGATCGTGATGGAGCAATCGGGTGTGGAAATTCCTGCGCCCAAAGCACCGACCGTCTATTTTGCAGGCATGGATACGGAGAGCCGCAAGCAGTGCTTCCGTCTTTGCTCTGCCCTTCGCGCGGCAGGCATCTCGGCGGAAATCGACCAAATGGAACGCTCGGTCAAGGCGCAGTTTAAGTACGCGGACAAGCTCGGCGTGCGCTACGTTGCGGTGATCGGCGAGAGCGAGCTTGCGGAAGGCAGTATGAACGTGAAGAATATGGCGACGGGCGAAAGCGAAAAGGTGGACTTTGCAAACGCCGTGGAATATTTTTCGCAAAAATAAACAATCTAAAAGTAGGGTGAACAATATGAGAATTATCAACAGCCAAGAATTGAAGGATTTATTGCAGGTATCGGAAAAGCCCGTCTTCGTGGATTTTTACGCGGACTGGTGCGGCCCTTGTAGAATGCTTGCGCCCGTGCTTTCGGCGCTTGCGGAAAAGTATGCGGATCAAGCGGTGTTCGTGAAGGTCAACGTAGACGAGAGCGAAGAAGCGGCGATGGCGCACGGCATTTCGTCCATTCCGAACGTGATTGCGTTCAAGGGCGGAAAGGCGGTGGCAAACCAACTCGGGTTCGTACCCGAAGGTGCGCTGGAAGCGTTTATACAAAGCGTACTCTAAACAGAAAAAAACACAAATGAAAAGATAAATGGGGTGCCCGTTTAATACCCAGACGTCTAATGGATAGGTTCGATCATTAAAGATCCGTGCAGCTTCTTGTCTGTGACGGATCTTTTGTTTTATAAGAATTATCAAGAAAAAACAAAAAAAACTATTGCAAAACTCCCGTTTTTATGATATAATAATTACGCTAAACTAACTGAATAATCGGAAAAATGGCGTAGTTTCTCTCATCGTGGGGATAGTATACCCTTTTTTTGGCATCCCAATTTTTGAATGTGGTAAAAATGCAAGTTCCACAAATTGGGATGACGAGTGACTTCCATTCTGATTACGGTTAGTTTAGCGACGATCGGAGTTTGCGTTTTTCAGAGCGTTGACTGCGGTCGGCGCTCTTTTTCTTTGGAGTGAAAAAAACCGTATTTTTGAAGGGAGGTGTGTTCGATGAAAAAAAGATGGCTTTCTTTTCTTTTTACCGTGTGTATGTTTGTATGCGCGGTTATGGGGCTTGTGGCTTGTGGGGACGGAGCTGTATCCACGCCTACGCCGCCGCAAAAGCTTACCGCGCCCGTCGTTGTCTTAACGGAAAATATTGCTTCTTGGGAAGCGGACGAGAACGCGGATAAGTTTGAAATAAGTTTAGACGGCAACTTATCCTACGTGGAAAACACGGTCACGAGCAAGGCTTTGACGGCTGGGCAAACGTTTAAGCTTCGCGCGGTTGGCGACGGACTTACATATACCACGAGCGATTGGAGCAACAGCGTCACCTACGTGGGCTCGGAAACCCCTGCGCCGCAACCGACAAAGCTCGGCACGCCGTCTGTGACAATTTCTTCGTCGGGCTTGGCAAGCTGGGGCGCAGTTGCAAATGCAAGCGGCTATATCTACAAGCTTGACGGCGGCGCGGAAACGGCAACTTCGGCAACGTCCGTACAGCTTACAAACGGTCAGAGCATCGTTGTCAAAGCGGTTGGCGACGGAACGAACTATACGGATAGTGATTATAGTATTACGCAAACGTATACGGAAAATACGCCTATGCCCCCGCCCACGCCTACGCCTACGGAAGCGCCTACCTATTTAGGTATTATAGCTTCGAAGGAAGAGCCGACGGAAAACGATGCGCCTGCGGGCTTGTTGCGCTCGTATGCGAATTATGGGGCGAGAGCTTCTTTGGAAGACGCGTTGAGAGAGTATTTGTCGGATGAGAAGCATTCGCTTGGCGATGCTATCCCGACGGAAAGTGATTACGAGATATATAGCGCGGCTGGGAATACGGTATATATTCAAATTTGGCTGGAAAATCCCGACCAAAACACAATCCTGTCCTTGAAGCTGAACGGAACGAAGTACCAGTCGGGCGGGGCGTTGCAATCCTTCTTTATCGAAGACGGGGATTCGTACTTGAACTGCGTTTACGTGGCGGTGACGATTCCGAGCGGCTCGCACAGCGAAATCGCCTATACGGTGACGGAGATTGAATACGTAGAAGGTGCGAACGTCAGCCAAGACGGGAAAGCGGTGCTGATTGACGAGAATAACGATACGGTTTTGATCGGTTTGCCGTATGCGCAAGATTTGCCTATCGCTACCATTTCGGGCGAAGCTACCAACGCGTCGTCCATATCGTTTGACGTAAACGTGACCGACGAAGACGGTTTCGTGGACGTGGTTGGCGGCTGGTTGAGAGCGGTGATTTATAACCAAAGCAACGAGATATTAGCCCAGCAAAAATTGTCGAACGGCAATAATTCGGTAGCGTTTAACCAGTTAAACGCAGAAACGTATTACAACGTTTTGGTGTTTGTTTTAGGGGATGCGCGCGACGGGAACGGCGTTTACGTACACGCTGTTGCAAATGCGCGTTTGAGAACGGAAAGCGTTATTTCCGCAACGATAACGAGCGAAATCCTGCAAAACGAGCAAACGGGCAAGTATTATCCGAGCATTAGCGTCGAAGCTTCGCTCGGTGACGCTTCCTTCACCTTTACAAAGATTGACGTAGGCACTTGGGACGATACTCTTCTCACTTTGGATTTTGACGGCTCGATTAAGATTACGGAAAATATTCTCAACAACCAAAGCTACGTTGTGAGAATTTACTACGAAAGCGCTAGCGGCGTAGAGCAAAGCTACGTGGATAACGTTTACGTGGAGCGTTTGGATTATCCGTGGATCGTCGAACCCTGCTTGCAGTACGGCTTGCTCGACGATGCGATTTTAGGCTTTGACCTTGGCGACAACAAGAGCAACTTTGACAACTTAACCATCCAAATCATGGATGAATACAGCAAGCAATATATTGCTGAAGATGCGATCTATTTGCTTGAAAATCCCAACGCTATTGCCGAATTAGAAGCGCAATGGCGATCGATGGGAAGAGATGATCCCAACTTCCATCCCACTTATGATAGATGGTATAAATTAGACCAAGCGCAAACGAAGATAAACGAGTATTATCCCGACGTAGAGAAGGCAGAATGGGAAAGCGAACGGGCAAAGGGGATTTACGCTTATGAGTTCGTATATGGCGAAGACGAGCAGTTCTTTAGGGTCGGCAATAAATACTACGCAGTTTTAGACGGTTATCAATCTAAGCGCATAAACGACTATTCGTGGAAATACACTTTGTCGGCGGACTTTGACCTGAACGACGGCAGCGGGGTTGAAGAAGAGAGAACGATTATTGACGGGTGGATCGACATCAAGCCTGCCATCGGCAAAAGCGATTATTTGTTCGATGAAGCGTTCACGCTTGACGAGAACGGCGTTGTGTATTTGGAAGTGAAATCGAGAAACAATCTCGGGGACGAAAGCTACCGTGAGCTTGGCTACGTCAACCAAATCGTTTTGGCGGACGGCTACGAAATCCTGCAAGTTTTGTGGTCGCAGGAAGAAGCGGAGCACGAGATTGACGAAGCGGCTTGGATGGCAGACGTAATCAACGCGTTAAAAGCGGGCGAAGAAGTCACTTCGGTATTCCCCTTGGGCGAGCTTGCACCCATTTCGTTCGATATCGACGACGTGGAAATGCCTGCTGATCTTGTCGGTACTTTCGACATTCGCTTCACCTATATCATGTACGGCAAAACGTACACGGAAGAAAATCCCTACGACTGGGACGGCTCGACGATTGCATACACGGTGAAAGGGCAGCTGCCGCAGGTGACGATTGCGTTCACGGACAGCGCAGAAGACTTTGGCAGATGGTCGGTTGCTTCTCCCGATTGGGTAAAGAACGGTATTTGGAATTTCTCGTATTCGATAGAAGTGAGAGATGCCGAGCAAAACTTGGTAGATGAAGCAAATTACGGCGAATACCAAGAAAGATTGCCCATGTATTATTCGATAAGGGTACGGCTGGATTCGTGGAGCGGCGGGGATTACTACACGCAAGGCGAGTGGAGCGAGTGGTTTACCTGCCTTCCCATAACCCTGTCAACGCCTACGAGCTTTACGCAAGCTTACGAGCTTGACGGTGTGAAGGTAGAGTGGGGCTGGGTAGACGGCGCTGAAAAGTACGTTTACGCGATCAACGGCGGCGCGGAACAAGAAACTTCCGAACGGGTTATTTCGGGGCTGAAAAACGGCGATACGGTAAAGGTAAAAGCTATTCCTGCAACGGATAGCAATTATGCGGAATCCGCATATTCCGAAGCTTATACGGTAATCGACGAGAGAACACAGCTTGCTACGCCTACCAACCTGCGCGTGGAAAACAAAATGCTTACGTGGAGCGCAGTGGAAAACGCGACCTATTACGAAATTGAATATATGCAAGGCGAACAACGTATCGTGAGCCAGGCTGATTCTGCGGAATTTTATAACGCCAGCATAGGCAAAACTTACCGCGTTAGAGCTTGTAGTGAAAACGTTGAAGCTTACAAAGCGAGTGAATGGAGCGAAGGCTTTACCTACACCGTCACGCTGGAAAATCCTACTTTTAATCAAATCAGAAGCGAAAGAGTTTATTGGAATAGAGTGAAATACGCAGAAGGCTATTACTACAAAATCGGGGAAAGCGGCGAAGTAAATAGTACGAACTGGTATTATCTTGCTCTTTCCGAAATCCCTGTCGGTGAAAAGCTTTACGTGCAGGCGTACGCAACGGGGTGCGAGAATACCGAGTGGGTGATGATCTACCACAACGTGACCAAGCTTGCTACCCCTGAGTTGACCGTCTCGTACGGCACGGCTAGCTGGAATGCGATTGAAAACGCTACGGGCTACGTTTACAAGATAAACGGCGTAGAGCAATCCACCACGGAAACCAGCGTTGTAGGGCTGAATGCAGGCGATACGATCACGGTGTGTGCAACCACCGATGCGTTCGGCTACGTAAACAGCGATTGGAGCGAAGAAAGAACGCAAGCGCCCATTTTGAGCGCGCCCACGCTCAATACGTCGTTGTTTGCAAGCGACGGTACGATTTCTTGGGGCACAGTGGACGGCGCAACGGCTTACGAATACGAGCTTGACGGCATTGCACATACCGTTTGGGAAACGAGCGTGAGCGATATTGCGTTTGGGCAGAGCATTAAGGTTCGCGCGCTGTGCGACAACGGCGAGTACGAAGCTTGCGGCGAGTGGACGGAGCTTGTCGTTCGCGAAGACACGAGAGAACAGCTTGCAACGCCTATTATCGCGTATGATCCCGAAATAGGGCTTACGGTTGCGATCAATGATCCGAAGGTAGCTTACTACGAAGTAAAGTTTGGGCAGGACGGATATACAATGTTTTATTATCCCCCTGACGGCGCGTACGAAACAGAAGTTATAACAAACTCCTTTGCGTTCCCCGGTGACGACCATACCGTTTACGTTAGGGCAGTACCTAACGACGGCAATTATCGTGAAAGCGAATGGGCAACGCTTGTGATAAGTTTTGAATAACGCTAAAAGGCGGTGGGCTTTGGCTCACCGCCTTACAATATTCCTTTCCTCAAATGCAAAAAAGCGCCGTGGCGAAATGCCACGGCGCTTTTTTATATAAGTCGTATGAAATTAGTAGTTTTCCGCTCTTACTTGGAAGTATGCTTGAGGGTGTGCACAGATAGGGCATACGTCGGGCGCTTGCTTGCCAACTACGATGTGACCGCAGTTGGAGCACTGCCATACAGCGTCCCCTTCCTTCGAGAAGACAAGCTTGTTCTGTACGTTGGAAAGAAGCTTTCTGTATCTTTCTTCGTGTTCCTTTTCGATTGCCGCAACACCTTCGAACAGGATTGCGATGTCTTCAAAGCCTTCTTCTCTTGCCGTCTTTGCAAAGCCTGCGTACATATCCGTCCATTCGTAGTTTTCACCAAGCGCCGCGTCCAAAAGGTTTTCCGCCGTCGAAGAGATCGAACCGCCGTTCAAAAGCTTATACCAAATCTTAGCGTGTTCCTGTTCGTTCTTTGCCGTTTCTTCAAACAACGCCGCGATCTGTACAAAGCCTTCCTTCTTTGCCTTGGATGCGAAATAGGTGTACTTGTTTCTTGCCTGCGATTCGCCTGCGAAAGCTTCCTTCAAGTTCGCTTCCGTCTTCGTGCCCTTCAAGGGGTTGTGCTTTTCAAACACGTTCGACTGCTTGCACTTGGGGCAGGTTTCAATCGCGCCTTCGCCTTCGTGAACATAACCGCATACTTTACATACATACTTCATAATCATTTCTCCTTAAATTTGATTTTTTGATTTCTTATTAAAACTCATTCTTATTAGGACTAAGTTTCATTAACTATTCCTATCTTACCACATAATTTTTCCTTTGTCAACAGTTTTGTGAAAAAAAGTTGAAAAATTTTTCCAGAAACTCAAATCGGTTTGCTTTTTTGCTTCGCGACTTATAATATATATATAGAATAGGGGCAATTATGGGAAGAAAAAGGCTGACGAAAGGGAAAATTAAATGGATTGAACGGACGGTGGAAACCGACCGAAGCTATAAGGTGATCGTCTACAACCGCGCGATTGCCAGTATTTTGTTGCTACTCATCAACTTAGCGCTCACGGTAGCGCTGCTTATGGTGAGCGACTTTGTTTGGGCATGGCACTGGCTGGCGGCGGCTCTTGCCGTGCTTGCCGTTCTCTATTTGACGGGCAGAGAACAACGCCGACCGACGCGGACGCTGTGGATTATTTTACTTTTGACGGTGCCGCTGGTAGGGCTTTCGCTTTACCTATTATATGGCGACGGCAAGACGAACGTGCGAATGATGGGCAAGCTGAAAAGAGCAAGAAAAAAGCTTACGGACGTGCAACCTGCCATCCAAGAAGGGGAACAGGGCGAGATGGAAACCTTGCTATCTTCGTTTGGCTACAACGCCTATACGGACGGGGACGTGACCTTTTATCCGACGGGTAAAGAGCTTTTTGCCGCTATGAAGGAAGCCTTGCAGGGGGCGAAGGAATATATCCTGATGGAGTTCTTCATTTTATCGGGCGGTAAAATGTGGAAGGAGCTGCTCACCATTCTTTTGCGCAAGGCGGAAGAAGGGGTGAAAATCAAGCTCATTTACGATGATTTCGGGTCAATTTTCTCGTTGCCACCCAGATATGCGAACTATTTAGAGAGCTTGCATCCAAATATCGAATGTCTTGCCTTTAATAAAGTATATCCCATTTTTAGCGCAAGTTATAACCACCGCGACCATAGAAAAATTTTGGTAGTGGACGGACGCACTGCTTTTACGGGGGGCGTGAATATCGCGGACGAGTATATCGACGAGAAGAAACGCTTTGGCTACTGGAAGGATACGGGGGTGCGTATTTGCGGTGGCGGCGCGCTGGGGCTTGCAAGGATTTTTTTGGAAACGTGGATCGCCTTCAAAGACCCTGAACTCGACCCTGCCCCCTACTTATCGGGGAAAATTGCTAAAAAAACGGGAGAGCTTGCCATTCCGTTTGCCGACGATCCGCTCTCGGATGCACGGGTTTCGGAAAGTGTGTTTTTGCAAATGATTTCTTCGGCGAAGGAGCGGCTGTATATCACGACGCCCTATCTTGTTTTGGACGAAACGTTGCGCGCGGCGCTCTGTCTTGCGGCGATGCGTGGGGTGGACGTGCGGATTATCACCCCTGGGATTCCCGATAAAAAGCTTGTCTATCGGCTGACAAGAGCCAACTACGACGCGCTCTTAAAGGCGGGGGTGCGGATTTACGAATACACGCCAGGATTTTTGCACGCCAAGCAGACCCTTTCCGACGGCTCGGCGGCGGTGGGGACAACGAATTACGACTATCGTAGCCTGTACCTGCATTTTGAAAATATGCTCTATTTCCAAGGCGGCGGCGCGGTGCAGGAAGTGGAACGGGATTTTCAGGAGCTTTTTCTCATTTCCAAGGAGCGAACGCTGGCGGATACCAAGCGTAATTTTTTCGGGCGGGCGTTCGATACCCTTTTGCGCATCTTCGAGCCGCTGCTCTAAAAAGCTTTTTCTATCTTCCAAGAGCGTCTGGAAGATAGATTTTTATTTTGTAAAAATAAAATTTTTGTGAAAAGCAGGGAAAAATATCCTTTAACACTTGACAATTATTTTTTGTGTCACTATAATTTTACGTGAAGAAAAAAAGTAATAGGTGAGAATATGGTAAAAACGTTGTTAAAGAGCGTTCGCGAATACAAAAAACCTGCGATTATCACACCGATTTTCATGGTTTTGGAAGCCTTTTGCGAATGCTTGATTCCCTTTTTTATGGCAGAGCTGATCACCGCGATCAAGCCTGCGCCCGGCGCCGCGCCGCTCCCTGCGGACGAAGCGTTGCAGGTGGTGCTGTATTACGGCGCGATCTTGGTATTCTTGGCGGCGGTGTCCTTGACGAGCGGTGTTTTGGCAGGGCGGTTTGCCGCGACGGCAAGCTGTGGCTTTGCGAAGAACCTGCGCCACGACCTGTTCAATAAGGTACAGCGCTTCTCGTTCGCGAACGTCGATCGCTTTTCTACGTCGTCGCTCGTGACAAGATTGACGACGGACGTGACGAACGTACAGCAGTCCTTCCAGATGTGCCTGCGTATCGTGATCCGCGTGCCGTTGCAGTTCATCTTTGCGATCATCATGAGCTTTACGATCAATCCCAAGCTGGCGTGGATTTTTGTGACGATCGTCCCTTTCTTGGCGCTGATCATCATTTCGATTATGCGGTTCGTAATGCCTTTCTTCAAGCGCATCTTCAAAAAGTACGACGCTTTGAACGAATCAGTACAGGAAAACGTCGGCGGTATCCGCGTTGTAAAATCCTTTGTCCGTGAAGACTACGAAACGGAAAAATTTAAGAAAGCAGCAGGGCAGGTACGCGACGACTTTACGAGAGCGGAAAAGGTAATCGCGCTCAACGGCCCTGTAATGACCCTGTTTATCAACTTTGCGTCTATTCTAATTTCCGCGTTCGCGGCGTACGCAATCATTGACCCGAGCTTCTGGGCGGCGTACCCCGGCTTTGGCGAAGGGCAGCTCTCCGCGCTCATCTCGTACGGGATTCAAATGCTCTCGTGCTTGATGATGTTCTCGATGATTTTCGTTATGCTCTCGATGTCCTTGGAAGGGGGCAGACGTATTGCGGAAGTTTTGAATTGCGAATCGGATATCGTCAGCCCTGAAAACGCGGTGACGGAAGTGAAGGACGGCTCGGTTCGCTTTGAAGACGTGCGCTTTAAGTATTCCGTAGCGGCAGGCAAATACGCCTTGGATGATATCGACTTGGAAATTGCTTCGGGGGAAACGGTCGGCATTTTGGGGGGTACGGGCGCGTCGAAGACGACGCTCATACAGCTCATTCCCCGTCTGTACGACGCAACGGAAGGGGCGGTGTACGTCGGCGGCGTGAACGTCAAGGATTACGATTTGGACGTCCTTCGTAAGGAAGTGGCGGTCGTATTGCAAA
This sequence comes from Clostridiales bacterium, assembly GCA_015069565.1. Lineage (GTDB taxonomy): Bacteria > Bacillota > Clostridia > Christensenellales > Borkfalkiaceae > Scatosoma. The sequence goes on from SVIJ01000012.1 coordinate 11,980, forward strand.
AGAACGTGCTGTTCTCGGGTACGATTAAGGAAAACCTGCGCTGGGGAAACCCCGACGCGAGCGACGAAGAGCTTGTCCGCGTGTGTAAGCTGGCGCAGGCGCATGAGTTTATCGAATCCTTCCCCGACGGCTACGATACCTATATCGAGCAGGGGGGTACGAACGTTTCAGGCGGTCAAAAACAGCGGCTTTGTATCGCGCGTGCGATTTTGCGTAAGCCCAAGGTACTCATCTTGGACGACAGTACGTCGGCGGTAGATACGAAGACGGACGCGTTTATCCGTCAGGCGTTCGCGGAAGAGATTCCCGATACGACGAAAATTATCATTGCGCAGCGTGTGGGCTCTGTGGAAAAAGCGGATAAGATTTTGGTGCTTGAAGGCGGCAAGATTGTCGAGATGGGCAATCACGAAGCACTGATGGCAAAGGGCGGCATTTATAGAGAGATTTACGAAGCGCAGACCAAGAGCAAGGGCGACGCTCCCGAAACGGAAGAAGGGGGTGACGAATAATGGCTACGGCAACGACAAGAAAACCGACGATGCCCAAGGGTCCGATGCGCGGCAGGGGAATGCCCACGCCGAAGGGCGCAATCAAAAAAGGAACGTTTGGACGGCTGATGAAAATGCTGTTCAAATACTATAAATGGCGGATGATTTTGGTGTTCGCGTGCTTGATTTTTAGCGCGGCGGGAAGCCTTGTTTCGTCTATTTATATGCAGCAGGTAGTCGACAACGTAATCACGCCCGCGCTTGAAGCAGGCGGCATGACCAGCGAAATCGCGCAAACGCTGACGGGGCTCATCATTATGATGGTCGTCGTGTATTCGGCAGTGGTGCTCTCGTCGTTCGCGTATTCGCGGATTATGGCGGTCGTCACGCAGGGGATGCTGTATCATATTCGTGAAGAGATGTTCTCGAAGATGCAAAAGCTTCCCATCAAGTATTTCGATACGCACGCGCACGGCGATATCATGAGTAATTATACGAACGATACCGACGCGGTGCGCCAAATCATCGGGCAGAGTATGCCCAACCTGTTTTCCAACTCCTTGACGCTGGTGCTTTCGGTGGCGATGATGCTCACGTACAGCTTTTGGCTGTCGCTCGTTGTGCTGGTCAGCACGTTTGCGATGAGCCTTGTCGTCAAGAAAATCGGCGGCGGCAGCGCGAAGTATATGGTCGCACAGCAAACGTCGCTTGCGGTGGAAGAAGGGTTTGTGGAAGAGATGATGAAGGGGCAAAAGGTCGTTAAGGTCTTCACCCACGAAGAGCAGGCAAAGCAGGATTTCAATGCCTTGAACGAAAAGCTCTTCAAGGACAGCGAGCGCGCGCACCAGTACGGCAACGTGCTCGGCCCGATTTTGGGCAATATCGGCAACTTCACGTACGTGCTTCTTTCCATTGTCGGGGCGCTTTTGTATTCGCTGAACGTCCGCAACTATGGGCTTGGCAATATGTTCACGGGCGGCGAAGCGCTGGGAATCGGCGTAATCGTTTTGTTCCTTGGCACGTCCCGTCACTTTGCGCAGATCGTCAACCAAATGTCCCAGCAGGTTTCCCTGATTGCAATGGGGCTTGCAGGTGCGAGCCGTATCTTCACGCTCATGGACGAAGAGCCCGAAGTGGACGACGGCTACGTGACCTTGGTATACGCAACCCATAATGCAAACGGCGAGCTTGTCGAAAGCGAGCAAAGAACGGGGCTTTGGGCGTGGAAGCACTACCACAAGGCGGACGATACGACGACGTATACCGAACTCAAAGGCGACATCGTGATGGACATGGTGGATTTCTGCTACGTGCCTGAAAAGCAGGTGCTGACGGATATTACGCTCTATGCTCGGCCTGGGCAAAAGATAGCGTTTGTCGGCGCGACGGGCGCAGGAAAGACGACGATCACGAATCTCATCAATCGTTTCTACGACATCGCGGACGGCAAAATCCGCTACGACGGAATCAACATCAACAAGATCAAGAAAGCGGATTTGCGTAGATCCTTGGGGATCGTTTTGCAGGATACCAACCTGTTTACGGGTACGGTTATGGAAAACATTCGCTACGGTAGGCTGGACGCTACGGACGAAGAATGTATCGAAGCGGCGAAGCTTGCCAACGCGCATGATTTCATCACCCGTCTTCCCAACGGCTACAACACGATGCTGACGAACAACGGCGCAAACCTTTCGCAGGGTCAACGCCAGCTTTTGTCGATTGCAAGAGCGGAAGTTGCGGACGCGCCCGTGATGATTTTGGACGAAGCAACGTCCTCCATCGACACCCGTACCGAAGCTTTGGTGCAGGGGGGTATGGATCGACTGATGAAGGGCAGAACGGTGTTTGTTATCGCGCACAGGCTTTCGACGGTTATGAACTCGGATGCGATCATGGTGCTCGATCACGGCAAGATCATCGAGCGTGGCACGCACGATCAGCTCATCGAACAGAAAGGGACGTATTATCAGTTGTATACAGGAGCATTTGAGTTAGAGTAAAGTGAATTGCCCTGCGGGCGTGAATTGAAACCTGCGGTTTCGTGAATTGCGATTTTATCGCGTGAATTGACAGCGATGCTGTCGTTGCGGAAAAAATAAAAATGCTGGTAAATCCGTACATGGATAGGGCAAATATAAAAAAGAACGGTTAAAAAACCGTTCTTTTTTGTGTTATTCTTTCCATAACGCAAGGCGAATGTCTTGCAATTTACGAACGTGTAAACGTTCAATGCACTTCTCTTACGCAAGAACCTTTGAAAGGAATTCTTGCAAGCGTTCGTTCTTCGGGTTTTCGAAGAACTCCTTGGGGGGATTTTCTTCCTTGATAATCCCTTCGTCGATGAAGATGATGCGGTCGGCAACTTCCTTCGCAAAGCCCATTTCATGGGTGACGATTACCATCGTCATGCCTTCGTGGGCAACTTCCTTCATCAGCTCGAGAACTTCCCCAACCATTTCGGGGTCGAGCGCGGAAGTCGGCTCGTCAAAGAGCATCACTTCGGGCTCCATAGCAAGCGCTCTCACGATCGCGATACGTTGTTTTTGACCGCCTGACAGGGTAGCAGGGTAGGCGTTTGCCTTATCCGCAAGCCCGATACGCTCCAACAGTTCCATTGCCTTTTTTTCTGCTTCTTCTGGCGTTTTCAGTTTCAGCATCACGGGGGCAAGGGTCAAGTTTTTCAAAATCGTCAAATTGTTGAACAGATTGAAATGCTGGAATACCATTCCCACCTTTTGACGGGCAAGATTGATGTTGATATAGCACTCTTGAAACAGTGCCTTGATAGCCTGTTTATATTCCTTGCCTTCCCTGCCAGCTTTTTCGCTCAACAAGTCTTTTGCTTTGATTTCCTTGATAACCGCCGCATCTATTTCTTCGTCGGTGAGCTCGCCGCCGTCGGCTTTCAGCTTTGCAAACATCGTCTTGTAGGTTTTAGAAAGGCGGATGATGTCAAAGTGCAGGTAGGGGTCAATGGGGGTAAGAAGCTTATCTTCCAACCAAATTTCCCCATAGGTAGGGGTTTCGAGCAGGTTCATACAACGCAAAAGCGTGCTTTTCCCACTGCCTGACGGGCCAATGATGACGACCTTTTCCCCTTGTTTAATCTCACAGCTAACGCCTTTGAGTACTTGAACCTTGTCAAAATTCTTATAAATATTTTTAACGTTGATCACTTTTTCGCATTCTCCTTTCGATAAGTTTGATGAGCAACGTGAAAATGACCACCAAGACGATATAAACTACGGCGAGTGCCAAATAGCAAATGATGGGGTTGTACACGGTATTTTGCAGCTTGAACGCCACTTGCAAGTCGACGACGCTGACGAAGCCCGCGACGGAAGTTTCTTTGACGATGGCGATGAGTTCGTTTCCGATCGAAGGCAGGCTGTTTTTGAAGGCTTGCGGCATAACGATGCGGAACATTGTCTGAAAGTAGTTGAGCCCCAAGCTTCTGCCTGCTTCGGTTTGACCTTTGTCGACGGAGAGAATACCGCCACGGATGATTTCGGACATATACGCACCCGAGTTCATCCCGAAAATAACCAAACCCCAAGAGAGCGCGCTGGCTTGTTGAATACCCAGCATCGGTTTCAAAACGTACCAGCCGACCAACAGTTGCACGACGATAGGCGTACCACGGAAGAGCCCGACGTACAGTTTTGATACCGTTTTAACGACTCTCGTAATTTTGTTGTCGGGGAGAAGCTGCATCACCGCGAGCAGAATGCCGAGTATAAGCCCGATTACAAAACCGCCGATTGCGATAATCAGCGTGTTTTGCAGGCCTTCCAAGACGGTTTTATAGCCGCCAAGCTCGAACATCTGTCGGGTGAAGCTTTCCCACAGATATTTCCAGTTGATATTCATAGAGTGGTGATTTAAGCGGCAGCGTTGATCTGTGCAACGATTTGTGCCGCAACAGCGTTGTCAACGATACAGAAGCTTACCTGACCGTTTACCATATCGCGTACAGCGTCAGCGTGCGTGTCGTAGGGCTTCAAGGTGAGATTTGCATAGCCGCTAAAACCGAATCCATCGGGATCGTTTGCGTCACCGGTGATAAACTTCGCACCCGTCGTACCCGTCTGGCTGCCGACCTTGGTGTTCTGCGCCATAGCCGTAAGCTTCGCTTCAATTTGCGCGGCGGTGGTGCAATCGTCGAAGGTGGTGTCGTTTTCATTGACAACGATTACCTGATAAGCGTCGGTGTAGTAGGGGATAGAGAAGTTGACGGTGTTCTGACGAGCAGGCGTGATGGTCAAGCCAGCCAAGCCAAGATCTGCGTCGCCGTTATCAACTGCCATACAGATGGTGTCGAAAGCGGTCTGCTTCACAGCGAGCGTCTTATCCAACGCTTCTGCGATCATGTAGCCGATTTCGATATCAATACCGCCCCAGTTCTCGCCTACCTTGTATTCCCAAGGTGCGAAGGGCGCATCGGTAGCCATAACGATGTAAGCGTCGTTGTTTGCCATCGAGTCTTCGTAGGTGACTACGCCTTCCACGTAATCGGTCGCTTCTTCGCCAGCCGCGATGTAGTCTGCGATCATGGTAGCGATTTCTGTTGCATTCGTTTCCAACACCTGATTGACGCTAGCAAGCAAGGTTGCGTCGTTCTTGTTGACAGCAACGCCATAGGATTCGGAAGAAAGCGCAACGTCGATCATTTTTACTTTTCCGTTGGGTGCGTTTCCACTGTCGTTGTTGTTCGGATTACAACCTGCAAGGCAACCGATGGATACCACTGCGGCAACGGCTGCCGCCAAAGCTTTTACAAAATTCTTTTTCATGATAATAACTCCTTAAAATGAAATATTATTTTTTAGTGCTTCCCTAATTGTAATGATTAAAAAAGGGAAAGTCAAGCTGTTTTGCATCAAAAATGTGAATTTATTCACAAGCAAATTTCGGACTATGAATAAATGAATAAAAAGAATGAATATTCTGAATAAATGCAAAATCGGGTTAGAACCCTTGCATTTTTTTTACGGTTATGGTACAATGTGAAAAACAAATCACCAAACGAGAGTATTATGAACAACGAATTCTTTTCCTTTGAAGTAATCAAGACTGATCCCGAAACGGGCGCGCGCGCGGGCGTGTTGCACACGCCGCACGGCGATATTGAAACGCCCGTGTATATGCCCGTGGGCACGCAGGCGACGGTCAAGGGGGTGTTCCCGCGCGATTTGAAAGAAGCGGGCTCGCAAATCATTTTGTCCAACACCTACCATTTGTATATGCGCCCTGGCGACGAGATCGTCAAAAAGGCGGGCGGCTTGCATAAGTTTATGAACTGGGATAAGCCCATCTTGACGGATAGCGGCGGATTTCAGGTCTTTTCCTTGGGCAAGCTGAATAAAATCACGGACGAAGGGGTACAATTCTCTTCGGCGGTGGACGGCAGTAAGCATTTTTTCACCCCCGAAAAGGCGATGCAGGTGGAGCAAAACTTGGGCGCGGACATCATCATGGCGTTCGACGAGTGCAGTGAATACGGCTATTCTCACGATAAGGCGAAAAAGGCGATGCTCCGTACCGCAAAGTGGTTGGAGCGCTGTTATAAGTTCCACGACAAGCCCGAACAGGCGCTCTTCCCCATCGTGCAGGGGAATATGTATAAGGACCTGCGCGCGGAGAGCTTGGAGCGCACTTTGCCGTTTGTCAAGCACGGGATTGCCATCGGCGGTTTGTCGGTTGGCGAGCCGAAGGAATTGATGTACGAGCTGCTTGACGATTTGCAGCCAAAATTGCCAAACGACGTACCCAGGTATTTGATGGGCGTCGGTTCACCCGACTGTTTGATTGAAGGAACGCTGCGCGGAATTGATATGTTTGACTGCGTTTTGGCAACCCGAATTGCCCGCAACGGAACGGCAATGACGTCGCACGGCAGAGTGGTTGTTCGCAACGGCAGATACAAGGAAGATTTTACGTCGCTCGACGAAGAATGTGATTGCTATTGCTGTAAGAACTACACGAAGGCGTACCTGCGCCACTTGATCAACACGGGGGAGATGTACGGGGCGATGCTTTTGTCCTTGCACAACATCACCTTCCTGCACAAGCTGATGAAGGGGATGCGCAACGCGATTTTGGGTGGATATCTTCGTGAATACACGCAGGAGTTCTACAAAAAATACGGCACGGATAAGTGGTAATAAAAAGCGAATTGTCCTATCGGACGTGAATTGACGGCGTTCCGTCGTGAATTGCGATTTCATCGCGTGAATTGCAAACTTGAGTTTGCGTTGTGGAAATCATAAAAACACGAAAACCTGCAATCTATACCGATGAAAAATAGGTGAAAACGCTATTTTTTGCGTTGCGGGCGTTGGAAACACTTGCCAAAAGCGAAAAAAAAGAGTATTATTAAAACAAGCAAGAATGCAAAAAGGAGAAAACAACTATGTTCTTTTATAATTTATTGACGGATACGACGTCTTCCAGCGGAAACACGGGCAGCGGCTACCAAACTTGGGTTTTGCTCGGCGTAGCGGTTTTGATGATCGGTTTGATGATGTTCTTCAATCACCGTTCGCAAAAGAAAAGACAGAAGGAAATGGACGATACGCTTGCGGCAATCAAGCCTGGCTGCAAGGTAAAGACGATCGGCGGCATCTGCGGCGTTGTCGTAGAAGTGAACAACGACGAAAACACCTTCGTACTCGAAACGGGCTCGAAGAAGAACAAGTCGTATATCAAGTTCGATAAGATCGCGGTATACCAGACGGACGCAAAGAAGGAAGAAGCGCCTGCTCCCGTAGAAGTGGCTGAACCCGTTGCGGAAGAAGTGGTGGAAGCGCCCGTAGAAGCGGTGGAAGAAACGAAAGACGCTGAATAATTCGGTCTAAAAAATACGCCTTCGGCATAGGATATGTCGGAGGTGTTTTTTTATGCGAACGGATGATTTTATACAAAGTATCAAGGCGGCGCTCACGGGGACGGTAATCTCGGTGGTATTCGCGCTGCTGCTTGCGCTCATCGCGCATTTTTCCCCTATCGGGGAAACGGCGCTGATGATTACGGCGCAAAGCTTGAAGGCGGTTTCTCTTTTGCTTGGTTGTTTCCTTTGCTTTTTTGGGGAAGGGGGCTGGAAAAAAGGGCTCTTGGCAGGAGCGCTTTTTGCGATGCTCACTTACCTTTCCTTTTCCGCGATTGCAGGCAATTTCGGATGGTCTTGGAAATGGATCATTGACCTAGCGTTGGGGCTTGGCGTAGGCTTTTTGTCTGGGATTGCGGCGGCAAACCTGAAAAAAGTGTAAAAAGTTTTAGAAAAGTACTTGCAATTTAAGAAAAAGTATATTATAATGTATACAATAACGAAAGGAGAACTACGGTTATGATTAAAACGATTGCAAAACCCCAGGAAAAGAAGGTCACGGGCTGCGGCGAATGCAGAAGCACCTGTCAGTCTGCTTGCAAGACGAGCTGCACGGTTGGCAACCAGTCCTGTGAAAGAGTGACGAGAGAAGAAAAGATCGAAAGAAACTAATCTGATTCTTGTAAAAACGACGAAGAAAGGCGCGTAGCGTTTACGCGTCCTTTTTTGGCGTAATAAACCCAAATAAAAAGAAACGGGGGGAGCGTTGTCTTCCCTTGTTTTGCGTATAGAAGGAAGAAGAGAAATGATACACGTATTCAGTTATCGGGATAAAAATTACATCTTCGACACGGGCAGCTCGTCCTTGCACGAATGCGATAAGGCGACGGCGGACTTTTTGCGCGCCAAAGAGATGGGCGAAGACGTCGATATCACCTATATCACGGACGAGCAGATTGCGGAAATTTTGTCCGACGTACAGGGCTTGAAGGACGCAGGCTTGCTCGGCAAGGAAGAAGTGAAGGCGTACCCTATGAAATCGAACGAAGTGAAGGCGCTTTGTATTCACATCTGCCACGATTGCAATTTTAGATGCCGCTATTGCTTTGCGGACGAAGGCGCGTACCACTCCAAGCGCGAGAGCATGAGCTTGGAAACCGCAAAGGCGGCGGTGGATTTCTTGATTGCGAACAGCGGCAAGAGAAAGGTGCTGGAAATGGATTTCTTTGGCGGCGAGCCGTTGATGAACTTAGGCGTCTTGAAGGCGACGGTGGCTTACGCGAAGGAGCAGGGGGCAAAGGCAGGCAAAAAATTCCTGTTTACCACCACGACCAACGCGCTCCTTTTGGACGACGAAACCATTCAGTTTTTCAACGACGAAATGGAGAACGTGGTGCTCTCGTTGGACGGCCGTCCCGAAGTGCATGACGCGATCCGTAAAACGGTAAATGGCAAGGGCACGTACGCGTTCATTATCGAAAAGATCAAAAAATTCGTGCGGATGCGCGGTACGAAAAGCTACTACGTGCGCGGTACGTTCACGGCGAAAAATCTCGATTTTTCCGAAGACGTCGTCTTCCTTGCGAACGAAGGTTTTGACAGCATCTCGATGGAGCCTGTGGTCACCGATTTGGAAGACTTGAAAATCACCGAAGAGCACCTGCCTGCCATCGAAGCGGAATACGAAAACCTGTGCGAAAAGTATCTCGATATGTATAGAAAGGGGGAAGGCTTCAACTTCTTCCATTTCAATATCGACTTAGAGGGCGGGCCTTGCCTTTCCAAGCGTGTTTCCGCGTGCGGCGCGGGCAACGAATACTTCTCCGTTTTGCCGAACGGCGATTTGTATCCCTGCCATCAATTCGCGTCGGACAAGGAGTTCTATATGGGGAACGTTTGGGACGGGATCACGAAGCCTGAAATCCGTGAGAAATTCAAAAATTCCTGCCTGTTCACCCGCAAAAAGTGCGGCGATTGCTTCGCAAAGTTCATCTGCTCGGGCGGCTGCAACGCGAACAACTATCATTTCTGCGGCGACATTGACACTCCCTACGAGATGACCTGCGCGATGATGAAGAAGCGTATCGAATGTGCTATGCACATCTTAGCGGAGAAAAAACTGCAAAAAAACGCAGAAAATTGAGAAAAAAGCGGCAAAAAAACGTGCGGACAAGCGTAAAAAACTTGACTGGCAAATAAAAAATAGAGTATAATTGTAGAGTATTATTGTAAACCAAGCATAGCTTGGTAAGACTTAGGAGGCAAAAATGGGCAAGAAGAAATCAGTGGTATTGATGGTGATTATCTCCATCGTACTGATTGCTTTGACGGTGTTCACCGTATGTCCTTCGTTCTGGTTTCCCTGGAATGATCGATTGAATGGTTGGAACTCCGTCACGGCGGAATTCGTAGATTTCGGATCCGATTACAAGGGTGGGTACTACGCGTATTACTATCCCGAGGGCGTGATCACAGAAGACGAATACAAGGGCAAGCTTGATTCGTTGGCAGATCAGGACGCGAAGGACGAATATGCGGCGGAATACATTCCCTGCGGCGGTTTGTACGTTTCTAAGGAAGCGGACTTTTTGACGGACGGCAACTCGCTTTCTGCGGATTTCCGTACGGAAATGACGAAGATTCGTGAAGTAATTTCCAACCGTTTCAGCCAAAAGGGCTATTCGGAATACAGCGTTTCTGTGGTGGACAACTATGCGCTTCGCGTGGATATTCCCGCGTCGGATGCAAACGTACAGGAAACGTTGCAGCTTTTCGCGTTGACGGGGGACATTACCTTCAAGCTCAATGGCGAAGTGGTGGACGAGTTCAAGGGCGAAGAAGTAAACGCTAAGGACTTTATCAAGGCGTTCTCTCTCCGTTCGCAATTCGCATACAAGTTTATCCACGTGAAGCTGACGAAGGCTGGCGCGGACATGATCAACCGCTTGGAAGAAGCGGGTTCGATCACGGCGCAGGGCACGGATACGACGATGGACGGCTCGACGGGGCTTTGGATGTATATCGGCGACCAAGCGTTCATGCCGATCTACACGGAAAACTTGGCGTCGAACACCGTTTTGAAGTGTATGCACAACGAAGCGGAATATGCTAGCTCGCTCCAAACCCGCGTGATCTTGGCAAACTCGGCGCTTGAAAACGGCGGCTTCTCGTTTGACTTCTCGGACGTAGGCTCGGAAATCCGTCAAAAATCGCACGTGTACGGCGAAAACTCGCAGGGCGCAATGCTGATTTTGCTCGGCGCGCTCACCTTGGCGGCGATCGTTGCGGCAATCGTGCTTTGCAAGAAGTTCGGTATGGTATTCGCGTACATGGCATGCACGTACGTTTCGATTACGGGTCTTTGCTTCGCGTTCATCGCGGCAGGCGTATTTGAGTTCACGCTTGGTACGGCGCTCGCATACGCGCTTGGTCTTGCGGTAATGTTCGCGTTGCACGCAAGAACGTTCGCGGCGATCAAGAAGGAAGTTTCCTTGGGTAAGACGGTGAACTCGGCTGTGGCGCTTGGGTACAAGAAAACCTTGTGGTCGACGGTAGACGTATACGTAGTGCTTGCACTCGGCTCGCTTGCTTTGGCGGTAGGTATTGCAGGGGTGACGACGCTTGCATGGCAGATGCTCATCTGCACGGTAGCGGGCGCGCTTTGCAACTTGCTTTGGGGTCGTGTGATCAACTACTTGAACCTTTCCGCAAGCAAGGATAAATACAAATACTTCGGTTTGGTAAGGGAGGATGACGACGATGAGTAAGAACTTTACGGCAAAAACTTCCCAAAAATGGGTTCTTTGGAGCGTGATCGTTGCGGTGATTGTAGCAATCGGCGTCGTCGTAATGGCACTGATGGGCGTAAACAACGCGCCTTCCACGCAGTCGGGCAAAATGCTGATTGTCAACGTGACGATGAGCAGCACGCAATACGAAGAAGAACAGGCAAACCTTCAAGATATTTGCGAAACGGCAATCGCTGACGCAGGCTTGGACGTAAAATATTCCTACACGGGCGAAATCTCGTTGCAGTCGCACGAGCTCGTATACGTGTTCGATACGCAAACGGATTTGACGGCTGTGAAGGACGCTTTGAACGCAAACTTCTCGGCGGCTGGCAACAAGTATGAAAACAACTTCATCAACGTGACGACGCTGACGAACGCGGTACAGGAAAACCTTCCTGGCGGCTACGTTCCCTTCCTTGTAAGAAACCTTCTTGCAGGCGTGGTGGTAGCGGTGCTTGCAGGCGTATACGTTGCGCTTCGCCATAAGCTTTGGAACGGTATCGTCACCTTCCTTTCGGCAGGTGCGACGGCGGCAATCACGGTAGGCTTGATTATAGCAACGCGCGTGGTAATCACGACGTCCGTTATGTATGCAGTGCTCTTCTCGATGCTCGTTTCCGTGGTCTTCTCCACGCTTTTTGCGGCAAAGGCGCAAAAAGCGGAAAAGGACGGCGCGGATCTCACCGATCCCGAAGCATTGTCCGAAGCCGTACCTGCTTGCGACGTTTTGAAGATCAGCATCGTTGTAGCGGTTGCGATTGCGGCAATGGCAATCGTTGGCGCGATCCTTGCTCCCAACTTCGCTTGGTTTGCTTTGATCAGCGCTTACGGCTTGGTAGCGGCGCTGTACAGCGCGTTCTTGCTTGGTCCGTCCCTGTTCCTTGTAATTCGCAAGGCGTTTGCAAAATCGGCGGCGAACAAGGCGAGATACGATTACAAGAAATAAGCAAATAAACAATACGTTTGGGCGGGGTGGTGGCTTTCGTAGTCCCTAACCGCCCAAAACTTTTATAATGGGCTTGGTTCAAAACAAACGGAATAAACAAAGAAGGATTTCATGAAGAAAATTCTCCCCGAATATGCGTTTACGCAAGAACAACTGAATACCATAGCGGATCTTGCGGCAAGCGCAGGCTTGACGGAAAACGTCACGCGCATTTTATACGCGCGCGGAGTGGATACTGCGGACAAGATCCGTAAGTTCATGAACCCTTCTTCCAAGAACTTTCTCGATCCCTTTCTGATGAAGGGGATGCGCGAAGCGGTGGATATGATCACGCAGGCGCGTGACGAAGGAAAGACGGTGGCGGTGTTTGGCGACTACGACGCGGACGGTATTTGCGCGTCTGCCATTATGTATCACGCTTTGAGAGTGTTCGGCATTGAACCCCACGTCTACGTCCCCGAGCGGACGGACGGCTACGGCTTGTCCGAAGAAGTGGTGGATAGGGTGTTTGAAGATTGCAATCCCGAGCTGTTCATCACGGTTGACTGCGGCATTTCCTGCGCGAAGGAAACGCAGTATATCTACGAGCTCGGTTGCGACGTGATCGTCACCGACCATCACGAGCTTCCCGAAGTTCTTCCCGATTGCGTGATTGTCAATCCAAAGCTGAAAGACGATTACCCGTACGACAATCTTTGCGGTGCAGGGGTAGCCTTCAAGCTGGCTTGCGCCCTGCTTGGCGAGCGCGCCTACGAGTGGTTGGATTTCGCCACCCTTGCTACGGTTGCGGACAGCGTTCCGTTGCTTGGTGAAAACCGTGATATCGTCACGGAAGGCTTGAAGCTCTTTAACCATTCCATTCGCCCGTGTTTTACCGAGCTCATCGGCAAGACGTACGACGCGATCACTGCGCAAACGCTTGCGTTCAACCTTGCCCCCCGTATCAATGCGGCAGGCAGAATGGGTGACGCGCGTGCGGCGTTCGAGCTGTTTATCACCGAAAACGCGGTGGATATTTACGAGCTTTCCGTCAAGCTTTGCGCCTACAACACCGAGCGCCAAAAATACTGCGACGAATTATATTCGTCCGCGAAGGCAAAGCTCAAAGAAAAGGGCGCGTACGGAAACGTAATTATGCTCTCGGACGAGAGCTGGAATACGGGCTTTATCGGCATTGTTGCGGCGCGTATTGCGGAAGAATACAACCGCCCGACCCTACTTTTTGTCCATCACGGCGATATGCTCAAAGGGAGCGCGCGAAGCATTGAAAACGTCAATATTTTCACCGCGCTGAAAAATTGCAGCGAGCATATCGAAGAGTTCGGCGGCCACGCGCAGGCGGCGGGTATCAACATCAAAGTGGAAAATTTTGCGGCGCTGGAAAACGCGCTGAACGAAGAAATTGCCAAGACGTATACGGCGGAAGACTTCGAGCAAACGCTCTACGTCGCGGAAGAAATCCTTTCCCGATTCCCTGAAAAGTTCGCCAAGGAGCTTGCTATGATGGAGCCGTACGGCGTCGGGCACAAACGTCCGCAATTTTGCATTTCGGCGGGGGCATGTATGGCTCGACCGCTCAAAGCAATGTCGCCGCACCTGTCCGTCAAGAGCGAGTTTATCGACCTTGTGTATTTTTCGGGCGCGAAGAATTTGCAAATCATCGAAAGCGACGTTAGAAAGAAAATCGTCTTTGAAGTCAACCTTTCCCGATTCCGTGGCAGGGTGCAAATCAAGGGCTATATTCGGGATCTTCTCTACGACGGAAGAACGGGACGCAGAGTGGCGGAGCGCATTTTTTCCAACGGCATCGCGCGCTTTTATGCGGAGCGCCCCGAAGCGGAAATTGTCGAGCTCACCACCGAGCAAACCAAGCAGCGCATCGCGCAAAAGCTTGCGGAAAGCCCTTACGGGCTTTGTATGATCGCATCCGATCGCCGCACCCTACGTATGTATGAAGAGCTGGAAGGGCTGCCGTGCGATCTGTTCTATCCTTCTTCTCGCAACGTTGCGAACCTTTTGATTATTTCCCCCGCGCCCGACGTTGATCTTTCGGGATATCGGGATTTCATCTTCTTGGATACGCCTGGGGATTACAATTTGGCAACGCTCACGGGCAAGACGGTGTACGTCAACGGGGAAATTTGCGGCTATAAGATGTTTGAAGGGCTGGACACGGCAAGAGAGAGCCTACTGGAAATCTATTCCGCTTTGCGCAGGGAAATCAACCGCCTTTCAGGCGGTTGCGCGGAAGACTTGGCGGCGCAAGGGGAAAGCATGGGCTTTGACCGTAGAGAGTTTATCTTTGCGCTCAACGTCTTTGAAGAGCTTGGGCTCATCTCATTTGCGGACGGAAAGCTTACCGTTTATCGCGGCGTGAAGGCAGATTTGCAAAACTCAGGCATTTACCGCAAGGTATGCCATTTACAAGAAAACGAATAAGCTATAATGGTTATGTACCGCCGCGCGTCGGTGGGAAAATAAGTAGTGTAGGGGTCGAATATGTACGAAACGCTCCAAAAAATTCAAGAAGTTTACGTTGGCGAAGATAGGGAAAGCCTTCTTCGCGCTTACGCGTACGCAGAAAAAGCGCATTCCGCGCAAAAACGCGCGTCAGGTGAGCCGTACTTTATCCATCCCTGCGCGGTGGCGAAGATCTTGATTGACTTGGGGATGAACGCTCCGACCATCTCCGCCGCCCTTTTGCACGACGTAATTGAAGACACGGAAGCCACCGAAGAAGACATCAAGCGTGAGTTTGGGGAAGAAGTCTTGAACTTGGTGGCAGGGGTCACCAAGCTCGATAAAATCGAATTTAAGTCCCAAGCGGAAGCGGATGCGGAAAACTTCCGCAAAATCTTCGTCGCGATGGCGAAGGACATCCGTGTTATCATCATCAAGCTTGCGGATAGATTGCACAATATGCGTACGCTCGGCGCGCTTTCGCATGAGCGTCAACAAAAAATGGCGCAGGAAACGCTGGATATCTACACGCCGCTTGCGGGTAGACTGGGTATTTCGCAGCTCAAATGCGAGCTGGAAGACTTGTGCTTGAAGTACCTTGACCCCGAAGCGTACGAATACCTGTCCACGAACATTCACGAACGCCTTTCTCAGCGCAAAGAGCTGATTGAACGGGTGATTGCGGAGCTTCGCGGCTTGATGGCGCGGGATAATATCGAAGGGGAAGTGTTCGGGCGGCCCAAGCACTTCTATTCCATCTATAAAAAGATGAAAAACAAGGGGCTTTCCATCGACCAAATCTATGATTTGTCGGCGGTGCGTATCATCGTCAAGGACGTTCGGGAATGCTATACCGTTTTGGGGGAAATCCACGAACACTGGATGCCCATTCCTGGACGTATTAAGGACTATATCGCCACCCCGAAGCCCAACAAATATCAATCGTTGCACACGACGGTAATGACGTCGTTCGGTCAGCCTGTGGAAATCCAAATCCGTACGGAAGAAATGCACCGTATTGCCGAGTTCGGTATCGCGGCGCACTGGAAATACAAGGAAGGCAAGACGGCGGAAGAAAACACCGAGTTCCAAAACAAGCTGGCTTGGGTTAAGCGCGTGATGGAATGGCAGGGGGAAATGAAGGGCTCGCAGGAGTTCGTCGATGCCTTAAAAACGGAGCTTTACAGCCACGAGCTGCTCGTCTTTACGCCGCTTGGCAAGGTGATTTCCTTGCCCCCCGAAGCAACGCCTATCGACTTCGCGTATGCCATTCACTCGGAAGTCGGCAACCGTTGTACGGGTGCGCGCGTCAATTCCCGTATCGTGCCTTTGACAACAAAGCTTGCCGTGGGCGACGTCGTGGAAATCATCACTTCGCCTACGTCGAAGGGCCCTTCGCGTGACTGGCTGAAAATCGTCAAATCGGCCAGCGCCCGCGCGAAGATTAAGCAGTTCTTTAAGAACCTGCTGCGCGACGACTATATCCGCGACGGTCAAAACCGTCTGGAAGAAGAAGCACGTAAAAAGGGCTACACCCTTTCCACGCTTTTGAACGATGAATCCTTCGAACGGCTCATCGAACGCTTCTCGTTCACCGAGTACGACGAAATGTACGCGGCGGTGGGTTATGGCTCGGTATCTGTGGGGCAGGTGCTTGTCAAACTCATCGACCACTATAAAAAGAAGAAGCCGCAGGAGTTCTCGATTGCCGAAGGCGGCATCAAAAAAGCGCCGAGCAACGGCATTTTGATCAACGGCGAAAGCGGAATGCTCGTGCGGTTTGCAGGCTGTTGTTCGCCCGTTCGCGGCGACGCGATCGTTGGATATACTTCTCGCGGTAGGGGTGTGGTGGTACATCGTGCCGACTGCGTGAACGTCCGCAACGTCGAAGAAGGCAGACTGCTTGCCGCGTCTTGGGTGGAGCAGGTGGCGGGCAGCCGCTACAACGCGCATATTTCCATTCGCGCGCAGGATCAAGGCGCGGCGCTGTCCGTGCTCTCTTGCGTGGTGGCGGATATGAAGCTTTCCATCTCGGCGGTCAACGGTAGAATTGATAAAAACGGCGACGCGATCTTGGAAGCAAGCGTATCTCTTTCGGACGTATCCGAGCTGGATTTGCTCATCAAGAAGATGCTTGCCGATAAGCGCATCTACGACGTGCACAGGGGGGCTTGATGGAACGGTACAAAATCTATCCGCGCGGCTTTGGCGCGAATACCTATATCCTGACGGCGGATGGAAAAACTGCGGTGGTAATCGACCCTTCGTCCTATACGGTCGTGCGGGAGCTTGCAGAGCGTGAACTCGTACCTGCCTACGTCCTTTTAACCCATTGTCACTTTGATCACGTGATGTTTGCGGCGGATTTGCAGGCGAAAGGGGCAAAGGTCGTGTGCCTGGATAAGGAAAAGGCAAACGTCGGCTCGAAGGTGGCGCTCTTTGCCTTGGCAGGCGTGGAAGAGAAGCCGTTCACGGTGGATAAGACGGTGACGGACGGCGAGCGTTTTACGCTTGCAGGGATGGAGTTTTTGGCGATGTCCCTGCCTGGGCATACGTCGGGGAGCGCGGCGTATCTTACGGAAAACGGCGGTGAAAAGTGGCTGTTTACAGGGGACGTCTTGTTTGAAGACAGTATCGGCAGGACGGATTTCCCTACGGGCTCGCTTGCGGATATGCGCGAAAGCCTGCGCATTTTGAAAAATCTCGAAGGGGAATACCTGATTTTTAGCGGTCACGGCGAAGATACTACGCTCAGCCGCGAAAAGGCGAAAAATATCTATTTACTGGATGCCTAAATTATGCTTATAACCGATTGCAAATTTTTAGAAAACGAATTGATGGACGTCGTGCGTTTGTTTGAAAAACGCCCGACGTCTATTTGCCATTCCTTCCGTTTCGAAGGGGGCGTATTTTACAACGCCTTTACGGTGGACGGGAAGGATTATTCCTTTGTAGACGAAGGGCAGGTACGCGATGAAATCGAATATAAGCGCTTAGAGCGCCGCTTTGCCAAGCTTGCCTTGTACCGTATTTTGTCCGAGCTTTCGGGGGAAAAGATGCCTTGGGGTGCGCTGACGGGGATTCGTCCTACGAAGATGGCGTATATGGAAAAGCACGCTGGCAGGGATTATCACGAGCTGTTTGCCAAGATGCAGGTCAGCGGCGAGAACGTAAAGCTTGTGGACGATATTTTGGCAGCGCAGGCAGGGATCTATTCGACGGGGGAAGGCGCGGATTTGTTTATTTCCATTCCCTTTTGCCCGACGAAGTGTGCCTATTGTTCGTTCATCACCGCGCCCATCGACAAAATCCGACATTTTCTTGCGCCCTATTTGGCTTGCTTGGAAAAGGAGCTTGCGGCGATTGCGCCCCTTTGCGGCAATTTGCGCAGTATCTATATCGGCGGCGGCACGCCGTTCGTTTTGAGCGAAGAAGAGCTGGAACGGGTGCTGAAAGCTACCGCGCCGCTCGTGCGCGAAGGGGTGGAATACACGGTGGAAGCAGGCCGCCCCGACGTGTTCACGGACGGAAAATTGCGGCTTTTGCAGGAATACGGCGTCAACCGTATCTGTATCAATCCACAATCCTTTTCGGACGAAACCTTGCGAAAAATCGGCAGAAAGCATACGGTTGCGGACGTGTATAAGGCGTTCGAGCTTTCAAAAAAATACGGCTTTATCATCAACGTGGATTTGATTGCAGGGCTGGAAGACGAAGACGTGGAAACCTTCCGTCGAAGCGTAGAGCTTGCAGTGGAAACGGGCGCGGACAACATCACGGTGCATTGCCTTTCCTTGAAGAGCGGGGCGAAGCTCAAAGAAGAGCTTTCGCGCGTGGAAAACGGGTTCGTCGCGGACATGGTAGCCGTTTCTCGTGAAATTCTATCGGCGGCAGGGTATATTCCGTACTATATGTACCGTCAAAAATATCAGGCGGGCAACAACGAAAACGTCGGCTGGACGAAGCCTGGGCGCGCGTGCGTATATAATATTGACGTGATGGAAGAAACGACGGACAATATCGCGGTGGGCGCAAACGCGGTTTCTAAGCGAGTGTTTGACGGAGGCGCGCGCATCGAGCGGTTTGCGTCGCAAAAGGATTTGAAAACGTATATGGAAAAGCTGGACGAAACGATTGCAAAGCGCTACGAATTCTTCACAAAAAACCCCTAAAAAATGCGAAAAAAACCGCAAAAAACGGGCAAAAATTCGTTAAAAAATAGGCAAAATTTTTGCAAAAACGCGTGCAAAACGTTTTACATTCTTATAAGAATGTGGTATTATAGTAATAGCGGCTACAAGGCACGTCGATTCTCCACGCGTGACTTTGTGGTACGAAATACATTCCATAGGAGACTAAATTAAAATGGAAAAGAACGAAATCATTGCAACCTATGCTACTCACGAAGGCGATACGGGTTCTCCCGAAGTGCAAATTGCGCTTTTGACGTACAGAATCAATCACCTGAACGAACACTTGAAAGTAAACAAGCAGGACAACCATTCCCGTCGCGGGCTTTTGAAGATGGTTGGTAAGCGTCGCGGCTTGCTTGACTACCTTAAAGAAAAGGATATCATGAGATATCGTGCTATCATCGAAAAACTGGGTCTTAGAAAATAAGCAATCGAAAAAGGGGGGCGTTTTTCCGCACCCCTTTTTATCGTTTTTTTGGTGATTTTGCAAACCAACTTTCGGATTTTCAGCCTACCAAAGGAAGCAGTGCTTTTTGGGTAGGGGGGAACTCATATAAAAACCCTGCGTCGTTAGGCGACGGCGTGGGACAAGAACAAAAAAGAATTACAGTATAAGGAGAAAAAACAAATGCCTAATTTAGAAAATGCAAGAGTATTCAAGACGAACTACGCTGGCAGAGAACTGACGGTAGAGCTTGGCAAGTACGCTGAACAAGCGAACGGCGCGTGCTTGGTTCGTTGTGGCGATACGGTGGTAAACGTCACCGTATGTATGGCGGAAAAGCCCAGAGAAGGAATGGACTTCTTCCCCCTTTCCGTAGACTATGAAGAAAAAATGTTCGCTGTGGGTAAGATCCCCGGCGGTTTCAAAAAGCGTGAAGGCAGAGCGTCCGACAAGGCGATCCTTGTAAGCCGCTTGATCGACCGTCCCATCCGTCCTTTGTTCCCGAAGGGAATCTTCAACGACGTAGTGGTGGTTGCTACCGCGCTTTCCGTAGATCCCGACATCGCTCCCGAGCCCATCGCTATGATCGGTTCGTCCATTGCGTTGTCCATTTCCGATATTCCTTGGGCTGGCCCTACGGGTTCGGTAATCGTTGGCTGCATTGACGGCAAATACGTGATCAACCCCACGGTAGAAGAAAAGGAAAAGAGCACCATTCACCTTTCCTTGGCTGGTACGAAGGACGCAATCCTGATGATCGAAGCAGGCGCGCTTGAAGTCACCGACGAAGAAATGGTTGGCGCGATCATGTACGGTCACGAAGAAATCAAGAAGGTTTGCGCTTGGATCGAAGAAATCGCTGCGGTTGCAGGCAAGCCCAAGATGGAAATGGAGCTTTACAAGATCCCCGAAGATTTGGATGCGGCTGTAAAAGCATACGGCTACGATAAGCTCTATGCGGCGCTTGACACCTTCGACAGACAGGAAAGACAGGCAAGACAAAACGCTGCGGAAGCGGAAATCATCGAACACTTTGCGGAAATCTATCCCGATCAAATGCGCGAAGTGAAGGATTCCATCTACTATATCGTAAAGGGAATCGTTCGCGCGAAGATTTTCGATAATGGCGTTCGTCCCGACGGCAGAACGCTGAAAGAAGTTCGTCCCATCTGGTGCGAACACGGCGTTCTTCCCCGTGTACACGGCTCGGCTGTGTTTACCCGTGGCCAAACGCAGGCGCTCACCACCTGTACCCTTGGTATGCTCGGCGAAGCGCAGAAGATGGACGGTCTTGACGAAGAAACGGAAAAGAGATATATGCACCAGTACAACTTCCCCGGCTACTGCACGGGCGAAGCGAAGGCTTTGAGAAGCCCCGGCCGTCGTGAAATCGGTCACGGCGCTTTGGCGGAACGCGCGCTTGTTGCGGTTATCCCCGATGAAGCGGAATTCCCCTACGCAATCCGCGTGGTATCCGATATCATGTCTTCCAACGGTTCGTCCTCGATGGCGTCCGTTTGCGGCTCGACGATGGCGCTCATGGATGCAGGCGTTCCCATCAAAGCGCCCGTAGCAGGCTGCGCAATGGGTTTGATTAAAGACCAAGAAACGGGTGAATATGTGATCCTTACCGATATTCAGGGTCTTGAAGACTTCCTTGGTGACATGGACTTCAAGGTAGCAGGTACGGAAAAGGGTATCACCGCTATCCAGATGGATATCAAGATCAAGGGTATCTCTAAGGAAATCATGCTTGACGCTATCGCGCAGGCGCAGGACGCAAGACGTCACATCCTTGGCAAGATGCTGGAATGTATCCCCGAAGTTGCTCCCGCGCTTTCGGTGTACGCTCCGAAGATCATTTCTTTCCAAATCAACCCTGAAAAGATCGGCGACGTTGTTGGTAAGCAGGGTAAGGTTATCAACAAGATTATTGAACAGACGGGTACGAAGATCGACATCGAAGACGACGGTACGGTATGTGTGGCTTGCTTCGGCGACGTTGCAAACGCAGAACGCGCGAAGGCGATTATCCAGTCGATTGCACACGATCCCGAAGTTGGCGATATGTTCGTAGGCGAAGTTGTTCGCGTGCTTTCCAAGGTAGGCGCGTTTGTAGAAATCGCTCCTGGTAAGGACGGTATGGTACACATCTCTCGCTTGTCCGAAAAGAGAGTCAACCAAGTGGAAGACGTGCTCAACATCGGCGATAAGGTGAAGGTAGAAATCATCAAGATCGGCGAAAAGGGTATTGATCTCAAGCTTCTTGAAAAGTACGAAGACTAAAATAGGACGCGGAGCGAAATGCTCCGCGTTTTTAATAGGTGATTAAATGAAGGAATGGAATGAAAAAACCGCAACCGTGTTGCTCGATGAAGACCGTTATCCGCGTGGCGCAAACCACCCCACGCGGCACATCGAATACGCTTGCCTTTGCGGCAAGGGAAAAATCGTACACGAAAGAGTGCCTGGATTTGACGATTACTGGACGAAAATCAAATGCACAGTCTGCAAAAAGAAATATGAAATTCGTTCGGGCTGTGGGTATATTTGGGAGCTTGTGGAAAAATAACCCTATGGCAGGTACGCGTTGAATAAAGAAAACTAAGTTTGCCCTTTGGGCAAGTGAAGTTATCTTCTATAGTGAAGTTCTACTAGCGTGAGTGAAGTTTCGCCCAATGGCGAAATTATGGGCAAACTTAACTTCACTTTCGCAGTAGCGAAAACTTCACCAATAGAAAAAGAGAGAACATTTCGATTTGTTCTCTCTTTTTTGTCGTTTTTTATAATACGCCGCCCGAAAGATTGCTCATGGTGGTGGGCGGTTGTTTTTTCTTGGTGTATTGCGTGCCGTTGTGGTTGCCGCCGCTACAATCGAAACCGTCGCAACAGCCGCCGTCGCAGTCGCAGCCGTCGCCGCCTGAAATGAGCAGCAGGGCGATTACGCCGATTAGACAGGTTGCAACTAGCAGGGGTACGACAAGGGAAGAACAGGTTTCCGCAAAATCGTAGCTTTCAATGAGCGCGCCGATTCCGAAAAAGCCTAAAAGCAACAGGTAGAACAGCAAAAATATTCCCCGTTTGGGAAGCTCGGGCAGGAGCGCGCGTGACGCGAAAATGCAACCCGTAATGCTTATCCCCAGCCAAACGACGAGCGAAAGGATTTGATACCAAGCCCGTCCGTTCAAGCGGTTGGGGGTCAAAAGCGCCATCAAGAGCAAAAAGCAACCTGCGCTGAGCCCTGCAAGTAGCGCAAGATCGAGAAATTCGACCTTGATATGTACGCCGCGCACGTATGCGCCGATGAAGAGTCCGCAGGAAATTGCCGTGGTGGGCAGGGCAAGCGCGCCGAGCTTTGCCATGCTTTCGCGCTTGATAAAGAAGACGATTGCCGCGATCCAAATTAGAGCGCCGACCGTAAAAGGAAGCCACCAGGGTAGCGTTGAAACGCTGATTCCGAACGCAATTCCGCTCACGGTGGCAAAATATCCGATGATTAAGGCAAACACGTGCCAGAGCTTTATGCTTTTCATAGTATCCTTATTATAACACTTTGGGGGTAGGTTGTCAACTGTGGGCGGGCGATTCGTGAATCGCCCCTACGGATGGGGGTAGATAAGAACCTTGTATTTTCCTATTGACAAAAGAGAGAAAGGGGAGTATAATAATCGTATGAAAAAACTTTCTTTGATTATTCCCTGCTACAACGAAGAAAAAGCGCTTCCCTTCTTCTACGAAGAAGTGTGCAAGGTGGCAGGGGAATTGACACAATATGAGTTAGAGCTCCTGTTTGTAGACGACGGCTCGAAGGATGAAACGCTTTCCGTGATTAAGGGCTTTGCCGAGCAGGACGAGCGTGTGAAATACCTGTCCTTTTCCCGTAATTTTGGCAAAGAAGGGGCGATGTATGCAGGCTTTTGCAACGCAAGCGGCGACCTTGTGGCGGTGATGGACGCTGATATGCAAGATCCGCCCTCCCTGCTTCCGCAAATGCTTGCGCTCATCGAAAGCGGGGAATACGACAGCGTGGCAACCCGTCGGGTCACTCGCAAGGGGGAGCCAAAAATCCGTTCCTTCTTCGCGCGCGCGTTCTATAAAATCATGGGCAAGATTTCCGACGTTGACGTTGTAGACGGCGCAAGGGATTTCCGCTTGATGAAGCGGAAGATGGTGGACGCCATCGTTGCGATGGGGGAAACCAACCGCTTTTCCAAGGGGATTTTCGGTTGGATAGGCTTTAAGACGTACTGGCTGGAATACGAAAACGTAGAGCGCGTTGCAGGGGAAACGAAGTGGAGCTTTTGGAAGCTGTTTAAGTATTCCTTGGAAGGGATTACCAACTTTTCCGACGCGCCCTTGAAAATCGCGTCTTGGAGCGGGATTTTCTTTACGGTGCTTGCGGTGGTGGCGATGCTGTTCGTCTTCATTCGCGCGCTGTGCTTTGGGGACAGCGTGGCAGGCTGGCCGTCTACCGTGTGTATCATTCTCTTTATCGGCGGCGTACAGCTTTTCTGCTTAGGGATTATGGGGCAGTACGTTTCGAAAATCTTCCGCGAAACGAAAAAGCGCCCGATTTATATTGTATCGGAAAGCAACAAAAAAGATGTAAAATAATCCTACTATGTACTACCATGTATGCGATGAAACAAAAAAAGACGGGTATCCGTCTTTTTTGTTTTTATGATTTGCGTTGCGCTAAATAGACCATCAGCACTGAAACGTCCGCAGGGTTGACCCCCGAAATGCGGCTCGCTTGCCCTAAGTTCAAGGGGCGAATTTGTTGCAGCTTTTCTCTCGCTTCCAAACGCAAGCCTTCGATGCGCAAATAGTCGATGTCCGCAGGCAATAGCTTTTCTTCCAAGCGTTTTGCCTTTTCAATCTGCTCGTAGCCTTGCTTCAAATACCCTTCGTATTTGACGGTGATTTCCGCCGTTTCCAAGATGTCCTTGGGGTATTCGGCAAACAGCCCGAATGCTTCCATAATGTCCTTCAAGGGAACGGAGCGCTTCATCATCTCCGCGTAGGAAATGCCGCTATTTAAGCCCGAATAGCCGTATTTTTCCAAAAATGGCTCGGCAATCTTCGGGGAGAGCCGTTCGTTCAAGCGGTTCAAAAGCTCTTGGTATGCGGCGTAGCGGCTTTGGTATTTTTGCCAGCGTTCTTCTGTCACCAAACCGACTTCGTAGCCCAACGGTGTCAATCGGAAATCGGCGTTGTCCTGCCGCAGGCAAATGCGGTGCTCGGCGCGGGAAGTCATCATTCGATAGGGCTCGTCCGTGCCCTTCGTCACTAAATCGTCGATGAGTACGCCGATATACGCTTCATCTCTACGAAGGACAAAGGGGGGCTTGCCCTGCATTTTCAAGGATGCGTTGATGCCTGCCATCAAGCCCTGCGCCGCCGCTTCTTCGTAGCCGACGTGCCGT
>SVIJ01000013.1 GCA_015069565.1 Clostridiales bacterium
TTCGAATCGTCTACCGTGACATCGGCGAATGGGATCAAGAAGCGGAAACCGAAGAAAAACCGTCTCAAAGCAACGAAACAATCTTGGAATCAGCATAAAACAACACAAAATAATAGCACAGGCGAACAGCTTTCGCCATTCGCCTTTGCTATTCAACGAAACCCACCTGTCAAAAAGTGTCCCTATAAACAAAAACCCGCCTTTTTTAGGCGTTTTTTCTTTGCTTTTTTGGTGTTTTTTTTGTTAAAAATGGGCATAGTTATCCTATACCACGTATCTTGGGGGATAATATGAAAACTTTAACCGTTGACGGAAACCACGCCGCGGCGTACGTATCTTACGCCTTTTCCGAGCTCATGCTCGTCTATCCCATCACGCCGTCCACACCGATGGCGGAGCTCGCCGACGAATGGCAAGCGCAGGGAAAACCGAATCTATTTGGCAATATACCGCAGGTGTTTGAAATGCAATCGGAAGGTGGCGTTGCAGGCGCGATGCACGGCGCGCTTACCTGCGGCGCGCTGGCTTCCACCTACACTTCCAGCCAAGGCTTGCTTTTGATGTTGCCGAATATGTACAAAATCGCAGGGGAACTACTCCCCACCGTCTTCCACGTCAGCGCGCGTGCGCTTGCCGCCCATGCGCTGAGTATCTTTGGGGATCATCAAGACGTTATGGCGGCACGCCAAACGGGCTTTGCAATGCTCTGCTCATCGTCCGTACAGGAAGCGCACGACCTTGCACTTGTTGCGCATCTTGCCACTATCAAGAGCAGCGTGCCCTTCTTGCATTTTTTCGACGGCTTCCGCACGTCGCACGAAGCGTATAAAATCGAAGTACTCGAATATGAACAAATGCAAGCGCTTCTCGATGAAAAGGCGCTTTCTTGGTTTCGTCAGCGCGCCCTTTCCCCCGATGCCCCCATCCAGCGCGGAACAGCGCAAAACCCAGACGTCTATTTCCAAAACCGCGAACGGGCAAACGAGCGTTATCTCTCCCTGCCCGGAACGGTACAGGACGTTATGGATGCGGTGGCAAAAACCATAAAAAGGCAGTACCATGTCTTTGATTACTACGGCGCAAAGGACGCAAAACGAGTACTTGTGATCATGGGAAGCGGCGCGCAAACTGCGGAAGAAACCGTGGATGCGCTCAATGCAAAGGGTGAAAAGGTCGGGCTTATCAAAGTGCGCTTATACCGCCCCTTTGACGGAAAACGGTTTTGCCAAGCTCTGCCCAAAACCTGCAAGCAAATCGCGGTACTCGACCGCACAAAGGAAAACGGCTCGGTGGGTGAGCCGCTCTATTTGGACGTATGCGCCGCGCTCAAAGAATACGGAAAAGAAAAGCTTACCGTTGTCGGCGGTAGATACGGCTTGGGGCAAAAAGAGTTTACGCCTGCGATGGTTGTTGCCGTCTTTGAAAACCTAAACGCGGAAACGCCTAAAAACCATTTCACCGTCGGGATTGAAGACGACATCACTCATTTTTCTTTGCCTATCCCCGACTTTCACTTAGAAAACGACGAGATTACCGCCTGCAAATTTTACGGGCTCGGCTCGGACGGTACAGTGGGCGCGAATAAAAACTCCATCAAAATCATCGGGGAAAGAACGCCCCTTTTCGTGCAAGGGTACTTTCAGTACGATTCCAAAAAATCGGGCGGCGTGACCATTTCCCACCTGCGCTTTGGCAAAAAGCCGATCCGCTCCGCCTATTTTGTGGAGCATGCGGATTTTGTCGCCTGCCACAATCCTTCCTACCTTACTCGATACGATATGTTGACCGCCTTAAAGGACGGCGGCACTTTCCTTTTGAACTGCCCTTGGGGAACGCTCGACGAGTTAAACGCGCACCTGCCCCCCACTTTTAAGCAAGAGCTTGCCAAAAAACAGGCGGTTTTCTACGTTATCGACGGTACAAAACTCGCCGCCGAGCAAGGGCTGCAAGGCAAACACAGCACGGTGATGCAGGCGGCGTTTTTTGCCTTAAACCCCACGCTTATGCCCTATGAAACGGCGCTCGACTTTCTCAAAGACGAGCTGAAAACGAAATTCCAAAAGAAGGGTGCGGACGTTGTTTTACAAAACCTGCGCGCCGTCGACTGTGTAAAAAACAACTTGCGTTGCGTCGAATATCCGCAAAGCTGGGCGCAAGCTACGGACGGAAAAATTGTTCACCCTAACCCTACCCTTTCCGACCCATATTACACTCGGTTTATAGAGCCGATCTTAAAGCTTCAAGGGGACAGCTTGCCTGTTTCCGCTTTCTCGGAAGACGGGTCGGTACCAACCGATACGGCAAAGCTTGAAAAGCACGGCGTAGCGGCGTCCATTCCCAAATGGATCGAGCAAAACTGTATTCAATGCAATCAATGCTCCTTCGTTTGTCCGCACGCCTGTATTCGACCATTTGTCTTTGACGAAGATACAAATGCGCCAGACGACTTTGTTTCCCTTCCTGCCGTCGGCATGCAAGGAAAACGATTCCGTATTCAGGTTTCCTTACACGATTGTATGGGGTGCGGCGTTTGCGCGCGGACCTGCCCCGCCAAGGAAAAAGCGCTTGTTATGACTCCCGTTGACGAACTGCGCGCCCACGAAGGCAAAAACTGGGAATTTGCGCTCTCCCTGCCTCCCTTGCCCCCTGAACTGTATAAAGCGAATACCGTCAAGGGAAGCCAGTTTAGACAGCCCCTTTTCGAGTTCTCTTACGCGTGCGCAGGGTGTGGTGAAACGCCTTATATAAAGCTACTCACCCAGCTTTTTGGAGAGCGACTTTTGATTGCAAACGCAACGGGTTGTTCGTCCATCTATGGCGGTTCATCGCCTACCTGCCCCTATGCTAAGACGAAAAACGGGCTTGGCCCTGCTTGGGCAAACTCCTTATTTGAAGACAACGCCGAGTTTGGGTTGGGCATGCGCCTTGCCTACGATCAAGCGGAAAACAGAAAGGAAAAATCCGTCTGGTGCATCGGCGGCGACGGCTGGGCTTACGACATCGGCTATGGGGGGCTTGATCACGTTTTGGCAAGCGGCAAAAACGTCAACGTTCTCGTTTTAGACAGCGAAGTATACTCCAACACAGGCGGGCAAACTTCTAAGTCCACGCCGCTCGGGGCAACGGCGCGTTTTTCCGTCAACGGCAAACGAACAAGGAAGAAACCGCTCGCGCAAATGATGATGGCTTACGGAAACGTGTACGTCGCGCAGGTATCCCTTGGCGCAAACATGCAACAGCTGATCAAAGCGCTCACCGAAGCAGAAAGCTACGACGGCCCGTCCATCGTGATTGCCTACACCCCTTGCATCGCCCACGGCGTGAGCATGAGCCGTTCTGTCGAAGAAGAAAAACGGGCGGTGGAATGCGGCTACTGGCATTTATTCCGATTTGACCCTACTCGAAAAACCGCAGGAAACACCCCTTTCCAACTGGATAGCAAAAAGCCCACCGCGCCTTTGCGCGAGTTCTTGGAAGGGGAAAACCGCTTCCGCGCGCTCCATCGCCTTGACCGTGAAAGCGCAAAAGAATTGCTCGACCAAGCGGAAAAGGACAGCCAAGCGCTGTACACGTTTTACGAAAAGCTTGCAAGCGAATAACAAAAAGCCACCCATAGGGTGGCTTTTTATGATTTTATTTACTGAATGGCTTTCTTCAAATACGCAAGCGACTGACGCACCATTTCGTCGCCGAGTTCTTTGTTTGCTTCTCGTGCGCTTTCGGTGAACCAGTGCTTGATATCGTCGATACGGTCAAGCTTAATACAATCGGGATATAATGCCATTAAAATAGAGCTTTCATACTTGCCTGCATGGTCGTACCCCGTGGCGTTTTGCACCGCCGTACTCATCGTGGGAATTACCTTAATCCAAGAAAAAGGATTGTTTGCCCCTTCCAGCTCTTCATAATAGTTGGCGTACGATTCGCTACCCCACCAGCCTTCGCCGAGCGTTTCTTCGAGATATTCCATCGTTGCACGCTTTGCCGCCGTACGGTAGCAAAGGGTCATGGGCATTTCGCTTTCTTGCTCAAACTGATGATGAATAACGACGTAAATGTTTCTAAAACCAGAATAGAGCATGCTCTTGAATACGTAATACACGTAATCTTCAAACGCGCGTTCAGGTACGTGCACTGTACCGCTTTTTCTACCGCCCACCGCGTAGCTGGACGGGCTGTAAGAAATCGTCGGTGCAATCATAATTTCTTTTTCTTCGGCAAGTTTTTTCACTAAGCCTTCCGCAACCAACGTATCACAACCATACGAACAATGCGGGCCATGATATTCCACCGTACCACCTACGATCACGAGCGGTATATTCTTCTCTTTTACGTAATCCGTTTCACGCGGAAAAGAATGGTCTAAAATCATTTTTATTTACCTCAATAAGCCAAAGTAGTATAATATGCCAAATTCGTTTGTCTGTTGTCAAGTCTGCCGTATTGCACGACGATAGGTTGCGTACTTTCAAGTTTCATTGCATACTGCGTTTCCAAAGGCACGATATAGCCACACATATCGTCTACGTTATTCATTCTAAAACAACGAACGCGTTGGGGTTCTACCTCCCAAGTGATGCCTTCGTAAGCGTCTTTGTCCGCAAAATATAATTTTACCTTGATCACCGCTTTTTCGCTGGTATCGTTGACGACAATTACGCTTTCGTGTCCTTTGAGCACGCCTTCCCCTTCGGGGGGAAGTTCACAATCGGGAATAATCCAATCTTTTTTACCAACTATCATTTCGTCACCCATTAGAAACCAAGTTCAATAATGCCCTTTTTAAGATAATCTGTGTACGATTCACAGCCGTCTTCACGGATTGCAACGCCCTTTTCCCAACGGCAACCGAACGTAGGACCAGAGATGAAGGTGTCGATTTGGAAGGTCATATTCTTTTCCAAAGGATAATGGGTGGAAGTTTCCATCCAAGGCGCTTCTACTTCAATCATACCCGTACCGTGGCAAGGCCCATAAACGTAGTTCTTGCCATAGCCTGCATCTTTATACATTTGCAAGAAACGCTTTGCAACGTCGTCTGCGTACACGCCTGCTTTGAGTTGTTGCTCCGTCCATTCGTGCATCTTGCGGCAGAATTCCACCAAATCACGGCGTTCCCCTTCGAGTTTACCCATACATACAGGCAACCCGATGGAAGGCGAATAACCGTCTATCTTTGCCGACAAGTTAAGCTGAACGATATCGTTCTTACCGATTTCACGATAACGAGATCGGGAAATTGCGTGACGGGTGCTTGCTTCGGAGAATACGTACATAGGCAAGCCTTCGTATTCTGCGCCGTGTTCATAAATCACCTTTTGCGCGATACCTACCATTTGAAGCTCGGTCACGCCAGGCTTCAATGCTTTGATAACTTCGTCCGTTGCAATTTCGATGATACGGAAGCCTTCTCTAAGACAAGCGATTTCGTTTTCACTCTTAATCTTACGAAGGTCGACCATGATATCGTTGCACTTTACGATTTCCGCCTTCGGATAGCTCGACTTCAAGCCTTCGTAAATGGGCAACGTGCATTCTACGTAGCTACCCAAACCGATTTTGATGTTCTCACCCGTAACGCCGATTGCCTTGAATACGTCGTTGAACGTCGAAGGCGTAAGCTCGGGATAGGAAGGGTCTGCAGATTCTCTAAACTCTCTAAGCACGAACACCTTTTCAATTTTACCAAAGTCCGCGCCGAACACTTCCGATTCGGGGCCTACAAGCAAAGCCGCGTCGCCGTTTGCGGAAATCGCTACGCCTGCTCTTTCAAATACAGGCCAAAAGCCCGAAAAATATCTTGCGTTTGCGTAGTCGCTTTCCGTGGACGCTACCACCATAACGTCCAAACCGCGCTCTCTCAACATCTTTGCTGCTCTTTGAATTCTTTCCTGGTATTCGTAATCGGGAATACATACTCTTGCCATAATAGTTTCTCCTTATCCATTATTATTTTCCACTCTATTATACAACCTATATTTTCATTTGTCATTAGACAATCGTCAATAAAAATTACACTTTCGTAAAAATGTTTACATTGTCAAATTCGCTTGACAATTCTACCCATCAATTTTATAATAATGCTATGGACTTTCAACTAAAAAAATTAGATACGGTGATCACCGTTTCCGAAATTGCAAACGTACACTTTTTCGAATTTCCCAAAGGCTACGAAACCATCGACGATCAGCACCCGTTTTGTGAATTGATTTACGTCGGCACAGGCTCGATCGACGTTCACTCCGACGAATATAGCGGAAGGCTGGAAAAGAACGAGCTGCTCATTCATCGTGCGAACAGTAAGCATTCTTTTTCCTGCCCAAAAAAAGCGGAAACGACGCTGATTATTTTAGGGTTTACGTGCACTTCGGAAAAATTGCACTATTTTTCCAGTAAGCCGCTTAAACTCGACGAGATGCAAATCAAGCAGCTTGCCGATATCGTAAAGGAAGGCAGAAACGTCTTTGCGCCGCCCTATAACGTACCCGTATATGATATGGTAAAAAAGAAAAACGCACTGTACGGTAGCGAACAAATGTTGCGTAGCTTGCTTGAATTGTTTTTGATCGGGCTTATCCGTAAATACGAATTCTTTGAAAACAGCGACGACGCGCCGCGCGCGACCTTTACCATCAGCGAAATCATCGAATATCTCGACAACAACTTTACGGAAAAAATCACGATCGAAGAACTTGCTTTTTTATTCCGAACCAACCGTTCTACTCTTTGTAAGGAATTTCGAAAAGCAACGAACAAATCCTTGGGAGAATACCTTGCAGATAAGAAGATCGAAGTTGCCAAAAAGTTCCTTGCTCAAAAGGAAAAAAGCATCACGCAAATTGCGGACGCTTTGAACTTTGACAGCGTTCCTTACTTTTGCGAATTTTTCAAACGACAAACGGGACTTACCCCTTTGCAGTACCGACAGAAAGCCGATTTGACAATCAAATAATTGTCAAAAATATTCACAACCGCCAAAAGTGGGGTTTTTGAAAAAAAGTTGCAACGATACAACAATAAAACGCAACAAATAGCACTTGTGATTTTTCTCAATTTGGTGTATTATATAATCAATGAAAGTTTTTCTTAATAAGGAGATTTTTTATGAGCAAGATAAAAGTTGGCGTGGTTGGCTGCGGTCAACGCGCAATGGGATTGATTTATACGATGCTCGCTTGCGAAGAAGCGGAGATCGTTGCTGTTTGCGATATCGTGGAAGAAAAGCGAATCGCGGCTGTAAAGCGCGTAGAAGAAGTACGCAAAACCACCCCCAAATCGTATGCTGATTACGAAGACTTACTGAAAGATGAAAACGTACAAGCGGTTGTTATATGTTCTTCTTGGGAAGAACATATCCGCATGGCGATCCGTTCCATGAAAGCAGGAAAAATCACGGCGATGGAAGTTGGCTGCTCGTACGATCTTGAAGAATGTTGGGAGCTCGTCCGCACTTACGAAGAAACGAAAACTCCTATCATGATGATGGAAAATTGTTGCTTTGATAAGTTCGAGCTTCTTTCCACTTCGCTTGCAAGAGCGGGAAAATTCGGGGAAATCGTCTTTGCGCACGGTGCGTATAGCCACGATCTTCGTTTTGAAATGCTCGAAAATAACTACAATTACCGCTTGGGGAATTACTTAAAGCGCAACTGCGAAAATTACCCCACGCACGAGCTTGGCCCTATCGCAAAGCTCTTGGACGTGAACCGTGGGAATAGAATGGTTTCGCTCGTTTCCGTCGCCAGCAAGGCGGCTGGCTTGAAGGCGGTGTTCAATCAATATGAAAAAGGCAAAGCACACCTTGGCGACACCGTTAAGCAAGGGGATATCGTCACCACGATTATCACTTGCGCGAACGGCGAAGTGATCACTTTGACCTTGGACACCACCCTGCCTAAGCACTATTCGCGCGAGTTTACCGTTCGCGGCACGAAAGGCTACGCTGTACAAGAAGCAAATATGGTTTTATTCGACTGTAAGGAATTGCACGACTTTGCCGAACCGCACAAATCCTTGCAACGCTGGATTGATAACGGCGAAGACTACAAGGCATATCTCCCCGACTGTTGGCGGAATATCACGCAACAGGAAATGGAGCTTGGTCACGGCGGCATGGACTATATGATGTTCAAGGCGTTCTTCCATGCGGCAATCCACGGCGAGCCGATGCCCGTTGACGTTTACGACGCGGCGTCCTGGTTGGCAGTTTCTTCGCTGTCCGAACAGTCGATCGCGCAAGGCGGCGCACCGCAAGCCTTCCCCGACTTCACCAAGGGCAAGTGGATTAGCCGTTCCCGTTTGGACGTTGTGGACTTTCCCACCGTCGCGGATGAAGAATAACCCCCATCCATACATAGATAGGAGAATAACCGATGATTAAAATTACTTTTATGGGCGCAGGTAGCTCCGTTTTTGCAAAAAACGTGTTAGGCGATACCATGCTTTGCCCGAGCTTGAATAACGCGGAAATTGCGCTCTACGACATTGACGAAGCGCGCTTGGAAGAATCGTATATTCTGATTACGCGTTTGAACGAAAACGTCAACGAAAACCGCGCTACTATTAAAAAATATTTGGGCGAGAGACAGCGCAAGGACGCTTTGCGCGATGCGAACTTTGTTATCAATGCAATTCAGGTCGGCGGCTACGAGCCTTGCACCGTGATTGATTTCGAGATCCCTAAAAAATACGGCGTTCGCCAAACGATCGGCGACACGCTCGGCATCGGCGGCATCTTCCGCGCTTTGCGTACCATTAAGGTGATGCAAGAGTTTGCAAACGATATGGAAGAAGTTTGTCCCAACGCTTGGTTCTTGAACTACACCAACCCCATGGCAATGCTGACGGGCTATATGCAAAGATACACGAAGGTGAAGACGATCGGGCTTTGCCACAGCGTACAGGTATGCGTGCCTATGCTCTTGGAAGCGCTGGCTATGGATATCAAACCCGAAGATACTTTGTACAAGATCGCAGGCATCAACCACATGGCTTGGTTGTTGAGCATCACGGACAAACAGGGGAACGATCTCTATCCCGAAATCAAACGTCGCGCCAAAGAAAAGAACGCAAGCGAAAAGCACAGCGATATGGTTCGCTTTGACTACATCGACAAATTCGGGCACTACTGCACGGAAAGCAGCGAACATAATGCCGAATACAGCGCTTTGTATATTAAGCCCGGCAGAGAAGATCTCATTGAAAAGTTCAATATTCCACTCGACGAATACCCCCGTCGTTGCGTGAACCAAATCAACGACTGGAAAAAGGAATATGCAGATCTTTTGGCAGGCGGCAAAATCGAGCATACTCGCTCCCGCGAATATGCTTCCCGTATTATGGAAGCGATGGTGACGGGCGTTCCCTATATGATCGGCGGCAACGTGATCAACAACGGTTCGATCAAAAACCTGCCCGACGACGCTTGCGTGGAAGTGCCTTGCGTTGTAGACGCAAACGGAATCACCCCCACCGTTGTAGGCGAATTGCCTTTGCAGTTGGCGGCAATGAACTCCTTGAACGTACACGTTCAACTTTTGACCATTGAAGCGGCACGCACGAAAGATATGTCCTACGTATACCAAGCGGCTCTCTTAGAACCGCATACGGCGGCAACCCTTTCCACCGACGAGATCGTAGCAATGTGCGACGAGCTTGCCCAAGCGCACGCAAAAGCAGGTTTCCCCATCTTCTAAGCCACTACACCCGCAAACAGCCTATCGTTTGCGGGTAATTTTTTAGGAAGTATCTATGCAATTTTGTTTTTATAGCGGCTTTAATCAAATGCTGCAAGAAAAAGGATTAGACGAAACCGCCGCTTGGGCGCAAGAGAACGGTTTTTCATCCGTGGAATTTTTACAGCTCCCGATCGAGAACTGGCATGCAGGGGTCGATTCTCTCCCCCACGCCAAACAGGTGAATCAGCGGCTTCGCGACTTTGGATTGAGCACGGCGTGCTATTCGGTAGGCGTCAATCTTCTAAACGGTGAACAAGCCCTTTCTTTCTTAAAAAAACACGCAGAGCTTGCCGCGGAGCTCGGCTCGCCATTTTTGCACCATACGCTCATTGACAGTTTGATCCTTGACAAGAACGCACCGACCTTCGAAGAAGTTTTCCCTATCATTGTAGATAGAGCGACGGAGATTGCAACGTATTGCAAATTGCTTGGGCTGACCTGCCTATACGAAGAACAAGGAATGTATTTTAACGGCGTGGAAAGCTTCGGAAGGTTCTACCGCGAAATCCAAAAGCGTTGCCAAAACGTTGGCGTTTGCGGTGATTTTGGAAATATCCTATTCGTAGACGAATCCCCCACAGACTTTTTCCGCGCCTTTCAAACGGAAATCAAACACGTGCATTTGAAAAATTACCGACGGGTATTTTCGCCAAACGACGCACCCCTGCAAGAGGGCTGGTTGCCCACCAAAAACGGCGCGTATTTGCTTGATACATCGCTCGAACAAGGAATTGTCGACGTCCGCGCCTGTATGCAGATTTTACGGAATAATTGCTACGAAGGCGCGTTCTCTTTGGAAATTGTCGAGCCGACGAAAAACAACGCGCCTGCTATGGCGCTTGCAAAAAAATTATTTGAAACGTAAAAAAAAGGACTTGAAACTTCAAGTCCTTTTTTCATTATATTCGTTATATGGATAATAGCGCAACTGCACATGCGCCGAATCCAATCCCCAGCCATTGCCACCACTTCATCTTCTCGTGGAAAGCAAAGAGCGAAAAAAGCATTGTGATCATCAATCCGCCCACCGATAACACGGGATACACCAGGCTCGGCGACAACGGCGAAACCGCCAAAAGTAAAACGCAAAAGTTGCTAAGAACGTTGCTTGCACCTGAAAGAATGGGGAAATGTACGGACGTTTTTAAGATTCTTTTCACGTCCCCTTTTTCACTGCGTAAAAAACGAATCGCGCAAAATGCAAGCGCAAATAACGTAGCAAAACACATCATCTGCGCGCCGTGTTTGCCGTCGAACGCCATCTGCTGGTCCTTTTGAAAGATTGTACAGCACGTATTCCCCGCAAACATTAAGGCAACGTATATTAGCCACGCTTTCTTATTCTTTTGCTGTGTCTGCTCCTTGCCGCTATACAAACAAAGTGCCAAGGCAATCACCACCAAAACGAGCCCGATCAACACAATCGGCGTCACCTTTGAATCCCAAAAGAAGAAGCCCCAAATCGTCGTTCCGATGAGCGAGAGTTGCATAATCAGCGACGTGAGCGCAACCGAGCCCGTATCCATTGCTTTGATCATGCCCACCATTGCAAAAGTATAGCCGACGCCAAATCCCAAGGAATACGGCAACACCGCAAAGTTAAAGGAAAAATCGGTGAGATAGAGAATAAGCCAACCGATAAATACGCTACAAATTTGTATAAAGCTATACAACGCAGATGCGCCCTTATCCGTATTTTTACGGTTGTAGTACGCTCCAAAAATCCCCGTCATGGCAATACACGCCGTCGCGGATACCAAATAAATATAATCTACCATAGTACACAATATGTTGCAGCCCGAAACCGAAAACGATTTCGGACTGCATTTTTTAGTATTTAATTTTTATGCAATGAAGTCACCAAGCACTTTACGTTGGTCTTCATCATAGTGACTATAACCGCCGTCCACCTTTACGTTATAATAGCTCGTTTGGACTTGGCTAACGTCTAACAGCGCCTTTTGCGCTACTTCCGCAACCGAACGCGCGTTGTCGGAAACGTTTGCATAGAAAACTCTCGTCGTGCCGTCCGCATAGGTCAAAGACATATAACTGCGCGCCGCAAATTTCCAGTCGTAATGGTGTTCTTTGATTTCCGCAAGCACGCCGTTGAAATAGAGATACCCCCCTACCTCATGTTGGTTGGTCGAAGACACATTCAATTTCGTGATCGCCGCATCCGTCGTCAGCTTGCTGTAATCAATCACTCCGTCCACCGTGATATCGTCCGCTTTTGCAATCAGTGTACCCAACGTGACGTTTTCAGACAAATAACTATTATATACGTCCGCGTCGATATAGGACTGGAAGCGCATACCCGTGGGCGCACCCAAACGGATAGACGCACCGTTGACCATCGAGAAGTTGGCAAATACCGCTACCACCGTTTTGCCGCTCTTCGAATCGTACTGCGTACCCGCAGGATAAAGAGCACCATCAATGGCATAACCAAGGAACAGGTGGCCCGAACGAGAAAGCTCAGGCAAAGCGCCGTTGAAGCCTGCGCTGGTATCAATTACTGGCTTGTCGCTCGTATCGAAAATCGCATCAGGAAGCTTTTCAAACTTCGCAACCACCGTTTGCGTCGTACCGCCCTCAGCCGTCGTGCCCTTTACCGAATAGGTGTTACCTGCGTACATGGTACCACCTATTTCGTAGCCAAGGAACTTATAGCCATCCTTATACAGCGTAGGCAATTTGTTCTGGGTCCCAACCATTGTACCCATACCGCTCGACGTTGCTGTAAACAATGTATTACCTTGTTCATTATTCACCGTGACCGTGTTCGTATATTGCGTGAAGAAGTTCGCAAACGAACCCGTTAAGTGCAGCCAACCTGCCGAGAAGCCCTTATAGTTCTTATACGAAGATGCTGTACCGTCTGCCATTAAGCCGTTATAGCCAGCTTTGTACAAGTTATTTGCAATCGTCGCACTCGTCATATTCAAGTCACAGTCTTGAACTTCAACGCCGTTTGCATCGTATACCGCACCGTCAAAGAGCATCTTTCCCCAGTAGCTCGTAGAGCCTGAGAACAGGATTGTGATTTTATCCCCTGCAGCTACCGTAATACCGTCGGGCAAAATATCCGTCATCATAATTGAGCCGCCGCTACTCGCTGAAGGACCATACAAGCCGTTCGCATAAGCGATCGTATCGGTATCATCGGGATCAGTCAAGGGAACAATTCTCGTCAAGCCGTCCTTTGCGCAAGTCTGCAATACCGAAACCCTGCCGTTCTTCGCCTTGATGTACGCATCCGCATCAAACCTGTAAACGCCATCCGCTTCTATATCAATAGAAACTGCGTATGCCTTCCAGTTATCGCGGAATTGTACGCCGTTGTATGCAATCTGCAACGTCGTACTGTCGTTCACCGTGTTGTTGCGGAGCCCTGTACTGCTTCCATATACGCCGAAGGGTTGTACGTTCGGCATCAAAACAACTTGACGCGTATCCGTCGGATCAGGCCAAGTGGGTGTGATTACTCCGCCTTCGGTGCTTACGTCAGATTCTTCCATTTCGCCCAGGTTGACCGTAAAGCTGTTGTTGCTGCCAAACAGCTCGCCCTGAATCATCGAGTAATGGTTGAGCGTAAGCGTTTTGCCGTCCGCCGAAAATTTCAAAAGCGCCATCAAGCCCGGCTGTGTAACACCCGTAAATTCGTGCGCCGAAGAGTCGATCATGAACGTCCAAACCTTGTTACCGTTCACGCCCGTCAACTGCGAACGGACGATGTCTTCCCCGCTCGAGTGACCGCAAATCAACAATTCGATATTCGCGTGTTTGCTGACAAATTCATCCCACACCGTCTTACCTGCGTTGTTCAAGCTTTCCGAGCCCATCAAGCTCGTCATCAGCGCACCGCGAGCACCCAAATATGCGTGCGTGGAAACGATGATCCGATAATCGGTGAAGTATGCCGCAACTTCGTTCGCCCAAGCAAGCACCGTGTCGCTTGCTTCCAAGTCAAGCACCAAAATCAAATACTTGATGCCGTTGATCTCAATCTTTTCGTAGTAGCTGTAAATATGATCGACGCTATCTCTCGTCGTGATACAATATTTTGCAGGCTCGCCGTCCAGACGGTCGTCCGTCGTCGCTTTCGTATAAGCCTCGCTCTGCGACCAGTATTTGTCCCACACCGCCAAAGGATCGTTCGAGTAACCGCCGTCGTGGTTACCTCTCGAAATCGACCAAGGAATGCCTGCCGCCGTCAGCTTGCCAAGCATTTGGAAACCGTACTTCGCTTCAATCGTACCCTCCACTTCCCATTTCTTCTTGGTGGAATCCACGTTCGAAGTCACGTAATAGTTCAGGTTGTCCGTAAGGTCGCCTACGTGCATGACGTATTGCAGGTTCATCCGATCTTTATTATCGATCAGCCAGTTCATGTTCTTGAAACCAAGGTTGGTTTCTACGTCGTAGCCCTCGGCAAAGATACTCGTACCGCTGTTATAGTTGTCCGCACGAGAGAAAATCATCTGCGTATCGGGAATGATTGCAAACGTGAATTCGCCGTCCTGCGCTTCGAAATAAGTATTGTCTACTTCCTTCCAACCGAACGCATCCGTTGCATAGTCGTTTACGTGGTCGTAGTATTCTTCGATTTCACCGCTTGCAAAGTCGATTGCGCCAAGCAAACCGCCCGCCATCTCGCCGTTTGCGTCCTTTGCCACTTCCTCATCCGTCAAAAGCGATTCGTATACGCGCACGTCGGCAATCGAGCCGTGGAAATCAGGCGTGAAGCCCGCCGCCAAAATTTTATCGTTCGTGTAGTCGCTTCCGATCATCACAGGCTTGACAAAAGCAAAATCGGCAATCTTCGCTGGATCTACCTGCATCGAAGCCACCGCTACACCGTTGATATAGCAGGTAAGCAAGCCGTTTTTCGCATCGCGCGTAAACGCTACGTGCATCCAGCTACCAGTACGAACATCCGCATTTTCTACGATAAATACCACCTTCGACGTTCTGGAAACGCGCCATTCAAACTTCGGGTTGCCGTTCGTCGTAATCTCGAACGAGAAGGTGTTCCAGTAATCGTACAGCACCGACGAAGACATTTTTCTTTCCGCGTTGCCGACAACCGTACCGACGTGTTCATCGTCCGCAACGTTGCGAGCGACCTTGATCCACGCCGAAACCGTGTGCGGCGCTGCATTAAATACCGTGCCAAAGGCTACGCCGCCCGTACCTTCGAAGTCCTTACCGTCCGTACCGATGACGTAGGAAGTATCGCTCAAGTTATAGAACGCCGTTTCTGCCGCCGTCAACGTTTCATAGTTGGTGACGATTGCCTGGTCTTCCGCAGAAAGCGCGTCGTAGTTGCTTCTTGCAAACGCAATCAAGCGTTCGCTTGCCACACTGACCGTTCCGATTTGGTCGATCGCACGAACCGTTCTTGCCACGCTTGCCGAAGCGCCGAAATCCGAGCTAAGCAAGCGTTCGTTGCTCGTCGTGACGCTGCCCGTCGTGTCCGTAATTTTGCAGTAAATCAAGTCCGCAAACAGGATATGATCGAGCGCAAGTACGTTGGCATCTTCCGTAAACCAGTTATACTGCGCCGTATTCGCCGACCAGTCGAGTATTTCAAACGAGCTAATGGGAAGCACTACCGTACCCTTGAAACCGATGGGAACAACCGCTTCTCCGCGGTTGACCGTATTTCTGCCCGTCAAGCCCGATTTTACCGTACCGTCTTCACTGATAAGATAATACGGCATAGATTCGCCCATCGTCCACCATCTGCCGTGCGTAATCGAGCCCGTGCCAAACGCCGCGATTGCGCCGTTTTGTGCATAATAGCCTTCCTTGACATCCAAACCGAATGCCACGAAGCCGTCCGTATCGTTCACAACGTCGAACGCATAGTATTCCGCGCCCGACCAGTCGTATTGCATATTGTAATAGCTCGAACGGCGAATCGTTGCGCCGTCTGCAAGCGCGCTATACACCGAACCCCATGCAATGCCGCTATCCTTCGTGTTCGGCGTAAGCTTTTCGTCGTAGCCGACAAAGCTCTTGTCCGATTTTTGAATGTTATACTGCAACTCTAACTGCTCTTGCTTATAGGCGTTGTACGTATCCTTGTTCCAAACCACAAAGTTGTCGATGTACGTACCCGCGCCTACCGCATCGTCCAACACAAGATACGCATATTCCTTCGTAGACGTATCTTGATCGGCAAACGGAAGCGCATACGAGGACTTCAACGTCGTACCGCCGACGATAAAGGTGATCTTCTCGTTTTCAATGATCATCTCGATGCGTTTGACTTGCCCAAGCGCTACCGTACTAAGCGAAGCAAGCCAACCGCTGGTGCTGTTTGCGTGCGAAGTCAGCCACGTCTTACCAGGCCAGAAGTACAAGCCGATAGACTGGTTATCCGTGTTGCGATCTGTAATATTCGCCGTCAAACCGAAACGGAAGTTCGCCGCCGCGCTGGTATTCGCAACGTTCGGTTCGTACCAGTCGAAGGCGATATACTTAAACTCATTCATAGGAATGGGCGTCGTCATATACGTAGCACGATACGTGCCACCCGACTTGAACGTACCGCCCGAAAGCGACCAGTTCGTTGCGCTGGGAATGTTGGTAAAGTAGTTCGAGCCCGTTGCCGCCGACGAGAAATCCAAGTTGATTTCTTCAAAAGGCAACGCCTCGACTTGCAAATTGTCGATATAACCGCCTGCGTGGCTCATTTCAAAGAAGAAATATACCGTATCCGCAGGAACGGCAAACGTCTTGCCAAACAACGCGGTGCCGTCTACGCAATAGGTAACGTTGCCGCCGACGATCTTCATTTCCATATGGTGGAGCTCGTCAAAATAGTTGACGTCTTCCATCCATGCCAACGACGAAGCTGCCGAAGCGGATTGCGCCGACGGCCATACGGAATAGCTCGTACTGCGCGACGAAGCGTTTCCGTTATCATACAAACGGAAGGTCATGCTCTTGGCGTTGCCACTTTCTTCATCCGTGCCGTTGATATCTTCCAAGTCGCTGACAAGCGCCGCATAGAACTGCGAATAGTTATCCGCCGTCCCCAACGTTTCATAGCTAGGCATATAGAAATCGTAAGAGATTTTAACGTCTTCCGTCGTATCAATCGGCGTCACCCAATAGTTGCGCGCCCAAGCCGCAGTCTTGAATACGCCGTCTTCCGCCGTGCCTTGCGTGCCGCCGCTGAGCGTGTTGATAAACTTGCTTGCCACAAGGTTGCTCGAAAAGTCAAGCGACGTGCAATCGGAAATAACGATATTGTCCACGTAGCCCTTTGCGCTGCTGAACTCGAAGAAGAGGTATGCGTTCGAATCCGTACCGTTCGAAGGCGCGTCCACTTCCGTAAAGCCTTCCGCAAAGTTGATCACGCTTCCGTCGATCGCATAGGTGATGATACCGTTTTCGATATACATTTCCATGTGATGCTCTGCGCCGAAGGTCATCTTGGCAAATTGCCCCTTATACGCACCTTGTTTTTGCGCATTCTTGTAGAAATAGGTAACGTCAATTTGCGTACCCATCTGCATACTCAAGCTTTTACCAGCCGTGTTGATGTCCGAAGGATCGGTGATCAAGCCCACCCACATTTGCGAGTAGGACGTGCCCGTATCCTCGATGGACGGCAGATAGAAATCAAACGCAACGTGACGGGTGCTATCCGTAGGGATCGCAAGCTTACAGTAGTTTTGCGCCCAAGTATTTGGATAATATTTCCCGTCCTTGATCGTACCGACCTTACCGTCCGAGTTCGTTACGGCAAAATTCGATAAGTCCGTCGACGAAGAAAAGTCCACGCTCACGTTATTTGCCGTTTCCGCCAAAGCGACGAGCTCGTCGTTTTTCGTCGGGGAAAGCAACGAGATCGCAACCGTCGAAGAAAGCGCCATCACGGCGGTTGCAACCGACAAAGCTATTTTCTTAAAATTTTTGAATAATTTCATAAGTTTTCCCTTTTGAGTTAGTTATTCGCCTACGTTCTTACTCTTTTTTATTTTTCTTTTTCGCAACCAGCACCGCAGCCGCCGCAAGCGTCAAAGGACACATTGCTACGCCCATAAAGGAAGAGCAACCCTTCGATTTTTCCACGACTTCGCCCGATACTTGGTTGTTTACACTGCTATCCACAGGCGGCGTTGCAATATCCCCATCCGGCTGCGGTTTGCTGAGCGGTTCAGCATCGTTGATGATCGTAAGATCGTCAATCCAGTCCTGCGTTGTCGAAGACTGCACGGTGAGATAACCACTCTTCATCGCTACTTGTACATCCTTGAAGATTACTTCGCCGTCGATCAAGATGGCAAGCTTTTCGTTCTTCACAATCATCTTCAAGACGTGTTCTTCACCGTCGTACCACACATTATTCGTTTGCGTAATCAGACGCACCTGCGGCGCAGTACCGTAGTTGAGAGATACCGTTCCTTGATAGAATACAAGGTACACGCCGTAATAGCTGTTCTTATCCATCGAGAAGCCTACCGTGAATTGGTGACCCGATTCCGCCGTGGAAAGACAAAGCTTCATCGTCACCGTCTTTTCCTGCGTCAAGGGAATTTGCTTATCAAGATATGCTTTTGCCCAGTTGGTGCTCGGTGCAAATTGACCGTCCGCGTTCACCGTCCAGTTCACGCTGTCGTTGTACTGCACAAAGCCCGTTTCTTCCCCTGCTACAAAGCTCTGTTCAAGCTCTTCAAAAGCAATTTCTTCTTCGGGGGTAGGCGCAACGTATTCGGTGTAGGTGTTCTTCACCTTGAAGTTGTCGATACGAGTCATCACGTTTGTCGCCTGCAAGCCAAAATACGTTTCTTTCGCTTGCTGTTCGTCCGTCAATTCGATAACAATTTGCGTACCCAACTGATTATCCAAAACAGGCTGACCGTCCACTTCAAACTTGATCGTGCCGTCCTTGATGATAATCATCATATTGTGCATCTTGCCGTCCGCCCAGTTGAAGGAAGCCGTGCCGACCCATTTATCCTTGCCCATCGCACGATTGACAGTGAGCACAGGCGTGGTCGATTCCATAAAGCAATGGATTGCGCCACTACACGTAAACTTCTTCAAGTCGGTTAAGAACATTATATTGAACTGCGACTGCGTTGCGTCAAAGTTATCCTTTACCGCAAGGAAATCGAACGAGATGTATTTTTCCCCACTCATGTCTACGGGTTGCGAAAGATAGGTTGACGACCAAGGCATATATTCGGGCATGAAGTAGCTATCCTTTACCGCCCAACCGTTAGAATCAAGCGTCGTGAAGTACTTCGAGCCATCCAGCTCTGCCGTGAAGTCGAGTTCCGCTTCTTCGTAGGAATTATCCACCACAGGGGGGATATATTCGATGTCTTCGTTGCTGATGATAAGGTTGTCGATATAGCTTTCTTCCCCTACCGCACGAATTACAAGATACGCTTTCGCCGAAGGTACGTCGTAGCCTTCCAAAATTGTCACGCCATCCAAAACGTAGGATACCTTACCGCCGTCTACAACGATTTTCAAATTATGCTGTGCGCCGTCCATCACGTTGATTGCAGATCCGCCAAGATACTGACCCGCCGTACAATCCACGTAGGTATTCACACCGATCGTTCCGTCAGAGAAAGGCAAGTGAATAAACAGAGCG
This sequence comes from Clostridiales bacterium, assembly GCA_015069565.1. Taxonomy (GTDB): domain Bacteria; phylum Bacillota; class Clostridia; order Christensenellales; family Borkfalkiaceae; genus Scatosoma. Next base: position 19,363 of record SVIJ01000013.1, read on the forward strand.
TTGCCCCACATATTGATTGCGGAAACGTCCAAGAACCCGATATCAAACGTCTTTGCCGTCGAGCAGAAATCAAGCGAAATATACTTCGTTGCCGTAAGATCGATTGCCTTTAACGTTTGCACCGCCGATGCGTTGTACAGCACGCCTGCCTGTGCGGGATAATACCTGCCATCCTTTGCCATCCAACCGTCGTTTGCAATGGCGTTCAGGTGTTCCGCATAAGCGTCGTCTTCAAAGCCGAGCTGCAACTCGTCAACCGTTTCCACCTTTGGAATCGGGGTTGCCGTGAACTGCGCCACGTATTCTACGTCACCAGTCACCACCGAAAGCTCTTTATCCCAACCGCTAAACGCATAGGTATAATCTTCGTCCGCAGGCTTTTCAGGCGTTGCACCCGTATAAGCAGGCACCGTGCCTTCCAAAACGTCCGCCGATTGCAACGTTTCGCCGTCCCAGTTCTTGAAGGTGACCGTGAACGATTCAAGCTTATCAATTTCCGTTGCGTCAAATTGCGCTACGTATTCTACGTTGCCCGTCACCGCTACGATTTCTTGATCCCAGCCCTTGAAGGTATAGGTATAATCTTCGTCCGCAGGCTTCACAGGCGTTGCGCCCGTATATACAGGCATCGAGCCTTCTTCCAACGAGCCGCTTTGCAATACGTCGCCGTTCCAGTTTTTGAACGTGACCGTATACATCTTAGGCGCAGCCGCCACTTCTTGAACGGTATAGTTTTGCACGTATGTTTCCGTGCTGGTTGCCTGCATCAAAAGATATGCGCTATCCACCGTGAGCGTCGGCGTGTAGCTTTCGCCGTTCGTCAAGAAATAGAGTACTTCGCCGTCCACCGAAAGGGTGATTTCTTTATTGACAATCGTCATCTTCACGCTGTGCAAGCTGTTGTCGAAATAATCCTTCACACATTCGCTTGCCCAACCGTTTCTGCCAAAGTTGGTGCTTACCCAAATCGTTGCGCCGAACGAGAAGCATAAGCCCGTGTTCGGTTGCTTATTCGTTTCTTCAACCTTCGTTTCAAAGAAACCAACATTGAATTGCTTATCTGCATCCGCTTCCGACAGGTAAACGTCGAACGTAATTTCTTGATTCTTCGTCAAGTCGAGCGTGTTCACCGTATTGAACGTTGCCCATTCCGCATTCGGCACATACTTTTCATTCTTGTACGCCCAGCCCGCGCTGCTGCCGTACTTTTCAAAAACCCCTTCGTAAGGATTGACTTCTTCTACGATTTCGCCAATCTTCAAGTTGTCTACGTACGTTTCCGTCGAGGTAGATTGCAACAAAAGGAATACCTTTTCCGCAGGGATATCCGCCGTCAGCGTATCGTACGCCGTGCCGTCCACCGAAACGGAAAGCTTACCGCCCTGCACGGTCACTTTGACTGCATGCACGCTGTCGTTATAGAGATTTGCCGCCACGTCCGCCACCCATTGGGTACGTCCAAAGCTGCTGCCGTAATACATCGTCGCGCCGAGCGAATAGTTCACACCGCTACCAGCCTGCGTATTCGTATCCGCGTTCGTCGTTGCGAAGAACCCGACGTTGAACTGTCTATGTGCGTTGCCTGCTTCCGACGAAGAAAGGTATACGTCGAACGTGATTTGCTGATCTTTGGTAAGGTCGAGTACTTTGCCCGTGTTGACCGTTGCCCAGTCTGCATTCGGCTTGAATACGCCGCCAGAAACCGACCAGCCAGCACTGCCGCCGTACGCCACGAAATTATCTGCGTGCGCCGCCGCCGAGAAATCGAGATCGAGCGACTCCATCACAGGGGGCTCTTTTGCCGTCGCGTCATACTGCGCTACGTACTCTACGTCGCCCGTCACCGCCAAAAGCTCTTTATCCCAGCCCTTAAAGGCGTAGGTGTTGAAATCGTCTTCCGCTCTCATGGGCGTTTCGCCTGCGTAAACGGGCATTTCGCCTTCCGCAACCGCACCGCTTTGCAACACGTCGCCATTCCAGTTTTTGAAGGTGACCGTGTAGGTTGCAGGCGTAGGATCGGGAGTAGGATCGGGCGTTTCGCCGCTTTCTTCCACCACGATTTTGAAGTTATCGAGAACGTTTGCCGTATTCGTCGACTGCAACAAAAGATACGCCGTATCCGCAGGGATCGCCGTCGTCAAGGCATCGTAAGCCACGCCGTCTACGGCAATCGACATCTGCCCGCCCTGCACCGTGATTTTTACGCTGTGCCAAGTATCGTTATACAAGGTTGCACCCACGTCCGCAATCCAATCGTTGCGACCGAAGCTCTTTCCTAAGAAGAGCGTCGAACCCAAGGAATAGGTTTTACCGTTTTGCGAGGTGTTTGCCGTCGGCAAATCCGCTTCGGAATAAAAACCGACGTTAAACTGCTTATCCGCGTCCGTTTTAGAAAGGTACACGTCGAAGAAAATTTCTTGGTTTTTCGTCAAGTCGAACGCCTGCTTCATTTGCGTGGTCGCCCAGTTTGTATTTGCGACAAATCCGCCGTTTGCCGCCGTCCAACCCACGCTGTTCCACGCCGTAAACGCGTCCGCGTCCTTCACGCTCTCGAAGTCGTAGTCCACGCCCGTAGGAGCGATATCTGCAATATACAAATTGTCAATATAGCTTTCCGTACCGACTGCACGGAACACGAGATACGCCGAAGCCGCAGGAACGTCAAAGCCTTCCAAGACAATCGTACCGTCGATTGTATACGATACCTTACCGCCCTGTACGACGATTTCCAGCGTATGCGCCTTGCCGTCCACCATATTCGTAGCATTGCCGCCAAGATAAGTCCCTGCCGTGCAATCCACGTAATCGTTGACGCCGATTGTACCGTCGGAGAAAGGCAAGTGAATAAACAACGCCTTGCCCCACAAATTCGTAGCCCCGACTTCATTCACCGCCGCAGTGTCTACCAGACCTACGTCGAACGTTGCCGCCGTCGAATAGAAATCGAACGATATGTATTTTTTGCCCGTCAAATCAATCGGCGTGTTCAGCTTCGTTGCGGAGGCGTTATACATCGCCCCTGCATCGGCAGGATGGAACTTACCGTTGCCGCCCGTCCAACCGTTCAGGGCAAGCGTCGTGAAGTCGTTCAAAGCGACCTTGTTCGTAAAGTCCACGTCCACCGCCCCTGCCGTTGCAGGCTTTTCGCTTGCAATATATAAATTATCGATATACGAGCCCGCAGGCGCGCGCAATACAAGCTGTACGCTGTCCGCAGGAATCGCCACGCTTGCGCTCGTAAAAGCGTCTACGCCGTCAATTTTGAAGGTCAAATTCGTGCCGTCCGACGTGATTTCCAGCTTATGCGCGTAGCCGTCCGCGCCGTTGCCGATGCCCGTATAATCGGCAAGCCAACCTTTATTTGCGTCAATGTAGGTATCCAAGCGCAACCAACCGCTCGCCATACAATGCACGCCTATGCCCGTTTCCACCCAAGGGTTGACCGTTTCCGCATACGGCAAGAGCATAATGTCCATAGGACATTCGCTTGCGTAAAAATCGAGCGAGATATATTTCTTTTCGTTTAAGGCAATCGCCTGCTCCAAGTAACCGATTTGCGCTACCGAAGCCAACGAATTGTCGGGCGCAAGCGCGCCCTTCGTCACTTTCCAACCGTAGTTGCTTGCAGGCGCTTTGAACGCCGCTCCGTCCATCGTGTCCGTAAAATCGAAGCTAACGGCAGAAGCTTCTGCCTTCACTTCGGACATCGAAGGCAAGGAAAGACTTACGCCCGCCGCCGTACCAGCTACGGAAAGCGCCGCCATCAAAATGAGCAACTGTTTCTTCATCGTTTTCCCTCCGTCTAAGGATTTCTTTTATAACTTATTTTGCCAAAAATGCGTTAAGCTGCGCTTGCTTTGCAGAAAGGATTTGGCTCACGTAAGGCGCCATCGCTTCGTTCATTTCCGCAATAATGGTTTCGTTCGTCTTGTTGTCGCTAAACGAGCCGTCCAAGAACATATCAATATAGTCCTGCGCTACAAGGTATGCGCTGTCCATTGCGCTTTCCAAAGAACGATCGGGAACAAACGCAAAGCCGTATGCAGGCGAATAGGTTGCGCCCGTGTTGATTGCCTTAACTTCTTCCGCCCACGTTGCCGAATAGCCGCGCTTTCTGTATGCGTTGAATTCCGTACCGTACGCCCAGTCTGCCATCGGCTTATACTTGCTCGATTTTACGTAGTTGACGTACTGATATTCTTGATCGTTATCGTCGTACGCCGTCTTCCACGTATATTCCAAACCTTCTTCACCGATTGCAAGCAGGTTGAACAAATCCTTATCCGTGTAAAGCAGGTCGATGAACTGTAAGCACTTATCCACCTTCTTACTGCGAACGTTAATCGCCGTCATGGAAGACGTCACGTTTGCCGTAGACATCAAAGGCGTACCGAACTGGAACTGTACGAAATCTCTCCCGATACTGTTATACAAAGTAGCTTCCGAGGAGTACGGATAATACGTACCGACCACACGAACGCGTTGGTTGCTCGTCACAGGGAGTTTATCCTGCGTGTCGTCGATCCAACCGTTTTCATGCGCCAAACGGCAGAAATCTGCAAATTCTCTAAAATACTTGGAATCGAACTGGTTGATAACCTGCGTCTTGCCTTCCGCCGCTTCGATTACGCCAGGATAATAGGAGTTCGCGCCAAGCGCGTCCAAGCCGTGGCTCTGCATGATAAATTCATCCCAGCCGTTGCCCAAAACCAACGTCGTGGAAGGAACTTTGCCGTCCTTGGAAATGGTAGGATCGTTTTGAATATGTTCCATCGCCATCGTGATAACGTCGATATACGTCCAGTTGTTTTGGTTGATCTTTTCTTGCGTAAGCCCCATTGCCGTCGCAACTTCTTTATCAATCGCTACGCCCGTGCTACGCGCAAAGAGCTGTTCGTTGATAACGCCGTAAATCTTGCCGTCGACCTTTGCCGCCTCCCACACTTTTTTGTCCATAGAATTATAGACGTTGGGCGCGTATTCGGGCAAAGCCGAGGTGATGTCCGCAAACATACCGTCCGCCGCCGACGAAGAATAGGTGAAGCCCGACAAGAGAGAGCCAGAGAAACACATATCGAAATCTTCGCCCGTTGCGATTTTCATCGAAAGCTTGTTGCTGTAATCGGTATAGCCGTACGGTTCGAATTCCACGTGGAAACCAAGCTTTTCATAAACAATCGAATCCACTTTACCGTAAATACGATGCGCGTCGTCCAGCGAGCCACCGCCTGTATAAACGACATAGCGAATGGTGTTTTCGTCCACCTTCTTACCGCCGCCGCAAGCACTCAGCCCCAAAACGCCAAACGCCGTCGTTGCCAACAAAACCCCAGAAACGATTTTAGATGCAATTTTTTTCATTTTATTTTCCTCCATAACTTACTATGATTTTTTTCGTTTGAATCGGCATTAGCCCTTTACCGCGCCAACCGTCATACCCTTTACAATGTATTTTTGGAAATACAGGAAAACGAGCATGATCGGCATCGTACCGATGATACAGGTTGCCATAATAACCGAGTTGATGTTCTTCTCGTCGTTGCCCATCAGCCCTGCGTTTTCGTACCACGTCTTTGCTTGTACTTCCAGCTTTGCCATCAAGTACTGCACGGTGTACAGGTCAGTGTTGAACTGGTCGATATACAGGAAAGGCGTTCCCCAGTCGTTCCAGTAGCTAAGCGCCATCAGAATCGAACAGGTAGCAAGCGCCGGCATTGACAGCGGCAACGTAATCGTCAAAAATTCACGGAATACCGAGCAACCGTCGATCTTCGCGCTTTCCCCGATTTCTCTTGGAATATCGCTGAAAAACGTTCTAAGCAAGATGATGTTGAAGGTCGTACCGATTTGCGGAATAATCAATACCCACATCGTATCTTTCCATTGCAAAAACTGCGTGATCAGGATATACGTCGGCACAAGACCAGGTGAGAAAAGCATCGTCACGAGCAAAAGCGGCGTGATCCAGTGCTTATACGCAAAGTCGTATTTCGAAAGCGGGAAGGCAATCATTGCGCTGAAAAACAGGTTTAACAGCGTTCCTACGCCCGTGACGATAATACTGTTCATGTACGAACGCAAGAGCAGCTTTCCCGATTCAAAAACAAACTTGTACGCTTCAAAGGTAATTTCTTTGGGAAACAGCGTGTAGCCGAATTCCGCCAGCGTAGCGTCACTGGAAAAGGACGCTGAAACCATGATACAAATGGGGAGCAAGCAATACAGCGAAAACAAAATCATCCAAAGATAATTGAATATGTTAAAGCCGTCAATTTTCTTTACTTGTTTCGATTTTAATACATTTTCCATAGCAACCCCCTTAAATAAACGCAGATTCTTCGTCCATTTTCTTGACGATTGCATTCGTCACAAGCATGATGATCATACCGACGAAGGACTGGATCAAACCGATTGCGGTCGCCTTAGAATAGTCCGTCTTGATTCTCGGGTCGTTCACCAAACGATAGATACGTACGTCGAGCACTTCCACCGCTTTTTTCAGTTCCAAAGCGCTATTGCCTTCGAACTTTGGCAAGAACCAGAACATACCGAAGTCGGATTTTACGATACCGCCCATCGACATAATGAGCTGAATCGCCACAATCTTTCTCAAATGCGGCACTTCGATATACCACATACGCTGTAAGCGGTTTGCGCCGTCCAGCTCCGCCGCTTCCAAAATGCCTGTGTCTAAGCTTTGCAGGGCGGCATAATCGAGAATAACCGAATATCCCTGCCCCTTCCAAATATTCCAAAGCAAAAGGATTAGCGGCCACATACCCGTGCTGGATGCGGCGTAAAAATCAATAGGCTCAAAGCCAAAGCGCTGCAAAATCGTGTTGATCAAGCCATTCGATTCCATGATCCCCCAGCTGCAATACTGCGCCACCGACCACGAAATCAAATACGGGATAAACCAAATCGTTTGAAAGACCTTGGTTGCAGAGCGGTTCTTCATCTCGTTCATAAACAGCGCCATGATTGCCGTCATCGGCGTACCGAGAAAGATGAACATCAAGTTCAGCCCGACCGTGTTGCCTACAATTTGCAAAATTTCACCACTTTCAAAGAAGTATTTGAAATTGTCTAAACCGACCCAAACGTTATGCTCGCCAAAGAGCGGCGGAAACTTATAGTCTTGGAACGCCATCACAATCCAAAGCATAGGTACGATGGAAAATATAATCGTCTTGATTACGATCGGCAAACACATCGCCAAATAGCTTGAATTGCGATAAAACTTTTGCAGTTTTTTCTTCATTCGACTATTTTTGGGCGGCTCGTTTTGCGGAATTTCAACCGCTTCCAGCCCCTTTTCTTCTGCTAATTCACTCATTTATTGTTTCTCCCATTTATTTTAGACGACTGCGATTTCGGCGACCGCCAACGCACCGCCATCCATTTTTTCAATACGGAAGCCCGTAAACACGGCATTTTCTTTGCCGAGCGCTTCCATATCCAGCTCCAACATACCGAAGTTCGTATACGCTTGTGCGCCTTCGCTTTCGAATAAGACGACTTCACCAAACGACGTAAGCCCGACAATTCGAATATTTTCTCTATATTCTGCCTCAGGCTCATCCGTTGCGATTATGTCGTACATCAAGAAGGTTTCCACCGTACTTGCTGTCTTTAAGTAGAAGGTGATCGACGCTACGTTATCTTCTTCCGACGATTCCCAAGCCGTGTAATACAAGCCGTCCATAGCGCAGTCCGCACTCTCTTCGCCCGAACTAACTTCCACGGAGTTGATCGTCTGTTTTTTTACGTCAAGAGCCGTATACCACGTCGCAATATTATTCACGTCAATATAACCGTCAAACCGAGCAAGCTCTTCTGCAACGTTCACGTTCATTGCCGTATACAAGCGGTTGGAATCTCCCACCTGCACGGTTGCCGAACAGCCTGCGTAGCCACTCGTCGTAAACGTGATCGCGCCGTCCGTCCAAGACGCGATATCGCTCGACGAAACTTGCTGACCGTTCACCGTCAGCGACCCATCGTAGCTTGCGCCAAAGCCTACGCCATAGACCGTCAAAGTGTTTTCATCGAGCATGTGCGCGCCGAACAAGATCGTCTTGCCTGCAAGCTGCGAAATCGCGCTTGCACCTGCGCCCGATACGTCGTTTGCCGTCACACCGTTCGACATATTGATGCTCAGGGCGTCACCCGTCACTCCGTCGATCGTGAAATAATACTTTGCATACACCGCGTCGTCAGGCACGTTCACTACGTTGCAGAACTCATATTTTTGATTTTCAATATCGTCCGCAATGTAGTTGTTTTCTACCACCAGCATGGTGCTTTCTTCATTGCTGCCTGCCGAGGTATCCAAATAGATACCTGCGTTTGCCCACCAGTATTGATCCGTTTGCGCGTTATCACGAAGATCTACGGGATACTTATACACACCGTTGTAAACGTTCGCGATATAGTTTTCCGCCACGTAGGTATTCGGCTGACAGCCGACCAAATAGATCGCGCCGCCGTCGTTCAAGAAAGACATAACGTTGGTGATGCGGTTGCCCACAATTTCGTTGTTTTCCAAATACGCGCCCGCTTCAAGATGTTGCCAACCCCATCCAAGGCTGATCCCCGTATACGCCACGTTGTTGATCGTATTTTGATTGATCTTACTATTCGCCGCGTACGTGTACACCACCGCGCAAGAGCCATATTCCTGCCAACCGATTTCCGTAAAGTAGTTATTTACAGTATTGACAATGGTATTGATTACCGAATTGTCCGCTTCATACGCCTGCATCATCACGTCCGCATCCGTATTCAGCGTACCCACCAAGACGCCGTTGCCGCCAACCGCGCGGAATACGTTTCCTTCAATCGTCACGTTCGATGCACCCTGCAAAAGATCCAGCGCGCCGCCGCCCATGCAGGCAAAGACATTTTCCGTAAAAATTATGTTATCGACAAATTCCATCTCGAGCGCCGCCGCAGGTCTGCCGTTGTGCATACCGCCAAGGTTTGCATATTCGAACGCGTCGTTGCGGTTCGCCTGACCGCCGATTTTGCCGTCGATTGCGCCGTTCTTCGTGTACATAAAGTTCACGCCGTCAAAGGTGACGTTTTCTACAATCGTGCCCGATTCGCCCGCAATCCTAACAAGCGTTTCCGTCACGGGAATACGAATCGTCGTATTTGCAAGCGTTTCGCCATCGTACGGCAAGTAGTAAATCTTGTTCACGGCTTCGTCGTAATACCATTCCCCTTGTGCGTTTAAGAACGCATACGAGTTTTCAAAATGGTAGGACGTACGGGGGGACATTGCAAGGTTTCTTGCAAAAACCACGTTGTCTTCGTCGCAAAGACGAATATCCACAAGGCTTAAAGGCGTACCCGCATTAGAAAGCGTTCTTTCCGTTATACTCTTGATGCGTAAATAGGATTCCGCCCATTGAATACTGGGAACAATCACACTACCTTCAAAATCGGACGCTGAAAAAGCTTCAATATCGTCCGCAAATACGGACAGCGTACGCAAGGTTTCATCCGCATTGAACAAGCGAAGCTCCTGCCCTGCGTCGGGGTATCTTGCCCGAATACCGTAGGAATCGTTGATATAGAGCTGGTTGATCTTTTCCCCGTAAGGGATTTCCCAAACGCGCCCAAGCGCCAAATCATTCCTTTCCGTCACGGTAGTATTGTCGATCACCGTCGAGCCGCTGAGCGTAGCCGCGTTGCGGTTCAAGCTTCTCACCGTCACGTTGCTGCCAATCACCGCCGTTTGAGAAACGGTATATTCGCCGTCGCACAAAAGAATGAGCGCATCTTCGCTATCTCTCGTCAATTCCGCCGCTCTTTCAAAGGTTGCAACCGCTTTTGCAAGAGTCGAGCCGTCGTAATTGTCGTTGCCCGAAGTGGAAACGTATACGGCGTTGCCCACCAAGAAGCTTTGCAAAATGCTACGTCCTTCTTCGTCGTAAGGGCTATAATCGCCGTCTTCCGTCAAATACGGATACCGATCTTCCCCTTCCGTCACCTGCGTATCGTTGCGATCAAGATAAGCTACTTCAGCCACTTCGCGCACCACACGGGAAACACCGTTCGTGTAGAACGCCAGCTCGTAGCCGTCGAAGTAGGTCACTTTGATATAGCCCCTTGCCGCAAATTGCCAGTCGTAATGGCTCGGCTTGATGCTGGCAAGCACGCCGTTAAATACGTAGCTACCGTTCTTCATTGCACCTACCGTCGAAACGATGTTCAGGTGCGTGTATTCATTATTATAATAGAGCTTCGAGTAATCGCCAGCATCCACCACGTCTTCCGCTTTTGCGATCAACGTACCGATTTGCACGATGCCAAGCTCCGTCAAATACTTGTACGAATCTTCATCGAGCGAAGACGTAAAGCGCATACCCGTAGGCAACGTCAAACGAATGGACGCACCTTCCACCATCGAAAGCTTCGCGAAGATTGCAATCAGCTCGCCGTCTTCTTCCACCGAAATTTCGTTGGTGGCGCGATATGCTCTTCCGCCGTAATAGTAGCCGATAAACTGCCCTTTCTCGCTATCTTCAAGCACAGGCAAGATATAGTAGCCGCCAACCGATTGCTCGCTGAGCAGGTTGCCTTGAATATCCTTGACCGTCAGCGTATACGCCGTAAGCGCTGAAACGCTGAAATCATCCACGTACGTATTCGTATCCGCCGCCTGCATCAACAGGTATGCCGCGTTTGCAGGCACAGCCGTCTTCAATATGTGGTTGTAGGAAATGCCGTCCACTGCAATCGAGATATTACCGTTCAAAACGGTGATTCTTACAGCGTGCAAGCTGTTATCGATCAAGTTCACGCCGACGTCCGCAAGCCAGTTGTTGCGCCCGAATCTACTACCGAGCCAAAGGGTTTCGCCAAAGGCGAAGCTCTTGCCGTCGCCAACGTCCATCATCGTAGGCTCTGCAAAGAAGCCGACGTTGAACGCGCCTGTAAGATAAACGTTGAATCGGATATCCCAGTTCTTCGTCAAATCCATCTTATGGAAGGTTTGCACCGTGGAATCCACGCCGTAAGGCACGTACTTTCCATCCGTTGCCGACCAACCGTTGTTGTAATAAGTAGCAAAGATTTTCGACGATACGCTCTCGGAGAAATCCAGCGAGAATTCGTCCATCATCGGTTCGGTTTCGCTCACCGTCAAATTGTCGATATAGCTATCCGCCCCCACTGCACGAAGCACCAAATATACTGTATCCGCAGGGATATCCGCCGTGAACGAAAGCTGTACGCCGTCGAGCGCAAACGCAACCTTGCCGCCATTCACGATCATCAAAAGGTTATGCGCTTTGCCGTCCATCGGGTTTTGCGCCACACCGCCGATATACGTACCGCCGCAGTCGATATAGGTATCTACGCCGATGGTCGCACCGTCCGAATAGGGCGCGTGGAAGAACAACGCATTCCCCCACATATTTACCGCCGAAACGTCCAAGAACCCGATGTCGAACGTTGCCGCCGTCGTAAAGAAATCGAGGGAAATATACTTCGTCCCCGTCAAGTCGATGGGCAATGCCGTACGCACTACCGACGCATTGTTCATCGCGCCGTTCTGCGTGGGAGCGAACTTACCGTCCGCCACCTGCCAGCCGCCCAAAGCAAGCTCGACAAAGTTCGCCGCCGCATCCGCAGATGCAAAATCCAAAGAAAGCTCTTCCAAATAGGTAACGGGCGCTACGTATTCGATGTCGGAATCGCTGATGATCAAGTTATCGATATAGCTACCTTCGCCCACCGAACGGAACACGACAAACACCTGTTCCGCAGGGATATTGGCAACGCTTGCAGAAAGCTCTGCGCCGTCCAAATAGTACGCCACTTTACCGTCCACAACCGCAATCTTCAAGTTATGTACTTTGCCGTCGAGAACGTTCGCCGTCGAGCCGAATTGATATGCGCCCGCCGTGCAATCCACGTTGGTCGTAACGCCGATTGTGCCGTCCGAATAAGGCAAGTGGATGAACAAGCCGTTCCCCCAAAGGTTACCTGCCGCAACGTCCAACAAGCCTACGTCAAACGTAGCCGCCGTGGAATAGAAGTCAAAGGAAATATACTTTTCGTCCGCAAGCGAGATTGCCTGCGAAACCTTGAACGCCGAGGCATTGAACAGCACGCCCTGTTCTGCGGGATAATATCTGCCGCTCTTGACTACCCAACCGCCGTTCGCCATTGCTTCGGTGTATTCCGCCGCCTGGGATTCGCTAGAAAATTTCAGCGTCAGTTCGTCCAAAATATCGTCCGCAATCACAAAATTGTCTACGTACGTTTCCGTGCTCGTTGCCTGCATCAAAAGATAAACTTCGTCCGCAGGGATTGCCGCTTTCAAAGTAGGATATTCCGTACCGTCTACCGCAATCGAAAGGAAACCGCCTTCTGCCGTAATTTGCACCTTATGCACGCCGTCGGTATAGAGATCCGCCGCAACGTCCGCCACCCAATGCACGCGGCTGAACGAAGTACCGTGGAACAGCGTTGCGCCGAGCGAATAGTTTACGCCAGCGCCTGCTTGTGCGTTTGTGTCCGCATTCGTCGTTGCAAAGAAACCGAAGTTGAACTGCTTATCCGCATCCGTCGAAGACAGATACACGTCAAAAGTGATCGTCTTCTTTTCCGTAAGCGAAAGCTTTTGAACGGTATTGACGGAAGCCCAAACGGCATTTGCCTTATAAACGCCATCCGCAACCGACCAGCCTACACTGCCGCCATACGCAGCAAACAGGTCGCCGTCCGACGATTCCGCAAAATCCAACTCGGTATCCCCAAGATTCCCTTCCGCAACGGGCGGTTCTACGGGAACTTCGGGCTCTACCGTTTCTTCTATCGTAATTTTGAAGTTATCCAATGCGTTTTCCGCGCTGGTGGACTGCATCAAAAGATACGCCGTATCCGCAGGGATCGCCGTTGTCAAGGCAGAATATGCCACACCGTCGAGTGCAATCGACATCTGCCCTTCGGCTACTGCAATTTTTACACTATGCCAAGTGTCGTTGTAAAGGCTTGCCGCCACATCGGCAATCCAACCCTGTCTACCAAGGTTCGTACCGAGCCACAAAGTCGAGCCGAGCGAGAACCCTACCCCCGAACCAACAGTGCTGGCATTCGCCAAGTTTTCTTCCGCAAAGAAGCCGACGTTGAATTGCTTATTGCTATCTGCCGAAGAGAGATAAACGTCGAACGTAATTTCTTGATTTTTGGTCAAATCCAAAGCCGATTTCAGTTGCGTAGTCGCCCATGCGGCGTTTGCAACAAAATTGCCATCTGCAACGCCCCAGCCTGCGTTATTCCAAGCCGCAAAAGCATTTTCAGACTTTACGCTATCAAAATCGTAATCAATTTCCGTCGGCGCGCTATCCGCGATATACAAATTGTCGATATAGCTTTCCGTGCCCACCGCGCGGAAGACAAGGTATGCAGAATCCGCAGGCGCATTAAATTGCGCCGTACCGCCGTTGCCCACTAAGGGATTGCCGTCTAAGACGTATGATACTTTGCCGCCGTCGATCAGCATTTCCAACGTATGCGCCTTGCCGTCGATACAGTCAATCGAAACGCCGTCGTAATAAGTACCCGACGTACAGTCTACGTAGCTATTGATACCGATCGTCTTAGAGTCGCCCAATGCCGCATTACTGTCGCCGAACGGCATATGGATAAACAGAGCGTTGCCCCAAATATTCACTGCCGACGTATCAAGCAGGCCGACGTCAAAAGTCGCCGCCGTCGAGAAGAAATCGAAGGAAATATACTTCGAGCCCGTCAAGTCGATCGGTGTATTGAACTTCGTTGCGGAAGCGTTATACATCGCCCCTGCGTCTACGGGCTGAAATTTGCCATTACCTCCCGTCCAACCGTTCAAAGCCATCGTAGTGAACTCGTTCAAGTCGGTTTTATCCGTAAAGTCTACGTCCACCGCCGTTGCCGTTTCCGCAGGCTTTTCACTCGCGATATACAAATTATCAATATACGAGTCCTTTGGCGCACGCAACACGAGCTGTACGCTGTCCGCAGGGATTGCCACAGTAGCCCCCGTGAACGCGTCCACGCCGTCCACCTTAAAGGTCAGGTTCGTGCCGTCCGACGTGATTTCGAGTTTATGCGCGTAGCCGTCCACGCCGTCGCCGATGCCCGTATAGTCGGCAATATGCAAATCGTTTGCATCAATATATCTATCCAAACGCAACCAACCGCTCGCCATACAATGCACAGCTACGCCCGTCTTTACCCAAGGATTAACCGTTTCGGCATAAGGCAAGAGCATAATGTCCATAGGACATGCGCTTGCGTAAAAATCCAAAGAGATATATTTGCTTTCGTTTAAGGCAATCGCCTGCTCCAAGTAGCCGATTTGAGCGCCATCTGCTTGCGAATTATCGGGTGTAAGAACCCCCTTTGTCACCTTCCAGCCGAAGTTGTTGGCCGGCGCTTTGAAAGCCGCGCCGTCCATCGTATCCGTAAAATCCAAATCCACGGACTCGGTATTTTCCGCGTTCGCCTTGGGCGAAGCGGGATAGGAAAATCCGATCCCAACCGCACAGGCGATCACGGACAGCGCGCAGAGCGCGCCTATCCATTTCTTTTTGAATGATCTCATATCTTACTTCTCCTTAAGATCTACTCGCCTAAGCCGATTAGTCCCAAATGTCCGTTCCCCAGTCGTCCGACGAATCGCTACCATAAGTAGAATCGGGTGGACTTGTACGAACGATCTCTTCCTGTAAAAGTACGACGTTAATTTCGAGAAATTCATAAATGTTTTTCATGATGCTTCTTCCCTTTTTCGATTTATTTAGAGTACCACAACTTCCGCAATGCAAAGATATGCGCTTCCGCCGCTTGTCAATTTTTTCTGAATCTTAAATCCGCTAAACACCGTATCGGCGTGTCCGATTGCCGCCATATCGAGCACAAATACGTCGTTGCTCGCATATACGGGTACGTTGTCTTCGGGCGTTTCGTAAAGCAGGATTTCGCTACCGTCCGATTTCAAGCCGTATACCTTGAAGTCCTGTCTACATTCAGGCTGATCCACTTCCGCTCTTGCATAGATCAAGAACTTGCTGACCTTGCCCCGATCCGCAAGATCGAACGCTATCCATGCGCCTTCCGCATCCGCAGGATCATTGTTTGCCATCGACCATACGGAAGACGTATAACCGTCGCCGATAAAGTCAGGCGTGTTCGGATTCAGCGTACTGCTCGCCCTGAAATTGTTCATTTCCAAAGGAATCACCGTACCGATTCTTGCAAGCTCGGTCATTGCGCCGTCGTATCTTCCGTCTTTGTTCCAGTCCTTTTCAAAGCGGGTATACATACACTCGTTTTGATCGACGTTCATCGTTGCGTACAATCGATTCGTGGAATATCCGTCCGTCTTCAACAAGAAGACGTCGCCGCTTTGGTACTCGGACGATTCAAACGAGATCCAACGATCCGTCCATTCGAGCAAGTCGTCCACCTTCACCTGCGTGGTCTGCCCGTCCTTGCCCTTGACGATCAGCGTACCTTCCGTGCTTTCGCCAAGATTGTAGCCGTAGACGGTCGTCACCGTCTTGCTGTTCGTTCTAAAACCCGTCAAAACCGCTTTCTTAGGCAACAGACTAAATCCTTCTTCCTTGACGCCCGACGCCGCAAAAATTGCGTCCTTATCCGATTCCTTCGCTTCGATGATTTTGTAATATTCAACCTTACCGTAACGGTCTTTCTTCGCGTTAATGTCTTCGTATTTTTGGGTATTGACGTCTTCCGCGACATAGTTATTTTCTACCATCAATTTACTTTCGTCGCTGTCACCGCCCGAATAGTTGTCAAGATAAATCCCCGCGTTCGCCCACCAAATTTGCCCCGCTTGGGAAATGTCTTCGGGGTATTTCCAAACGGAATTATACGATTCGCCGACATAGTTGTTCGTGATCTTCGAGTTCGGCATACATCCGATCGAGTAAATCGGGCCGCCGTCGGAAAGCAATCCGTTGCAGTTCGTCAAACGGTTGTAGCTGACGTTAAATCTTTCCAAGAATGGATAGGTATCCGCTACCCAGCCCCAGCCGATACTGATGCCCGTATAGCGGACGTTGCTAATCGTGTTATGGCAAATGCTTACGTTTACGCCGTAGTTAAAGATCACGGCACAGGCATCGTAATCCTGCCAACCGATGTCGGTGAAGTAGTTGTTTTCAACTTTTACGTCTTTGATGAACGTTCCTTCGTCCTTGCTGACAATATTAATATCGTACGCCGTTGCACTGGCGAGGATCCCGTTCCCGCCGATGGACGTAAAGATATTCTTTTCAATCGTCGAGGCAAACACGCCCTGCACAAAGTCGATCGCGCCGCCGCCCATGCAAGCAAAAACGTTTCCGCTGAACGTAATATCCTGCGCGTACTCAAAGCTGAGCGCCGCTACGGGACGGCCGTCGTTGACGCCACCGCTAATTCTCTTGGTTTCGATGTTATCGTTTCTATTTGCCTGACCGCCAACCTTGCCGTCCACGACTTCGTTTTTGGTGTACTTGAAGTTCAAGCCTTCAAAATGCACGCCCGAAACGTTCGAACCAAGCTCACCCGCTACCGACATCAAAACTTCGGTGTAAGGAATACGCACGGTGGTGTTCTCCACCGTTTCGTTTGCGTAAGGCAAATAATATACGCAGTCTTCCGCATCCGACCAGAACCATTCGCCGCTGACGTCCATAAACGCCATCGAATTTTCAAAGTGGTAGCCGCATCTCGGACGAATCGTCAACCCTTCGCGAGCGAATACGAAGCTATCGTCCCCCGAAATCTTCACACGCGCAAGACCATTTTCCTTGTCCTTGGACAGGCCGCTCACACGCAAATAAGATTCCGACCACATAATGGCAACCGTCATAATCGAGCCGTCGAAATCCGATTCTTCAAACTGCGCAACGTCCGCTCCATCGAGAATGATTTCACGAAGCGTTCTGTCCATATTCAAAAGACGAAGCTCCTCCCCTGCGTTCGGATAGCGAGCGCGAATCCCGTAATTGTCGTTGACGTACAACTGATTGATTTTATCCGTGCACGGGATTTTCCAGTATCTGCGACCGCCAAACAGCTCGGGATTCGTCAATTCTTCAATAGACGTTTTATCCACACGCTTCGAGC
>SVIJ01000014.1 GCA_015069565.1 Clostridiales bacterium
CCATAGCGTCCTTAATTTGGACCTGCGTAGCAAAGTAGTATCCCAAGCCGCCTACGCCGCCAACCGTGCCGACTACGCCGAGTACAAACCCGAGCAACAGACAGCCGATTTTACCGGCGATACCGCTTTTCTTCTTCACAACCGTTTTGTTTCTTTCGCGTCTTGCCATAAAAAAACTCCCTTATTTATACGTCTGCATAGCGCGTATGCGCCTGTGCGACAATATATATGTTTTTATACAAAATCATTATACCGCATATTTTTCTAAAATGCAAGTATTACGCCAAAAAAAATAGCGGATAATCAGCACTTTTTTTGCCATTATCCGCAAATTTTTCCTTTTTTGTAAATTAGAGCAGGGGAATCGTACCCAAATAGATCACGTCTTCCCGTTTTGCCGCGTCGCCTTCCGCCAAAACGAACGCCTTTTTGTGCAGGATGCCGCCCGCTTTTTCCACCAACGCTTCCAAGCCCGAAAGGGATGCGCCCGTGGAAACAACGTCGTCGACGATGGCAACCTTTTTGCCCTTCAAAAGCTCAACGTCGTGCTTGGAAAGGTAGAGCTTTTGCTCCTTGCCCGTCGTGATGGACGCTTCAATCGTCACTTCAATCCCGTCCTGAACGTACAGCTTTTTGCTCTTGCGCGCAACTGCATAATAGCGCTGACCAAGATTACGGGAAACACAATGGGCGAGCTGTAAGCCCTTCGATTCAGCGGTGAGTACCACTTCGCAATCGGTCAAATGCTTTGCAAGGAGCTTTGCGCAATGCTCGGTGAGCTCGTTGTCGCCGTGCAGGTTGAAAAATGCAATGTTGATGCCCGAGGGCAGGGGAAGAATGGGTAATTCTGCTTTGAAGCCTTCAAAATCTACTACGTATACGTTTTTGCTCATAGTAAAACCGCCTTAAATTAGTATCTATTATACATTGTAGCACCTTCTTAAAAAAAAGTAAACCTATTCACGGAAAAAAGAAAAATATTTTTTTTGCGAAAAGGTGAGCTTGCGCCCAAAAGCAGATTGACAAACACGCCGTTGTATGGTAGAATAATACCGCTTTCCCTTCCGCTTGGAAGGACAAAAAACGCGACGAAAAGGAAAATCGTATGGAAATCACCGCCATCACCCCCCAAGCCAAAGACAAAACCCGTTGCTCGATTTACGTCGACGGGCGTTTTTATTGCGGCTTGACGCTGGAAACGACGGTGAAAAACCGCTTGAAGGTGGGGCAGACGGTCACGGGAGGGTATTTGAGCGAAATCCAGCTCGAAAGTGAGAAGCGCACGGCGCTTGACAAGGCGCTCACCCACATCACCGCCACCCAAAAAACGGAAAAGGAAGTCGCCGACTTTTTGACGAAAAAGGGGTACTTGCCTGCGACGGTGGAATACGTTTTAGAGAAGATGCGCTCGTACGGCTTTGTCAACGACGAAGACTATGCTAAGGCGTATGCGGAAAGCAAATCCAAGAAAAAAGGCGTTCGCTTGATTCGTCAGGAATTGCGCGCAAAAGGGGTTTCGGACGAGCAGGCGCAGGCGGTGCTTGTAGAGATCGACGAAGACACGCAAATTGCGGCGGCAAAATCGATTTTGGAAAAGTATATGCGCGGCAAAACCGCCGACGCACCCACCCTGCAAAAGGCGTATCGGCACTTGCTTTCGAAGGGCTTTTCTTACGACGTTGCAAAATCGGCGCTTTCGTCGCTTGGCGACGTGGATGAAATGCAATAAAAGGGGGCAGGTACGCGATGAAATGGATAGAATACCGCTTTGACAGCCTGCCGTCTACGCAGGATTTTTTGCAAAAAAAACGCTCGGAAGGGCAAAATATGCTCGCCGTCGCAAGTGTGCAAACGACAGGAAAAGGCACGAAGGGCAGGCGCTTTGAATGCGGCGAAGGGGGGCTTTGGCTCTCGGCGCTCGTCTTTCACGAAAACGCCCCTGCAAAGGACGCTTTTTTGATGATGTCGCGCGCGGCGGTGGCGGTGTGTAAGACCTTGGAATGCTACGGCTTAACGCCGCAAATCAAATGGGCAAACGACGTTTTGCTTGGACGAAGAAAGGTGTGCGGAATCTTGACGGAAAACGAGCTTTCAGGCTCGCAAATCCGTTCCACTCTTTGGGGAATCGGCTTGAACGTCAACAACTCGCTCTCGGACGAGCTTGCGCCGATTGCAACGACTGTATGTAAGCGCCTTGGCAAACCGCTTGATTTGCGCGAAGTGGAAGAGCGTTTGCTGGAAAACCTGCTTGCGCCATTTTCTTTTGAAGAATATCGCAGCCGCATGGCGTATTTGGGGGAAGAAATCCCCTTTGTAATCGGTGAGCAGGTAAAATACGCCACCTTGCTTGGCGTGAACGAGCGGGGGGAGCTTCTTCTCGAAGAAGACGGGAAGACGGTGGCTTATCCGTATGGGGAAATATCCTTTGCTCGCCGTTCCAAACCGAATTTAACCAGGTTTTGACGGCGGAAAAGCCCCAATACTAAAACAGGATTTCCGCTTGCAATACAGGCTAGGCGAAGATAAGGAAGAGTATGAAGTATATTTTGACGAATGAACAAATGCGTGAAGCGGACGCGTTCACCATCGAAACCTTGGGCGTTCCGTCCTTGGAGCTGATGGAGCGCGCGGGTATCGCGTTAAAAAAAGAAGCGGAGCGGCTTGCTCCGACGGGGAAGATTTTGATCGTTTGCGGCGGTGGCAACAACGGCGGCGACGGCTTTGTTTGCGGTAGACATTTACTGCTTGAAGGCAGAGAAACGGACGCCGTATTTTTTGCGGAAAAGCGCACGCACGAGTGTGAAGTCAACCTGTCCGAGTTTATGCTGAATAACGGCCGTATTTACGATGAGATTCCCGATAGCGAGTATGCGCTTGTGATCGACTGTCTTTTCGGTACGGGCTATTCCTATCGCGACGACGAGCGCACGGCTGCGGTGATTCGCAAGCTGAACACCTTGAAAAAGCGGGGCGCGAAGATTCTTTCTGCGGACATTCCTTCGGGGGTATGCGGCAATAGCGGCATTGCCAAGGGGGAAGCGGTGGATGCGGACGTCACCTTGTGCTTTGGCGAGATGAAAGGCGGCGTAGTTCTTTGCGATGGGCTCGATTATGCAGGGGAAGTGCGCCGCGCGGACATCGGTATTGCTTTGCCTGCCTTTGATGCGGACGGAAACGGCTATGCGCGCCTTGCGGAAGAAGACGAGATTTGTCAGCTTTTGCCAAAACGTAAACGAAATACCCACAAAGGCAATTACGGCAGAGCAACGGTGGTTGCAGGTAGTGAAAAATATACGGGCGCGGCGTATTTGTCTACGCTTGCGGCGGTTCGTAGCGGCGCAGGGTATACGACGTTGATGCTGCCTAAAAACCTATTCCCGATTTTTGCGCTCAAAATTCCCGAAGCCTTGCTTTCTATCACAAACGAAGGGGGCAGGTACGCGTTTAAGGAAGAAATTATGGCAAAAATCCCCAAGGGTGCGGTGGCGTACGGCATGGGGATGGACGTTTCCGAAGACGTTGCGATGGGGGCGGAATATTTACTCTCTCATCACGAAGGGATACTCGTGCTGGATGCAGACGCGCTCAATTCCTTGGCAGAATACCGCTTTGAAAACCTTTCCGCGCTATTCCAAAACGCGACGTGTGAAGTGGTGCTCACCCCCCATCCGAGAGAGTTTGCACGGCTTATCGGCGTGGACTGCTCGCAGGTGGTGGAAAACGCCCTTTCCCTTTCGCAGAAGTATGCGAAGGAGTGGGGCTGTACCGTACTTTTGAAGGGCGCGGCAACGATTGTCACCGACGGCAAGCGGACGTTGATTACGAATCGCGGTACGGCAGGTCAAGCCAAAGGGGGAAGCGGCGACGTGCTTTCGGGGGTGATTGCAGGGCTTTGCGCTTCTGCGCTCGGTAGCTTTGAAGGGGCGCTTACGGCGGCATACCTTTGCGGCGTCGCGGCGGAGCTTGCCACGGCGGATATCGGGGAATATTCCCTGACGGCAACGGACGTAATCTCGTACCTGGGTAAGGCATTTCTACAATTACAAGATTTTGAGAATTGAACCCTTTGGGTTCGTGAATTGCATATTTCATATGCGTGAATTGAACGCAGGGAGCGTTCGTGAATAGATTGCTGTTGCAATCGTTGTGGGGGAATTTATTTTAGCTATAACGCAAGGCTTTGCCTTGCAATTCACGTTTTCGAGAGAAAACAATTCTTGGAGCGTATGCGAGAATTCACGATTTGCGTTTGGCAAATCAATTCACTTTACTATTCCTTTCCAAAGATGCGTATAAGCATAGACGTGACGACCAAAAAAATTCCCATCAACAAATAGTAATAAGGAAATGGCGAAAACAGAGAAGAGATTAAAAGCAACGCGCCGCTCGTCAAAAACGGGCGGGCGTTCTTTTTTTGTAGCCAAAGCGCAAAGCCGCGCTTTTTCTTTTTTGTAAAAGCCTTTTCGCTTTTGTATTCTACGGGTAGGGCGTTTTTTTCTTTTAAGCGTAAGTAGATTTCTTCTGCGGTAAAAACGCGGACGGTGAACCGAGATAAAAACCGCTCGCAATCGCTATCGAGCGAAGAACAAAGCAAGATACATTCCCCTTCCGTCGGCTGGGCGAGCAGAGGCAAGACGTGGTTGGCCGTGAGCGGTGACGCCAAAAACAAAGGAAAGAGCAAGCCTTCGTCGGTTGCAACGAAATGCCTTCCGCCGTAGCGGCTGATGTGGACGGTTTCCGATTGCAAAAAAGGCTCGGTGCGCTCGGCGAAAAACTCCGCTTGTTCCCGTTGGGATAGAAGCGCAAGATGCAAAGAAAGCATTTCCGCCTGCCGTTTTTCCTGTGCTTTTAACTGTTTGCCGCGATATTTTTTCTTCATCCAAAGCCCGACGAAGCCGCAAACGCATATTCCAAGCAGGGCGGAGAGTAGCGCAGAGAGCCAAAGCTCGACGCCGCGAAAGCGCAAATAGCAAAGTACGGGCAAAAAAACGACGGTAAAGGCGAAGATTAAATCGGAAAAATAAGCGGATTTTTTCATAAAAAACTCCTTGTTTTACGATTTTTCCCAGAAAGGCGTGTACTTAAACTTGAAAAAATGCAAAAAATGATATATAATAGTAATAGAGTAAGCGTTTATAGACGCAGGGTGAAAGTATGCGGATAGGCATTTTTGGTGGGTCGTTCGATCCCATTCACAACGAGCATATCGCGCTTGCGCGGCAGGCGGTGGTCGATCTTTTGTTGGATCGGCTGTTCGTTATGCCTGCGGCAAATCCCCCGCATAAGCCTTGGCGCGTTTTAACGCCCGACAAAGACCGTTTGAAAATGTGCGAGCTTGCCTTTGCCGAAGACGAGAAAATCACGGTCAGCGATTACGAGCTGAAAAAAGGGGGCGCGAGCTACACCTATTTGACGGTGCGGCATTTCAAGGAGCTCTATCCAAACGCCGAGCTATTCTTCTTGATGGGTACGGATATGCTACGCAATTTCCCTTTGTGGAAAGAGCCGAAGGATATCCTGCAAAACGCGACCCTTGCCGTTTGCGCTCGCGCGGAAGAGCAGGGCTGGGCGCAGGAAGAACAGGCGGTGTTTTATGAAAAGTTCGGTGCGAAGTTTGCCGTTCTCTCATACGAAGGGAAGGACGTTTCATCCACCAAAATCCGCGTTTTGGCAGGGGCAGGGTTGGATATAACGCCGTTTACCGATGAAAAGGTGGCGAAGTATATCCAAGAGAAGGAGCTGTATGCAATCCAAGGTGCGAAGGAGTCGCTTGCCCTGCAAAAACCTTCCCGTGCGGCGCATAGCGTTCGTGTGGCGATGCTTGCGGCAAAGCGCGCAGGGGAGCTACGCCTTTCCGAGAAACAAGCATTACAAGCGTGTTTTCTACACGACTGTGCGAAAAACCTTGCGTTGGACGCTCCGCTTTTGCAGGGCTTTATACCGCCGAAGGATTGCCCGAACTCGGTTTTGCATCAGTACGCAGGCGAATACGTAGCTCGGACACAGCTTGGTGTGACGGACGAAGAAGTGCTTTCCGCGATTGCTTGCCACACGAGCGGCAAAAAAAATATGTCCGTCTTAGACAAGCTTGTGTTTTTGGCGGATCTTGTGGAAGAAGAGCGGAGTTATCCAGGCGTGGAGCGCTTGCGAAAACTCTTTTGGGAAGACTTAGACGCCTGTCTTTTGGCGGCGCTGGAAGATACGGTGGAATATTTAACACGGTCGGGGATGCCCGTCTACGGCATTACCTTGGCGGCGAGAGAATACTATCAAAAGGAGAAAAATTATGGAAGAAATGACGAATAGCAAAAAACTGGCGTTGACGGCGTGTAAGGCGCTTTCGGAAAAGCGTGGCAGAGATATCGTAATGCTGTACGTGCGCGAGCGTACTTCTCTTTGCGATTATTTTGTAATCGCAAGCGCGGGCAGCGCGGCGCAAATTAAGGCGATGGGCGAGCGCGTGGAAGAGCTTGTGGAAAAGGAGCTTGGCATCGAGCCCACCCGCGCGGAAGGTGTGCGTGACGGCAGATGGGGCGTAATTGACTACGGCGACGTAATCGTGCATATCTTCAACGACGATACTCGTTTGTTCTACCACCTGGAACGCCTTTGGTCGGACGGCGAAAATATGGAAAAATACGTTGACGAAGACTAATTTCCCCTATACAGGTACGGATTGAAAAGAAAAAACGCCTTTTGACGGGCGTTTTTTTGTTTCTTAAAATATCGGCTATTCAAATTTAATTTTCTTGGGCGCGGAGTAGACGTTCTTTTTGCGGCTACGCTTTTCCACGATGTAGTAAACGGGTTCGGGTGGTGGCGGTGCAGGCGGCGGCACGGGCGGCTTTTTTCGTCCTTGCGTTCGGTGTAAAAAATACAGTACGGTATGTACGCTTAAAAAGCAAAGCGCGAAGAGCGCGCAGAGCCAAAAAAATCCTAAAAATACTTTCATATCGGTAGTATAACCCCTTTTTATGGTGGAAAAAATAGAAAGGAAGGCGAAGGGTTGCTGATTTTGTCGAAAGTGCAGGTCGCACGAATTGAGCATGAATTGCCGATTTATCGCATACCATAAGGTATGAAAAATACAAAAAAAAGAATGTTGGGGATCGCCCTTGCGTTGGCGATCGGGTATTGCTTTGTGGTGGGAGTTTGCTTTCGCGCGCTCAGCGCGCCTGCCGCAGTGGCTGGGGTGACGGAATTAAAGCTCGTAGTGGATGCAGGGCACGGCGGAATTGACGGCGGCGTGGTCGGTGTGAAGACGAAGCGAAAAGAGAGCGACGTCAATCTCTCGATTGCCTATCTTTTGAAGGATAGGCTGACCGACGCAGGCTTTTCGGTGACGATGACCCGCACGACCGACCAAGGCTTGTATGGTACAACCTTGCCTGGTTTTAAGCGTCGGGACTTAGAAAAACGCAAGGAAATTTGTGAACGCGCCGCGCCCACCTTCGTGGTATCTATTCATCAAAATTTTTACCCTTCATCGGCGTCACGTGGGGGGCAGGTATTCTTTGAAAAGGAAAATCCGCAAAGCAAAGCGCTTGCCGAGAGTCTGCAAAAGGAGCTGAACGTGCTCTATGAAAAGCAGGGAGTGAAGCCGCGCGTTGCCGCCGCGGGGGATTACTATATGTTGAAAATCACCCCCCCGTCCGTGATTGTCGAATGCGGTTTTTTGTCTAACCCGAAGGACGATGAGTTGCTTGCCGACGGCAATTTTTGCGCCGCGCTTGCGGAAGCGATTGCGACGGGGGTGCTTTCCGAGATCAAAAATCTTGCCGCAACGTAAGATTTTTTGAAAAATGCTTGCAAAAGCCTTTCCATTATGTTATAATGGAATACGTATGATGAAAACGGCTTCTGGCGGCAAAGCACCGAGCCGAGAAAAGGAGTGGCAAGATGATTGCGCAAACGCTGACGGAAGCGGAAGCAAGACAACTCAATCCCGTGACCCTCGCTTTTGTGGGTGACGCGGTGTATTCGCTTTACGTTCGCACGCGCCTATTGCGCTCATCGCAAGGGTCGGCGGCGGATTACCAACGCGCGGCGTCGAAGATTGTTTCGGCGGAAGGGCAAAGCGCGTTTTTGGCGGCGCTTGAGCCGACGTTTACCGAAACGGAAACGGAGATTTACAAGCGGGGCAGAAACGCCAAAAAGGCAACCAAGAGCAAGAACGCTTCGGCGGCGGCGTACAACCGTTCAACGGGGCTGGAAGCGGTGCTGGGGTACTTGTACTTGACGGGGCAAAACGAGCGGCTCACCGAGCTAATGGATAAGGCGGACGAGCAGTTGTTTCAAGCACAAAAGGTGGCAACGCCCTACAAGCCCACCCATTGAGCGAAGATAAAAACAGGAGAAAAAGGATGAAAACGGAAGGCAGAAACGCCGTTATCGAATTATTGAAAACGGGCAAAAACGTAGATAAAATTTTGATGGAGAGATCGAACGGCTCGCCGCAGGGCTCGCTGGGGATTATCTTCGCGGAAGCGCGTAAACGCAACGTGCGCGTGCAGTTCGTCGATAAAAAAGTGCTCGAAAAAGAGAGCGAAACGGGCAGACATCAAGGGGTTGTGGCGTTCACGACCGACTACGAATATTACGACGTTGATGAGATTATCGAGAGTAAAAAGAGCGAAAAAGGCGGCTTTATTATTCTTTGCGACGGGATTGAAGACGTGCACAATTTAGGCAGTATCATCCGTGTGGCGGAGTGCGCCGGTGCGGATGGGGTCGTGATTCCGAAGACGGGCGGCGCGCCTGTGACGGAGAGCGTTATCCGTATTTCTGCGGGCGCGGCTGAGCACATGAAGGTGGCGCGCGTTGCCAACTTAAATCAAGTGATCGAAAAGTTGCAAAAAAGCGGCTACTGGGTGTACGCCTTGGAAGCGGGCGGCGAAGATATTTACGCGGAAGATTTTTCGGGGAACGTTGCGCTGATTGTCGGCGGTGAAGATAGCGGCGTGAAGCGTTTGACGAAGGAAAAATGCGACAAGGTGCTTTCCTTGCCCTTACAGGGAAAGGTGAACTCGCTCAATGCTTCGGTAGCGCTCGGGATTGCGGCGTATGAAGTGCTGCGAAAAAGGCTCTAAACGATGAAAAAACAGGATAAAAAAGTAAAAAGCATGGGGCAGGTGTCCGACGAAGACTTGGTTGTGGCGGCGCGGAATAGTGATTCGCAGGCGATGGAAGCCTTGCTTTTGCGCTATACCAGCATGGTGCGGAGTATCGCGCGCGGCTACTTCCTTGCAGGCGGCGATATGGAAGACCTAATCCAAGAAGGAATGATTGCGCTCTACGGCGCGGTGAAGGATTACGTTTTTGGTTCGATGCGCTTTAAGAGCTTTGCCTACCTTTGCGTGACCCGTAGGATCTTGGACGCGGTCAAGGCGTCGGGACGGCTGAAAAACAAACCGCTGAACAACTACGTTTCTCTATTCGACGTGGACGTAGATTTGCCTGTTGCCGACCCCTTGGAAGAGATGATCGACCGCGAAAACGGGGAAGAGTTCTTTCGAAAAATCAACGAAGCGCTTTCCGATTTTGAGTTTCGCGTGCTGATGCTCTATATGAAGGGATATAGCGTGGCGGAGATGTGCGAGATTACGAAAAAGAACGAAAAGAGCATTGACAACGCCCTGCAAAGAAGTAAGAAGAAGATTGAAAATCTACTTGGCAAGACGAAGTAAACGTAAAACGAGTGGGGCAGGTATGCAAATACCTGTTTCGATGAACAAGGCATAGTAGCCTACAAAGGAGAAAAATATGGCGCATTTGGCATTATACCGTACCTTCCGACCGAAGAGCCTTTCGGACGTCGTTCGGCAGGAACATATCGTCACGGTACTGAAAAACCAAATCGAAAGCGGACGTATCGGGCACGCATATTTGTTTTGCGGCCCGCGCGGAACGGGTAAGACGAGTATTGCGAAAATTTTCGCGCAGGCAATCAACTGTGAAAGCCCCGTAGACGGCTCGCCGTGCGGAAAGTGCGCGGCGTGTCAGGCGCTCGCCCGTCCTGAAAACTTGGATATTAACGAGATTGACGCCGCTTCCAACAACGGCGTGGACGAGATGCGCGATCTTCGCGAAAAGGTGCAGTATCCGCCCGTGGCAGGGAAGTACAAGGTGTACATTGTGGACGAAGTTCACATGCTTTCCATGCAGGCGTTTAACGCTCTTTTGAAGACGCTCGAAGAGCCGCCCGCGCACGCGGTGTTTATTCTGGCAACGACCGAATCGCATAAGATTCCGCCGACCATTCTTTCTCGCTGTATGCGGTTTGACTTCAAGCTCATTCCGCAAGCGGATTTGGAAAAGCAACTGAAAAAGGTTTTTGATAGCATCGGGAAAAAGTACGACGGGGAAGCGATTGCGGCAATCGCGCGCGCAGGTGCAGGGAGCGTTCGTGATATGCTTTCGATTGCGGATACCTGCGTTTCGTACAGCGAAGGAAAGCTGACGTATAAGGACGTGACGGCGGTGCTTGGCAGCGCGGACTTTGACGGCGTGTGCGCACTTTGCGATGCTATTTTGCAAGGGAATGCAGGTTTGGCGCTGGAAACGGCAGAAGCGTTTTTGGCTTCGGGAAAGAGCGTAGGGATGCTCGTTTCGGACGTTTTGAACTTCTTGAACGAATGCGCCATTGCTCGCTCGTGTAAGAGTGCGCAGACGTTGCTTGCTTTGCCGAAGGCGGACTATGAACAGCTTGCGGCAGTGGCGAAAAACGCGCAACCGCATATGCTCCTTAGAGCGACGGAAATTTTTGCGAAAGCGGAGAGCGAGTTGAAATATTCCACGCTTCCGCGCGTGATTTTTGAAACGGCGATTTGCAAGGCGAGTATGCCGCAAACGGATGTGGATACGGACGCGCTTTTGGCGCGGATCGAGCTGCTTGAAAAGGCGGTTGCTACGGGCAATATCGGGACGGTGGCTGCGGCAAGCAGTCCTGCAAAAGTAGCGGAAACCACACCCATGTCTGCGGCGAAGCAGAAAAAAGAAGAAAAACCTGCGGTGGTGGAAGACTATGCGCCTGTCTATGACGAGCCGCCGATTTTTGACACTCCGTCTATGTACGACGAGCCGATTGTAAGCGTGCCGCCAAAGGCGGCTGCTCCCCAGCAAAAGGCGGCTGTTCCCGTCCAAAAGGCGGTGGAAGAAACGCCCGTTCAGCCCATCGAGAAACCGATCGCGCAGGCGGCTGCTCCCGTGGTGAAGCAAGCGCCGACGGGGGATGCAAAGGCGACGTTTGGGCTCTTCCTGAGAACGCTGAGAAAGACGGGTAGAAACGGGGTGCTGTTCACGATGTGTATGGACGCTGAGCCGTCCTACGACGACGGCGTTTTGGTGCTCGCTACCGATAGCGAAACGATGTTCAACTCGATGACCAAGCCCGAGCATTTTGCGCTCATTGCACAGGCGTTTGAGATGATCGGCGTTGGCGCAGGGCAGTTTGACGTACGCTTGAAAGGCAAACAGACGGATACCTTTACCAAGAGCTTTAACGAGCTCAAAGAAAGCTTTCCGTCCACGAATATAGAAATTAAGTAAGGAGAAAAATCATGGCAGGATATAAAGGCGGCAATAGCGGCATGAACGGATTGATGCAACAGGCAAAGAAGATGCAGGAAGAAATGGAGAAGACGGCGGCGCTTCTTGACGATTGGGAAGTGGTCGGCACGGCGGCAAACGAAGCGGTCGTGGTCTACATGAACGCCAAGAAAATCATCAACGGCATCGAGCTTGACGAAAGCGTGGTCGATCCCGACGATATCGAGCTTTTGGAAGACTTGATCATGGCGGCGATCAACGACGGTTATACGAAAGCGGATAAGGTCTACGAAGAAAAGATGGGTAAGTTCGGCAACATGGGCGGACTTGGGGGACTTTTATAAGCTATGGAAATCATGATCGAGAGCATCGGCAAGCTGGTGAACGAGTTTTCTCGTTTGCCTGGTGTCGGAAAAAAGACGGCGCAACGGTACGCCTATAAGATCATCGATATGACGGAAGCGGAAGCGAAGGAATTTGCGGACGCGATTTTGTCTGTCAAGAAGAAGGTGCGCTATTGCTCGGTGTGCGGTAGCTTTACCGAAGACGACGTCTGCGGAATTTGCCGAGTGCGCGATAGCAGCGTGATTTGCGTTGTCAAAGAGCCGCGCGACGTTTCGGCGATTGAAAAGTTGCACGAGTTCAAGGGCGTTTACCACGTTCTGCACGGTACGATCGACCCGATGGCGGGCGTCGGCCCGAACGATATTCGCATTCGCGAGCTGTTGGCTCGGCTGGGCGAAAAGGACGTGAAGGAAGTGATTGTTGCCACCAATCCCGACGTTTCGGGGGACGCTACGGCAATGTATTTGGCTCGGCTCATCAAGCCCTTGGGGGTCAAGGTCAGCCGTTTGGCGCACGGGATTCCCGTTGGCTCGGAAATCGAGTACACCGACGACGTGACGCTGACGCGCGCTTTTGTGGAGAGAAATGAATTATGAGAATATCCGTACTCGGTTGCGGGCGTTGGGGCTCGTTTATCGCATGGTATCTTTGCAGTCAGGGCAACGACGTTTGTTCGTGGGGTCCCGAAGACGATTATTCCTATCAGGTCTTGCGTGATACGGGCAAGAATGAATACGTGACGCTCGATTCCCGTATTTGCTTGACGTCCGACCTTCAAAAGGCGGTGGATCACGCGGAGCTGATCGTGATTTCCATCTCGTCGCAGGGCTTGCGTGGGTTTATGGAAAAGGTAATTGCTTGCGGCGGCAAGGAAAAAACCTTCGTGCTTTGCATGAAAGGGATTGAAGTTTCGACGGGCTCGCGCCTTTCGGAAGTACTTACGCAAAGCGGCGTTTCCCCTGATAATATTGCCGTTTGGGTGGGTCCTGGGCATATCCAAGCGTTTACGCAGGGTATCCCGAATTGTATGGTTATCGACTCGGCAAACGACGAGTTGAAGAAAAGGCTCGCGGGCGAGTTCCGCAGCGATTTGATCCGTTTCTATTACGGCTCGGATTTGATCGGCACGGAGATCGGCGCGGCGGCAAAGAACGTGATGGGGATTGTGGCAGGCGTGCTCGACGGCTGTGGCTACGGCGCGCTCAAAGGCGCGTTGATGGCGCGCGGTGCGTGGGAAGTGGCGCGGCTCATCAAAGCGATGGGCGGCAACGAGCTTTCGGCGTTCGGTTTGGCGCATTTGGGCGACTATGAAGCGACGCTGTTTAGTCAATATTCGCACAATCGCGGTTTTGGCGAAATGATCGTAAAAGGGGAAAAGTTCCCCAAGCTTGCGGAAGGCGTACCCACCAGCGCTGCGATGAAAATGCTGGGGGAACGCTACGGCGTAGAGATGCCTTTGACGGACGCGGTATACGAGCTGTGCTACGGCGAAGCGAACGGAAAAACCAACCGTGAAAGATGCGACGAGCTCATCAAAAAGCTCTTCTCGCGCGAAACAAAATCGGAATTTTAACATAGCAGGTACGCGTTGAATACGAAAAGTTGAGAAAGGCAGGCGTTTTTTGCCTGTCTTTTTGCATACTTTTTTTTCTTTTTCGCAAACTGCCAATATGAAACGAAACGGAAACAAAGATACAACAACGAACTTGACGGAAAGGGAAACCTTTTATCCGCAGGGGGTAAGAACAAGCGACGGCGTTCGTACGGTAAAGGGAGAAGAAAAATGACGGGCAAGGACAATGAGAACTTTAATCAAAATTATATCGACTACGTCCATTCCTTCGATCCACCGACAAAGCATTTCAAAAACTGCTTGCGCGCCTTTTTGGTTGGGGGCTTGATCTGTACCA
Source organism: Clostridiales bacterium (assembly GCA_015069565.1). GTDB lineage: Bacteria > Bacillota > Clostridia > Christensenellales > Borkfalkiaceae > Scatosoma. The sequence continues at coordinate 13,803 of SVIJ01000014.1, forward strand.
TCGGTCAGTTTTTGCGAGTGATTTTTGAAGAGGCGTTGGGGCTTTCGGGGGATGAGCTCGCAGGTACGGTAAGTATAGCGCTCATCTTTTTAGGAACGCTCTTAACGGGGCTTGGCGTGTACGATCGGATCGGTAAGCACGCAGGCGCAGGCTCGATCGTGCCGATTACAGGCTTTGCCAACAGCGTTTGCTCGCCTGCGATGGAGTTTAAGACGGAAGGCTACGTCTACGGTATGGCGGCAAAGATGTTTATCGTCGCAGGGCCGATCATCGTCTTTGGTGCGCTTTCGGGTACGATTGTTGGGTTGTTATATTTATTGCTATAATCGAAAAGGGCGTACCGTGTACGCGTTGAAGACTATAAAGCGGTGGTTTTGAATAGGGGATAAAAAAAGGCAAAAAACTTTTGCATTTTCTATGGATTTTTTTGTTTGGGTATGGTATAATAGGGATAATAAAATCATAAAGGAATGGTTATTATGCTTAAAAACGTACCCAAAATTATATCCCCTGAACTTTTGAAAGTGCTTTGCGAAATGGGTCATGGTGATGAAATCGTGATTGCAGACGCAAACTTCCCTGCGGAGAATTACGGCAAGCGCTGTATTCGCGCGGACGGCTTGGGCGGCGTTCAGCTTTTGGACGCGATCTTAAAGCTGATTCCACTCGATACTTATGCGGATAAAAATTTCTTGCTGATGCAAACGACGCAGGGCGATCCTACGCCGACCATTTGGGCGGAATACTTTGAAACGGCAAATAAGAACGACGATAACCTGCGCGCGGGCAATTTGGAGCGGTTTGCTTTTTATGAACGTGCAAAGCAAGCGTATGCCGTTATCGCGTCGGGCGAAGAAGCGATTTACGCAAATATCATCATAAAAAAGGGTGTAATTAAGTAAAAAAACATACAAAAAAACGCTAAAAAACACGCATTTTTTGCGTGTTTTTTTGTATAAAAAATAGGCAAAAAAGCAATACTAACGATATGAAAGGGCATACGATTGTTTTTCAAAACAAGCCGAGAATTGTTGCAACCGGCACGATAGCCGGCCCGAAGGAATGCGCGGGTGTGGTGGGTAATTTTGTGGATAAAGCGCTACTGGAAGATACCTTCGGGGAAGATACCTACGAAAAGGCGGAGTGTAAAATGCTCACTTTTGCCGTTCGGAAGGCGATCGAAAACGGCGGCTTGACGGAAGAAGACGTCGATCTTCTCATTTCGGGGGATCTTCTCAATCAAATCATTTCAGCGTCCTTTACGGCGCGGGATTTTGATTTTCCCTTTCTTGGAACGTATAGCGCCTGCTCGACGATGACGGAGAGTATGGCGCTGGCGGCAATGCTCGTGGACGGCGGATATATCAAAAGGGCGGTGGCGGCAACGGGCAGTCACTTTTCGTCCGCAGAGCGGCAATACCGCTATCCCTTAGAGCTTGGCAATACGCGGCCGCCGCAATCGCAGTGGACGGTCACCGCCGCAGGCGCAACGCTGATTGCGGACATGGGTGGGGATAAATCCTGTTTTCAAGGTAAAAAAATCCCTGCAATCACCGCCGCAACGCTTGGGCGAGTGGTGGACTACGGCATCACCGACGTCAACAATATGGGTGCGGCAATGGCAACGGCGGCTGCGGATACCATCTTGACTAATTTACAGGATATGGAGCGTGACGCGCGCTACTACGACCTTATTGTCACAGGGGATTTGGGCGCGCTCGGAAGTCGGCTGATGAAGGATTTGCTTTGGGAAAAGGGCGTGGACGTAGAGCCAAATCACGTCGATTGCGGCGAGATTATCTATAACGTGATTGAAGACGAGTTTCAAGGCGGTAGCGGCGCGGGATGTAGTGCGGTGGTGTTCGGCTCGTATTTATACGAGAAGCTCAAAAAAGGGGAAATTCGGCGTATGCTGTTTGCCGCGACGGGCGCGCTTTTGTCCACCGTTTCGAGCGGTCAGGGGGAAAGTATTCCCTGTATATCGCACGCAGTTTCCATTGAAATAGACATATAGAAAAAAATAGGAGCACGCCCAAGGCGTGCTTTTCTTTTACGCGGTGGGTTGGGATATTGCTGGAAAACACTTGCCAAAAAGAAAAAACCGTGGTATACTGATAAAGCTTGTGAAAGCTTTACAGGCAAAAAGGAGAGCGTATGAAGCAAAAGAGCTTAAAAATCGGGGCGTTGCTGCTTGGCGGCACAATGCTGTTTGCGTGCGGGGCGTGCGCGCCGCAACAGGAGCATTCCCCCCCCGTGTATCCCGTCGAAGACGACGACGTGGCACGTACGCAGCTCTACGTCTACAACAGCGCGTATACGCAGGATATGCTTTGGCTGAATACGATGAAGGAACGTTTTGAAGCCTTGCACGCCCAAGATACCTGTTGGGAGGACGGAAAGAAAGGGGTGCAGGTGGTAATCCTGCATACGGCGGCGGAATTTGTGAATAGCCCGAGCGAACTGCTCGAAGGGCGTGAAGAAGTGTATTTTGCCTTTGATGCGGACGTTCGTGCTCTGCAAAAAGAAAACGCGCTTGCGGAAATTAGCCCCCTTGTTTATGAACAGGAAACGGAAGAACGGAACGTCGAAAGCAAGCTTTTGCCGTCGCAAAAGGAGTATTACGGCGTAGGCGAAGAAACGCAAAAACAGTACTACGCTTTGCCCGATCGTTTTGGCTCGGTGGGGTTTGTGTACAACTACGATTTGTTTGAAGAAAAAGGCTATTTCTTTGCAAAGGACGGAACGGAAGAAAATCCGTTCGTTGCGGACACGGGTATGCCGATTTCGCTTGGCGCGGACGGAAAAGCGGATACGTGGGACGACGGCTTGCCCGCGACGTACGACGAGTTTTTTACGCTTTGCAAGTATATAGCGAAAGACGGAAATATCCCTGTGCTTTGGGGCGGCGCGGAGTATGAAACGTACTTTACGTGGCTTGCGGGCGGCTTGGCGGCAACGCAAAACGGCTACGAGCAAACGCTACTTAGCTACACCTTAGACGGAAAGGCTACAAACCTTGGCGTAATTAAAAACGGCGGCTTTGCCCAAGACGAACAGGCTACTATCATTACACAGGAAAACGGCTACGAGCTGGCGCGCTCGGCGGGAAATTACCACGCCTTGTCCTTTATCGAAGAATTGACGGAAAAGAAGAACGGCTATTACGGAAACTTGACCTTCACGGAAGAGTTTGTAAAGTCGCAGTCGTCGGCACGAAAGGTGTTTGTGGAAGGGCTGGACGGCGAAAGAGAGATTGCCATGCTGATGGATGGCTCTTGGTGGCAGGGCGCTTACGAATACGCGACGCAAGATGCCAGCGAAGAAAATACGGACGGTGAAGCTTCGGGCGAGCCTTTGCCAAAATCAACGCGCTTTGGTTGGATGCCCTTGCCAAAGGCAAGCGAGGACGCGCCTATCGAAAATACGACGCTCGATTGCTTGCGCTCGTCCGCGTTCATTAAAGCGAACGTGGAAGAGTGGAAGCTGCCGCTTGCACAAGCGTTTTTGCGCTTTGTCTATACGGACGACGCGCTCAAAACGTACGAGCAGTTGACGGGTACGCAAAAGGCTGTGGCGTACGGAGAGTCGGGCGTGGAAGCTTCGCAGGGTACGAGCTTTGCGCAATCCCTTGCGGAACATCGGAAAGCGGCGCGCACCGTCTATCCGTATTTAATGGCGGAAGGCTTAGAAGAGAGCGAACGGTTTTTCGCCCCTTGCGAGATTTGGAGAGCGGCATTTCAGCTTTCGGCGGCGCAACAGTACCCCGTTAGCGCGTTTGTGAAAAACAACACTTCGGTGGTAGACTATTTTAACGGTATGTATAAATACCGTAAGGGCAACTGGATTGAAAAATAAGCCTAAAAACAAACAAGGAACGCATGAAAATGCGTTCCTTTTTACATACTGTAAAAGCAGAGAAAAGTGCTTTAAGGAATGGGTGGAAAGTATGTTTGCGGAAATTTGGGAGCTTGTGTTTGATTTTGTCAAGGCGTTTGCCGTGGGCGGTCTTATTTGTATGATTGCGCAAGTGGTGATCAATTTGACGGACTTGACGGCAGGGAAAATCTTGGTGACTTTTTTGCTTGCTGGCGTAGTGTTGCAGGGGCTGGGCTTGTACCAAAAGCTGGTCGATTTTGCAGGCGCAGGGGCGACCGTGCCGATTAGCGGCTTTGGCTACTTGCTTGCAAAGGGCGCAATGCAGGGCGCGGAGGAAGGCTGGTTCGGGGCGGTGACGGGCGCGTTTTCCGCCGCGTCGGCAGGCGTCACGGCGGCGGTGATTTTTTCACTGATTATGGCATTTCTGTTCAAGGCAAAGACGAAGAAGAATTAAGCGTCGCCCTGTTATAGCGGTAGCTTGTTTCCAAAAACGTCCGTCTGTAAGTAGGTTTCAGGGACGGAGCCGACGATGACGAACTCCCCGACGAGTATCTCGGTGGTGACGGCAAAGTTTTCCGTTCTCGACGGCATAACGATGCTGATGTCGGCAATTACGTGCAGGTAGATGCTGTGCTTGGTTTGGTTGATGCCCACGCTTTCGAACTCGGAAGAAAAGTCGCAGGAAACACTACTGACGGGGATAATTCGAAAGGGGATTTGCGGCCCAAGCCCTGCAAACGCTTCGATGCCTGTCAGCGCTCCGAGCGGTATGGGAATGCCGTTCAGGCTCAGGCTTTTTAGGTTGGACTGGGAAATGGACGCCGTATCCCGCGCAATCTTGTTTATCTTCAAGGCGTTTGCGGAAACGGACACGATCTCGCCTGCGCTATCACGCTCGACGGTGACAAGGTCTTCGTAGCGAAGCTCGTCCGAAAGGGTATAGTAGACGGCGTCGTTCACCGCCACGGTTGTGGAAGCGCGCATGGTCGCTTCGCTGATGGAAACCAAAACACGGGTGACGTTCCGTTGGAAACCGATGAATAGAAAAACGGCAATTCCCAAAACAAGGGCAAGGGCGGCGAGCAGTTTGGCTCGCCGTCTTATTTTTTTACGCGTCTTAGAACGGTAGGTAGGCAGGTCGTAAGCTTGTTTCATGGGCGGTTTTCCGCCTGTAAGCATTCACGAATGATTTGCAGGGCGGGCTTTGTGCCCGACGAATAAGGAGCGGTGAGTAGCCGCTCTTTTAAGCCGTTGTCCGCAAGCGCCCGTTCGATGGTTTCAGGCAGCTCGTCTAAGCGGCTTTGCGGAAGCAGGTAGCAAAGCTGTTTCTCGGAAAAATAGCGCGCGTTTTCCATTTGATCACCGCGCGTTTGCCCTTCAAGCGGAATAAAAATCGCAGGCTTTTTTAAGGCGAGCGTTTCAAAAACTGCGCCTGCGCCTGCGCGCGAAATAATCAGGTCGGCGGCGGCATAAGCCGCACCCATGTCCTTGATGAAAGGAAATTGACGGTAGTTTTTCAGGCTGGATTGTAGCGTTCCGTTTTTGCCGCAAACGTGTAAAAGATAGTACTTACGGCAAAGGGCAGGGGCAAGCTTTCTTATAGTGTCGTTGATTGCCGCGCTGCCGCTTCCGCCGCCGAAGATTAAAATCACTTTTCGTTGCGTGCCGCCTGTAAGCTCTCTTTTTGCCGCGGACTTCGACCTGCCAAACAGCTCTCCGCGCAGGGGTTGACCGCAATATACGCCGCGAGAAAACCGCTTTGCGGTTTCGGGAAAGGCGGTGAGTACCCGCTTGCATTTTTTTGCCATGAGCTTATTTGCAAGCCCTGGGGAGAGATCGCTCTCGTGCGTCAGGCAGGGAATACCGAGCCTTGCCGCCGCATAGACGACGGGTAGAGCAACGTAGCCGCCCTTGGAAAATACGACGTCGGGGCGGATTTCTTGCAGCTTCTTTTTTGCCGTCGAGATTGCCTGCAAAAAGCGGTGGGGGATGGCAAGATTGTTCTTGATGGCATCAAAGCTACAACCCCGTTTCAGCTTAGGCGCGGCATAGGTAAAATAGGGGATTTTTAGCGGCGTGATCAACCCCTTTTCAATGCCGCTTGTACCAAAATAGCACAAATCGTATTCGCCTGTTTTTTGGAGCTCTTGTATCAATGCGACGTTGGGGATCACGTGTCCTGCGCTGCCGCCGCCCGTAAATAAGATTTTTTGCATAAAAAATACCGTCCGTGTTTTTCACTTTCGGTATTATTATATCCGCTTAATTGCTTGGATATGCAAAATGAAACGGCTTGCCTTTGGCAAAGGTAGGGAAAAATTAAAGCGCTTCTGCGGCTTGTTCGTCTACGGGTTCGTCTTCGTAATCGGAAGAATCTTCTTTCAGCTCGTCTTCGTCGGGCTTGTATTCGGCGGCAATTTTCTCTCGTGCGGTCAAAAACCGTTCGTCGGCGGTGGCGCAGTACGCCATATCCAGTGCTTCCAAGGTCGCGCCGTATTCTTCGTTGGTCATGTAGCCTACGGGCAGCTTGTAGCAGTCGGGCAGGGCAATGCCGCCGCTTCTGCCGCGTGTAATCTCGACGGGCAACGCGCTTTTCAGCTCGTCTACGTAGCGGTAGACCGTCCGCACGGAAACTCCGTATTTTTTTGAAAAATACGTAGCCGTCACCTTTCTTTTTTCTAACAGCTCAAACAGCATATCAAGTACGTTTTGAAACTTCATCGCACACCTGCCCCCTTCCTTTTAAGTATAATTATACAATACCTGACGGATTTTGTCAAGTTTTCTATGCCAAAAATCGACGCGTATCCCCCGTCAAACGCTTGACAAACGGTGAAAAATGTTGTAAATTAAAGCAAAAGCTTTAATCAGTAGTCGCTTGTCGGCGAAAAAAAGGAGTAAGAATATGGCAAAAAACGTAATGGATACGCTGAGAGAACGCGGATTTATCAAGCAGACGGTTTTTGAAGACGAGCTGTACGAAAAACTCGGAAAAGAGAGCGTGCCTTTCTATATCGGTTTCGATCCTACGGCGGATTCCCTGCACGTGGGGCACTTTATGCAGCTCATCGCGATGCACCATATGCAGCAGGCTGGACACAAGCCTATCATTTTGATCGGCGGCGGCACGGCGATGATCGGCGACCCTTCGGGAAGAACGGATATGCGCAGCATGATGACAAAGGAAACCATTCGTCACAACGTCGAATGCTTCAAAAAGCAAATGTCCCGCTTTATCAGCTTTGAAGGGGAGAACGCGGCAATCGTTGTGGACAACGGCGACTGGCTGTTGGGGCTCAACTACGTCGATTTCCTGCGTGAGATCGGGGCGCATTTCTCGGTGAATAGAATGCTCTCTGCGGAGTGCTTCAAGCAACGCTTGGAGCGTGGGCTTTCCTTCTTGGAATTCAACTACATGCTGATGCAGGCGTACGACTTCTTGTACCTGTATCAAAAATACGGCTGCTCGCTTGAGCTGGGCGGCGACGATCAATGGAGCAATATCTTGGCGGGCGCGAACTTGATTCGTATCAAGGAGCAAAAGCCTGCGTTTGCGATGACGTTTACGCTGCTCACGACGTCGGACGGCAAGAAGATGGGCAAGACTGCAAAGGGCGCGGTTTGGCTGGATGCAAGCAAGACGACGCCGTACGAGTTCTATCAATACTGGCGCAACACGGCAGATGACGACGTGGAAAAGTGCATGATGCTGCTCACTTTCCTGCCTGTGGAGCAAATCAAGGAGCTTTGCGCGCACCGCGACGAACGTATCAACAAGGCAAAGGAAGTGTTGGCGTTTGAGCTCACCAAGGAAGTACACGGCGAAGAAGCGGCGGTTTTGGCGGAGAGCCAAGCAAAGGCGGCGTTCGGCGGCGGCGATGCGGAGCTTCTCACCAAGCAAGTGACGGACGTTGCGACGGTTGTGGACGTAATGGTGGCGGCAGGCGTTGCCAAGTCTAAGGGCGAAGCGCGCAGACTTATCGAGCAGGGCGGCGTTTCCGTGGACGAAACGAAGGTGACGGACGGGAATATGCCCATTCCTGCGAAGGAATTTGTGCTCCACAAAGGCAAAAAGGTACATTTGAAAATTATCGTAGCATAAGAATAAAAGGCAGGGACATCCTGCCTTTTTGACATAATGGGGAGTATGGAAAAGGCAATTTTAACCGTTCACGGACGAATGGAAACGGAAAAAATTATAGAAAAATCTCGGTTTTTGACCTATTCGCAACACGTCGAAAGCGAAGAAGAAGCAAGGGCGTTTATCGCGGAAATTCGTGGGATGCACCCCTTTGCCACCCATTGCTGTTTCGCGTTCGTTGCCGATAAGATAGGAAACCTGCAACGCTTTTCGGACGACGGAGAGCCGCAGGGGACGGCAGGTATGCCCATTTTGGACGTACTCAAAAACAAGAAGCTTTTTGAAACGGCGGTGGCGGTGGTACGCTATTTCGGGGGAATAAAACTCGGGGCAGGCGGCTTGGTGCGCGCCTATTCTTCGTCGGCGGCGGAGAACCTTGCGGCGGCGGATATCCGTAGCTTAGAGATGTGCGTGGAGCTTGCTGTGGAAGTGGATTACACGGGGATTGATTCCGTGCAAAAATACTTCTCAACGCATACCTGTACCCTGCTTTCTTCCGATTACGGGGCAAAGGTGCTCTTTGTGGTTGCCGTTAAAAAAGCGGCGGCGGACGAGTTCCAGTCAGGGCTTGTCGACTATATGCAGGGCAGAGTGGAAATCGAGCGTACGGGCGAATATTACAGCCTGTTCAAAATCGAAGAATAGAAGGTGAAAAGATGAAGAAGATTACAAGCATTATTTTAGGCATTGTCTTGATTGCAATCGGCGGAATCTATGCGCTGAACGCTTTTGAGATCACGAACATTGATATATTTTTCGACGGTTGGTGGACGCTGTTTATCATTGTTCCGTCCTTCGTCGGGCTGTTTACGCAAAAGGATAAGACGGGCTGTGTAATCAGTCTTATTGTTGGCATTACCCTCCTTTTGATGGTGCGCGACGTGCTCGACGTTTCCTGGGCGTGGAAGCTCGTGCTTCCTGCGCTCATTGTGATTGCTGGCGTGAGCGTACTGGTAAAATCGTTGAAGAAAACTTCCAGCGCAAGCGAGAGCACGGATGCGCCTGCGCAAATCCCAGCACAACCTGAGCAAGAGAGCAAAGAACCCGACCCTGTGCAACCTGAACAGGAAGAGAGCGATACGTCGGAAAAGACGGAAAACGACGACGCGAAGAAGCACGTGTGTGCCGTATTCTCGGGGCAGGAGCTGGATTTTTCGGGGTTGCCCTTTGAAGGGGGCTCGTTTGTGGCAATTTTTGGCGGCGTGGACTGCGACCTGTCGAAGGCGATCATTACCAAGGATTGCACCATCGAAATCTTTACGCTCTTTGGCGGTGTGGACATTATCGTGCCCGATTCCGTTCGAGTGAAGGTGGATACTGCTTGCGTTTTCGGTGGGGTGACCGATCATGCAAAGGATAGAACGAGCGGACCTACGCTCTATATCAAGGGCGGCTGTATTTTTGGCGGCGTCGAGATTAAGTAATTCGGCGCAAAAATTAAAAAGAAGGTAGGCAGGTATGTATTTAGTAGAGTTTAGATTTACGCCGAAGAAAGAGCTTCGCGCGCAGGAAGATATAGCAACGAGCCGCCTTTCTTGGTTCTTAATGCTGTGCAAATATAGCGGTCAAATCATCGGTACGATAGAACCGAACACAAACGCTGTATACGTTTGCAACGTGTACACGCCGATGAGAGATTCCTTGGATAAAAAGAACGATCTGCCGTTCGTTGCTAAGGAAAGAGCAAACGTGGAAGAGTTTTTTGAGATTTCTTACCGCGTTTTGGTGGAAGGGGATGACGGTTGCGCGTGCGAAAGTCGAAGCGGTGTCGAGATGTGGACGGAAAAAGGCGCGATGGAAAGTCCGTTTGTCTGTCTTTCCTGTGGGAAGAGAATCCCTTTGTACCGTTTGCCGATGTTTGAAGATGGAAGCTTTGATAATACGCTTGCTTGGCAGGAAGCCTTTTGTTCGATGATAGCGCTCAATGATACCGTGTATTACGACGAGTTTACGTCGAACGAGCTTCTTTTACATACGTCCAAACTCAATCAGCGTGGATACGACGTTGCAAAACGGTTGAAGGCACGTATGGATTGCCCAGTGTATTACCGCTTGCACGAGATTGACGAAACGGAAAAATTCCAGCCACGTGAATGGGTGGGGAACAACAACGTTCGCGTTTGTCCCGCTTGCCAAAAGGTGATGCGGCGGTTGCCGATTGCGGACGAAGAAACGATAGAAGTTTGCGACGAATGCGGCTATTCTTCGGCGGAAGAAACGGAAGAAATCTGGTAAGAGAAACGCCTGGCGTTTCCGTGAAAAGAAACCTATGGTTTCGTGAATTGCGACGTTTGTCGCATGAATTGTTTTCTGTCGAAAACGTGAATTGATTGCAGAAAGCAATCGTTATGGGGGAATTTATATACAGCCTTAACGCAAACCTATGGTTTGCAATTCACGCCGTTAGGCGATTCACGCATACTGGGTATGCAATTCACGACGGCAAAGCCGTCAATTCACTTTATCGCAGTCCTGCGATAAGCTTTTTACGGAATATTTTTGTTTGCCTATTGACAAACGGGCGCAAACTGTGTATAATATATAAGAAGGATTTCCGTGGCGTTTTTGCATTCGGGAACGGCGGGAAGTTCATTTATGGACTTCCCATTTTTGATAGGGGTCGTATGAGTAAGACAAATATCGGCAAAAAAGTATATTTCAGCAGCGAACAGCAGATTGAAAAGCTGAAACGGGACGGGTTGATTATTCCCGATGAAAAGCACGCAAAGCGGCGCTTGAAGTGGGAAGGGTACTACAACTTTGCCGTCGGCTATAACCGCTTGTTCAAAGAAAAAAATAAGCGCTATCGAAAGGGCGTGACCTTCGCGCATATCGAAGCGCTGTTTGATTTTGATAAACGCCTGCGCGAAATCGTTTACGAAGCCACGCAACAGGTGGAATGCAACATCAAAGAGATGCTTTCCGACGTTTTTTCCAAGTACTACGGCGTGGATGAGCGGCTGTATTTGCAGGAAAAGAACTTTACGCCCGATCCCAAGGAAGCGCAAAACGTGCGCTGGATCATCGGTACGTGTAAGGCGGCGCTCACCGCGTCCTGTAAGGCAGGGGCGGCTTGCTATCGCGACTACGTGGCTTACTATGCAAAGACGTATAAGCACGTTCCTTTTTGGGCGCTTATACGCACGCTGACGTTTGGCAATACGTCTAAGTTCTTGCGGCTGTTAAAGCCTGCGGACGGGCAGGAGATTGCAAGGGAATACGGCGTTTCATATAACGAGCTTTGCAACCTGATGGAGCTTGCCGTTTGCTTCCGCAATATCGCCGCGCACGGCGAGCGAACGTACTGCGCGCATTTGCCTACGGTGCGGCTGACGCAGGGTTTGCCTGTTTTGCCGAAGTTGCAACTCCCGAAACGGCAAGACGGTACACCCATGTACGGAAATAACGACTGTATGGCACTGTTTGTGGCGCTCAAATATTTACTGCCTGCCGCCGCCTTTAACGACTATTTTTCGCGGCTTAGGCTGGAAATAGAAAACTTGGAAAAGGCGTTGCCGTCCTTTGCATTCCATCGCGTACTTTATGAAATGGGCTTGCAGGGGAGCTGGAAAAAACTGGATATAATGGGTAAATAATAGTCAAAAACCGATTAAAATATAAGGAGAACGGTATGAATTACGTAGACGTGGGCGGGGTACGCTCGTCCAAAGTGGTTATCGGCGGAATGCGCTATGCAGGGAAGCCCCTGCGCCAAATCGAAGAGATCATCATCGAAGCCTTGAAAGCGGGCGCGAATACCTTTGACCATGCCGATATTTACGGCAAAGGGGACAGCGAAACCGTCTTTGGCTTGGCTATGAAGGATCTTGAAATTCCCCGCGAAAGCTTGGTTTTGCAGACGAAGTGTGGGATTTGCGACGGCTACTACGATCTTTCGCGCGAGCATATTTTGGCGTCCGTGGAAAACAGCGCAAAGCGGATGAACACCGATTATTTGGATATCCTGCTCTTGCACCGTCCCGATTCGCTGATGGAGCCTGACGAGATTTACGAAGCTTTTGATGTTTTGCAGTCGGAAGGGAAGGTGCGCGCGTTCGGCGTGTCCAACTTCTCGCCTGCGCAGATCGAGATGATGCGCTCGGCTGGGATTCGCGTTTCCGCAAACCAAGTGCAGCTCTCTTTGATGCACTCGCCGATTATCGACGAAGGGCTGAGCTTTAATATGGAAAATGCCGAAGGGCTTGGCAGAACGCAAGGTCTGCTTGAATACTGCCGCAAGAACAAAATCGTCTTGCAGGCGTGGTCGCCCTTGGCGTACGGGTTTATCGAAGGAGTGTTCGTCGGGAACGAAAGCTTCCCTGCCTTGAATGCGGAGCTCTTCCGCTTGGCGGAAAAATATTCCGTCACGCCCGCCGCAATCGCGATTGCGTGGATCTTGCGCCACCCCGCAGGAATGCAGGCAGTGGTGGGCTCTACGTCGCCCGAACGCATCGGCGAGCTTTGCAAGGCGACGGACGTCACCTTGACGAGAGAAGAGTGGTATGCTTTGTACCGCGCCGCCGGCAAACGCCTTCCATAAAAATAGAGAATATGCGTCGCAATACTTTGTTGCGGCGCATTTTTGTTTGCTCGTGTACGGCTAGTACACTTACGTCACAAAAATACGCCGCGCCTTGTCTTGCTCGCATCTTGCTCTATTTTCTGCGCTTCGGTGGGCGTTTTTTCTTGCTCGTGTACGTCTTTGTACACTCCCGTCGGGGAAGCCGCGTTCGCCTGCTCCTGCTTGCATCTTGCTCTATTTTTCCGCGCTTCGGTGAGCATTGTTGCGGCGGGAGCGGCGCAAAGCAGTATTCATTTTTTCCGCAACGACGGCTTTGCCGTCAATTCACGATTGCGGAAGCAATCAATTCACGCCCGATAGGGCAATTCACGAAAACGAAGTTTTCAATTCACCCCCCCCCGTAAAGCGGTGGGCTTTTGTGCATTTTATACAGTACGAAAGCGGAACTTTGTCAATATTGCCCATTGTTTTTTTTAGAAAAATATAGTAAAATATTACTATCGAATAAAATTGTTTTTTCTTAGGAGGAAAAAGATTATGTCAGGACTTTTGCTGAAAGGCATCAACAAAGTATACCCTTCGGGTGTACAAGCAGTTTTCGATTTCTGTCTCGATATCAGAGATAAGGAATTCATCGTTTTGGTAGGTCCTTCCGGTTGCGGTAAGTCTACCACCCTTCGTATGATCGCAGGTTTGGAAGAAATCTCTTCCGGTGAACTCTACATCGACGGCAACCTTGTAAACGACGTTGTTCCCAAGGACAGAGATATCGCGATGGTATTCCAGAACTACGCTTTGTATCCCCATATGTCCGTTTACGACAACATGGCGTTCGGTTTGAAGCTCCGTAAGGTGCACAAGGACATCATCGACCAAAAGGTTAAAGCGGCTGCTGAAATCCTCGGTATCACCGATTACCTTACCCGTAAGCCTAAGGCTTTGTCCGGTGGTCAAAGACAACGTGTTGCGCTCGGCCGTACGATCGTTCGTGAACCTAAGGTATTCCTTTTGGACGAACCTCTTTCCAACTTGGACGCAAAGCTCCGTGCTTCGATGAGAACGGAAATTTCCAAGCTCCATGCAAGACTTGCTACCACCTTCATCTACGTCACCCACGACCAGGTAGAAGCTATGACCATGGGTACGCGTATCGTTGTTATGAAGGACGGCTTCATGCAACAGGTTGATACCCCTCAGAACCTTTACGATTATCCCGTAAACCTGTTCGTTGCAGGCTTCATCGGTACCCCTCAAATGAACTTCTTCAAGGGCTCGAAGCTCGTGAAAGAAGACGACGGCGTTTATATTACCTTCGTTGGCAACAACAAGATTAAGCTTCCCGAAGCAATCGTTGCAAGAATTAAGAATATCGACGAATATTTGAACACGGACAAGGAAATCACCCTTGGTGTTCGTCCCGAAGATATCCATCAGGACGAAGCATTCGTTTCGGCGCATCCTGAAACCAGCTTGAAGGCGAGAATCGAAGTTATCGAAAAGCTCGGTGCTGAAACGCAGATCTACTGCGAACTTGACTACGAAGATAAGGAAGCATCCGTTATCGACAACTCCACGCAGATGATCGCGAAGATTTCCAGCCGTGCGGTAGTTGCGCTCCGCGACGTTGTGACCCTTTCCTTCGACGCTGACCACATCCACATGTTCGACGGCGAAACGGAAGCTACGATGCTCGAAAGAGATGCTGGCTACGAAGTTATCGAAGAAAACGCAGAAGGTTCGGCATTCGTACCTCCTACACCTCAGGAAATGCGTGAAAGAATCGACGCAGCGCGCGTAATCACGAAGGAAATGAAGGCGCAGATGCGTAAGGACGCAAGAGCGGCTAAGAAGGCTGAACAAGCTGCGGCGGCTGCTGCGGAAGTAGTGGAAGAAGCTCCTGTGGAAGAAGCTCCCGTAGAAGAAGTGGTTGAAGAAACCAAAGACGAAGAATAATCTTTCGTAATACGAAAGCCCATCGCAAAAGCGGTGGGCTTTTTTACAGCCTTACGGCGAATGATATAGGGTAGAGCAGAGAAAAAACGCTCCGTTTTCACGGAGCGTTTTTCGCGTTTTTGTTATTAGTTGAAAAGATCCTTGTAAGCCTTACCAAACTTCATAACGGGTTTCTTGCAAGCAGGGATTTCAACCGCTTCCTTCGTCTTAGGGTTGATACCAGTCTTCGCCGCTACTTCCTTAACTTCGATGGTGCCAAGACCTACGATCTGTACCTTTTCGCCGTTCTTCAATGCTTCGGTGACGGTTTCAAGAAGTGCTTCGTAAACTTCCGTCGTTTGCTTAACGGTAAAACCTGCTTTGTTTGCTGCTACTTTGATCAATTCGCCTTTGTTCATAAGAGTGTCCCCTTTTATTTTTTATTTGCCACGAGAGCCTGTCCCATAACTTGTTCCTATTATATCCCATATAAGGGCGTTTGTCAAGGGGTTGACGAAAAAAAATTGTCGAAATTCCTTGATTTTTCAAGGGTTTTAGCAAATTTTCACAAGAAAAAGCGGACGGGAAATATCCATCCGCTTTTTGGTTGTGTACTTGTCTTAATTTTCGGACGTGTAGAAACCTAAGCCCAAAACCTGCGAAACGTTGCTCATAACGACAAACGCATCGGGGTCGATTTCGTGAATCACACGCTTTAAGGTAGGTACTTGACGACGGCTGACGACGCATACAAGCATCGAACGATCTTCCTTCGTGTACATACCTTTGGCAGAAAGCGCGGTGACGCCGCGGCTCAATTCTTGCATAACCGCCGTCGATATTTCGTCGGGCTTGTTGGTGATGATTCTAAACTCGATTGCCGACTGGAAGCCGTTCGTCATGGATTCGTTGGTCTTGCTCTCTATGTACGATTCGAAGATTGCAAGCATAATGGGAAGCAGGTTGTACGCGATCGACGTGTTTTTGTCGTAGAACACGACGAAGGAAGCGCCGATAACCAAACAGTTAAAGGCAAATAAAATCCATGCGATGCTAGCCGCCGCAAGCTTCTTTTGGATGATTACGGCTAAAATATCCGCGCCGCCCGTCGAGCCGCCCACTTTGAAGGCGAGCACGATTGCAAGCCCGATACAAAGCCCTGCCGCGATAGCCGCGAAGATGCGTTCTACCTGCAATGCAAACTCGATTTTCAAATCGGGGAATACCAGCTCAATGAGCAACAACCACAGCGACTGGAAAAGGACGTTGAGCGACGTAAGAACGGCAAACTTCTTCTTGACGTAGAAGAAGGACAGGACGATCAGGGGCGCGTTGAGCACGAAGACCAAGAGCGCCAAATCCCATTTCAAGGCGATATTCAAAAGAATGGCAATACCGCTGACGCCGCCGATGGTGAAGTTGTTGGGGGAGATCAAGCTATATGCCGCGATAGACACCAAAAAAGCTGAGATCATCGTGTATACGAGCGCGCGTATCCATTGAAGAACTACCTTCTTTTTACTGCCTGCTAAGGGATCAATATTCTCTTTGGTGATCTTCGGGGGTAAGCTTGCCCCAGCCGTTGTTTCTAATTGTGTTTCTTTCTGTTGCATATTGTACATCCTTTTTTCGTGGAAAACCCCGCCACGATAGAGTGGGCGGGGAAAGTGTTTATATTAGAGCGCTTCGACGCTGATCGTAATCTTTGCCGATACGTTTTCCATCAAGCGAATTTCTGCCGGGAAAGCGCCGAGCGTTTTGCTGGGTTCCATCTTAATTTTGCGCTTGTCAATGTCAAAGCCCATATCTGCAAGCCCCTGCGCGACGTGCTGGCTGGTGATCGAGCCGAATACCTTGCCGTTTTCGCTTACCTTAATTTTGACGGTGACGGTTTTGCCGTTCAAAGCCGCCGCAAGCGCCTGTTGCGCCTTCAATTCTTCTGCCTTGTGGTATGCTGCCGCCGCCTTCTTTTGGTTGGCTTCGTTGATGCCGCTTGCCGTTGCTACTTCCGCAAGTCCCTTTTTAATCAAGAAGTTCTTCCCGTAGCCGTCGGAAACTTCAATAATGTCCCCTTTCTTGCCGCTACCTTTAACGTCTGCTTTCAAAATTACTTTCATTGTATCTCTCCTTATATGTATCTAGTTTCCTTCTTCGCATTTATTGTACAAGATTTTTTAGAAAATGTCAATAGAATAGCGAAAAATTGCAAATACTCTTTTTAGCCAAATCGGCAAAGGGGGATTTTTTATGATTGAAAGAACGGTCAATAAGGGTGTAGGCTGCAACGTGACGGGCTGCCGTCACAACTACGCAGGTACGAATTGTACTTTGAGCACCATTCACGTAGGCAATACGTGTGACTGCGATGCGGAAAAGTGCACCTGCTGTGATAGCTACGAAAGCAAATAACCGCTTTTTTAGCTAGAAGAAAACGCTCTCTAAAAGGGGGCGTTTTTTTGTTATACAAAAAAGTTTTGTTTTTTTGACTCTATCTCTTGCATTTTTGCGGCAGGGGGAGTATAATAGACTCAACAAAATCGAATAGGAAAAACCTATTCATAAGGAGTGTGTTGCTATGGAAGAAGTCAAGCAAGAAAAGAAAGAAAGCTCTTTCTTAAAGTATCTAAAAGCGTTTCCGAAGCGGTTTTTTATCACCGCCTTTTCGGGAATGGCGCAGGGATTGTTCGTCACATTGATTGCAGGTACGATTTTGGCGCAAATCGCAGGCTGGATCGGGGTAGACCGAATGGTGGACGGGCAGTTCGTTGCAGGGAATTACGTCGGCAATACGCTTTTGTACATAGCGAATATCGCTAAATCCCTAATGGGCGCGGGCATCGGCGTGGGAATTGCGCACGCGCTTGGTAAGCATAAGTTGCTCACCTTTTCCGCGGCGGTCGCAGGAATGGTCGGCGCGTTCGCGGACAAGCTTATGGTAGGGCAGGCGGGTTTGACCGTCTTGACGCTTGGCGCGCCTGGAAATCCGATCGGGGCGTACGTCGTCACGATGCTGTGCGTGGAAATCGCTTCGCTCTATGCAGGGAAGACTAAGCTGGATATTATTCTCATTCCCTTGGGCGTGATGCTTTTGTCGTTTAGCGGCGTGTTCGTTGCCTATCCGTTTATTTGGCTCGTCAATCAGCTTGGCGCGCTGGTGGCAATCGCTACGAACGCAACCCCGTTTGTGATGGGGATCGTGATTGCCGTTGTGATGGGGGTACTTTTGACGATGCCCACGTCGTCCGCGGCGATTTGGGTGGCGGTGTCTAGCCCCGTCCTTGCGGCAGGTAGCGGCGTGGAATACGAAGCGATGCTCTTAGCAGGCGGCGCGGCGACGGTTGGTTGCGCTTGTCACATGGTCGGATTTGCGGTGGCAAGTTTTCGCGAAAACGGCGTTAGCGGACTCATTTCGCAAGGGATCGGGACAAGCATGCTGCAAATCCCGAATATTATGAAAAAACCGCAAATTATGCTACCCATGGTCGTATCGAGCGCGATTTGCGGCCCGCTTTCCACCTGCGTATTCGCATTGAAATGCGGCGCGTCGGGCGGCGGTATGGGTACGAGCGGCTTGGTGGGTGTGTTTGATTTATTCAAGTACACGTCGGGCGCGCTTGGAATTGTAGGAATCATACTTTTGATGATTGTGTTGCCTGCGATCCTGAACTTGCTTTTCTCGGAAATTATGAGAAAGAAGGGTTGGATCAAGCAGGGTGATATGAAGCTGGACGATTAAAGGAAAGAAAAAATGATTTTTTATTACGTAAGGCACGGCGATCCGATTTACGATCCCGATAGCTTGACCGAGCTGGGGCATAAGCAAGCGGCGGCTTTGGCAAAGCGTTTTGCGCTGACGGGCTTGGATGAGATTTACTCGTCCACGTCTATGCGCGCGCGTATGACCGCCGAGCCGACCTGCAAAGCCTTGGGTAAGGAAATGATCTTGCTTGACTGGGCAAACGAAGGGTATGCCTTCCGCGATTTTTCCGTGGAGATCGGTGACGGGCAAAGACGTTGGGTTTTCCATCGCGACGAGTACAAAAAGAAATTTTGGAGTGCGGAAGTGCGCGCGCTAGGGCAGGACTGGCATAAGCATCCCTGCTTTGCAAGGGAACGCTTTTCGGAAGGCGTCGCGCGGATTGACATGGAAACGGATGCGTTTTTCAAAAGCTTGGGATTTGAGCACGATCGGAAAAACGCTTGCTACCGTTCTTTGCAAAAACGCGTGGAAGGGCAGGAAGAAAAGCGCGTAGCGCTGTTTGCGCACGAAGGCTTCGGGAAGGCGTTTTTAAGTAGCCTGATGGATCTTCCGTATCCGTATGTGGCTACCAGGTGCGAGTTGACGCATTCTTCCGTGACGGTTTTTCATTTTGACGACAATGCAGACGCCGCGCCGCCGAAGCTCCTGCAATGGTCGAATGATTCTCACCTTTATAAGGAGGGGATATTGACCCCTTATAATCATTGGTCCATTATTTAACGGAAAAATAGCTACGAAATTCGGCGCGTGTTTTCGCAGTCACGTACTACCTGTACGCTCCTTTGAAAAACGCTTGCCTTTCTTGTATTTTTCTCGTCATGCCTTTACGGGCGAATAGTTTTCATAGAAAAAAAGAGCCTTTTGCAAGGCTCTTTTTTGTTAGTTTATAGATATTAAATCTTTCTTTTCAATTCCTTGATGGCGTTCGACAGGAAATATTCCGCCGTCGTGCCCTTACGGATAAGCGTAAGCGCTTCGTCGGGGGAGCACCAACGCGCTTCCGCAATTTCTTCATTGAGCTTGATGGACTGACCGTCTTCGACGATTACGATAAAGTTCAGCATCAAAATATCCTTCGGCGCGTGATAGCGCGAAGACATGTACTTTGCCTTGACGACGTTCAAGCCAAGCTCTTCCTTGATTTCTCTGGGCACGGTCTTTTCAGCGTTTTCTCCCTTTTTCACATAGCCTGCAAACAGGATAAAATCATCGTCGTCCGCGTGCTTAGCGAGCAGAATTTTATCCTGCGCGCGGTTGGTGACAACCATCGAAACCGCAACGGAAAACTGCGGGAACATATAGTTCTCGCATTGATTGCAATAGGGCACTAACCCTTCGTTTTCACAAAAGCGTAAGGACAATTTTTGTCCGCAATTTCTACAATACATAATTTAACCTTTACCAAACAACGTCTGCGTTTACGATATACGCGCTGCTGTCGAATGCGCTGGGCATATCGCGAACGCTGTCAAAATATCCAAGCGCGCCAGACTTTGTCAAAAAGCGTTGCGCTGCGTCGGGGTGGTCGGTCAGCATCAAGCCGCCGTCGTAAATGTCCATCAAATATCCGTGTTCACCGTTGCTGAACCATACTTCGATAAAATATCTTCCTATGCTTCCCATAATCCTTTTTCTCCTTGATTTTATCAAGTGTTTTATATTATACGCCTTTCTTTTTGGAATGTCAACCCCTTTTTGAAATTTCATTATCATGGGCGAAATATTTATAAGAAATAGGGCGGTTTAAGTTGACAAAGGGGAAAAAATGCGCTATAATAAGTTGCAACCTGAGAAAAGCATTTTTTCACTTTGCGGCGAAAAAGTGCTTATTTTTATGCTCTGGTGCGAAAAAGATTGTGGAGATATACAGATGCTTACTTCGATTTGCGGTATCAACTGGGGCGATGAAGGCAAGGGGAGAATGGTAGACTTGCTTTCGGAAAAGTTTGACGTGGTTTGCCGTTACCAAGGCGGAAACAACGCAGGGCACACCGTTATCAACGAACGCGGTAAGTTCATTTTGAACTTGTTGCCGTCGGGGATTTTGCGTGAAGACGTTGTCAACGTAATGGGTCCTGGCATGGTAATTGACATCAAGCACCTTTGCGGGGAAATGGCAAGATTAAAGGAAGCGGGGATTAAAATCACCCCTGAAAACTTGAAGATTTCCGACCGTGCGGTGATTACGATGCCGTACAACGTTTTGCAGGACTGCTTGGAAGAAGACAGACTTGCAGGCAAAAAGTTCGGCTCTACCCGTCGCGGGATCGCGCCCGTGTACGCGGACAAATACTATAAAAAGGCATTCCGTATGGGCGAGCTTTTGAACACGGAAAAGCTGTACGCTCGCGTTGCGGATATCGTAGAGTGGAAAAACCTGACCGTTGTGGGCGGCTACCATGCAGAGCCTGTAAAGACGGAAGACATCATCGCATACTTTGAAGAGTTCGGCAAGGCGCTTGCGCCCTTCGTTTGCGACGTCGGCTTGTACCTGACGGAAGCGAACGCGCAGGGCAAGAACATTATGTTCGAAGCGCAGCTTGGCGCGATGCGTGATATCGACTTCGGTATCCATCCCTACACGTCGTCGTCTTCGACGATTGCGGCTTATGCGCCCATCGGGGCAGGCGTTCCGCAGTTGCAGCTGACGAACTCGATCGGGATTATGAAGGCGTACTCCACCTGCGTAGGGGAAGGGCCTTTCACGGCGGAATACTTTGGCGAAAAGGCGCAGTTCTTGCGTGATCTCGGCGGCGAATACGGCGCTGCAACAGGCAGACCTAGAAGAGTTGGGCCTTTCGACATCGTGGCTTCCCGCTACGGCATTCGTTGCCAAGGCGCGACGGAAATTGCGCTCACGAAGATGGACGTTCTTTCGGGCTATGAAGAAATTGAAGTTTGCGTAGCGTACGAGCTGAACGGTGAAATTATTCACGAATTCCCGTTCATCGACGTTTTGGACGACTGCAAGCCCGTCTTCAAGACGGTGAAGGGCTGGAACTGCGATATTTCCCATTGCAGAAAGGTGGAAGACCTGCCCAAGGAAGCGCTCGACTACGTTCGCTATTTGGAAGAAGCTTGCGGCTGCAAGATTAAGTACGTTTCCGTCGGTGCGGAACGCGACGCATACATCGAAATGTATTGATAGACGACCTGCGAAGGCAAAACGCTTTCGCAGGTTTTTTAATGGCTCTGTCACATCCTTTGCTTGATTTTTCTCGTCAATTCGCAAAAATAAATTTTAGCTAAAATCAACCACTCTCTGTGACGTAGCCTTTTTAATAATTTTTGCTTATATTTGCTATAAAGAATTCCACAAAAAAAATCCTTGTCAACGCTTGATAAATGCGTTTGCATATGCTATAATAGAGCGTAGTAAAACCATGAAAGGTGAGAAAATGAGTATTCGTATCGGAATTTACGGCTACGGCAACTTGGGCAGGGGGGTAGAACTTGCCTGCCGTCAAAATCAGGATATGCAGGTGGTGGGGGTGTTTACCCGTCGCGATCCTGCAAGCGTAAAAACAGCATTTGGCGCACCCGTGTACGCGGCGAAGGACGTTTATTCGATGAAAAATGAGATCGACGTGATGATTCTTTGCGGTGGCAGCTCCACCGATTTGCCCACCCAAACGCCCGATTTGGCAAGACATTTCAACGTAGTGGATAGCTTTGATACGCACGCCAAGATTCCTGCACACGTTTCAGCGGTGGGAGAAGCGGCGACGGCGGCGAAAAAGACGGCGGTCGTTTCCGTCGGCTGGGATCCTGGTATGTTCTCGTTGACGCGAGCTTATTCGGACGCAATTTTGCCCTGCGGGAAGGACTATACCTTCTGGGGAAAAGGGGTTAGCCAAGGGCATTCGGACGCCATCCGTCGGATTGACGGAGTGCAGGATGCGAAGCAGTACACCGTTCCCGTAGAAGCCGCGCTTGCGGCGGCGCGTAGCGGCGAAAATCCCGAACTTACCACGCGCGAAAAGCATAAGCGTATTTGCTACGTTGTAGCAAAGGAAGGGGCGGATAAAGCGAAAATCGAGCAAGAGATCGTCACGATGCCCAACTATTTTGCGGACTACGACACGACGGTGCATTTCATTTCCCAAGAAGAGCTCAATCGTGAGCACGCAGGCTTGC
>SVIJ01000049.1 GCA_015069565.1 Clostridiales bacterium
AGCATTATCCTTCTCACCGCTTGGGGCGGTGATGACGGGCTCGGGAAGCGCGGTTTTGGCAATCTTTCCCACGGCGGAAGAAGCGCGCTGGGCAAAGAGCCGCTATAAGGGGAAGTTTAAGACTATTGTCTTAAAGACGGTTGACCCGAAGGTGTACAAGCCTTGGCGTTCGCCGTTTGCATTACATAGCGAAGAACAAGGAGTGTAATTATGGAAGAGAGAATTATCGACGAAGAAATCGGCAGAAAAATCAAGGTGAAAAAGTTGCAGGACGGGGAACAGGACGTCGTGGACGAACTTGCCGAAGGGGAAGAAAATGAAACCGTGGAAGGGGAAGAAGGGGACGAAGAGCTGACCTTCGAGATTCCCGATTTAGAAGAAGACGACGAAGATTTGGCTTGTCTTTCCCCCGAAGAAGCGGCGGCGCTTCGCCAAAAGAAAAAGGAAGAAGCGGAAGCGCGCAAGGCGGAATATCAAAGCACGGTTGCGGCAGGGATGGCGTTCTTGGAAGAAGGGAGCTATCACGCGGCGGAATTGCAATTTGAAAAGGCGCTTCTTCTCGACGACGTTGCTACCGAAGCTTCGGTGGGCTACTGGCGCGCAAAGACGGAAGATTTTTCAAACCCTGACGCGCTGATGGACGAATACGTCGAGCCTGGATATGAGAACTTGGAGTTCGACCTTGGCTACGAAGCGGTGGATATTATCAAGGCGGAATACAAGGCGCAGTTTCAGCGCCGCTACGACGAGCTTCTTGCAGAAGAAGCACCCTTGAAGGAAGAAGTGTACGCCGCGCAGGAACGCCGTCGCGCCATCTTGAAGCCTAGAAGAAAAAATCGTGGGATCGCGTTCGCGATTGCCTCTCTGCCGTTTTTGACGGCGCTCGTTCTCACCGTGGTTTTGGGGCTGAAAAACTTCACCGTTCGCGATAATAGCTTTATTATGCCCACGATCATTTCTGGGTGCGTTGCGCTTGTCACGTTTATCGTGTTCGGGGTGTTCACAAACCGCTTTATCAACGCTTGCCGTATCTACCGTGAGAACGAACGCATCGACGCCACCGACGACGGCGCGCGCTTGCAAGAGATTGCGGAATATAAGGAACTGTACGAGAAATTTTTGTAATATTTTAACTTATGAAAAAATTGTTAGGCTTTTTCAAACCGTATATTTGGCACAGCATCTTAGGGCCGCTCTTCAAGCTTTTGGAGGCGACCTTTGAGCTTTTAGTGCCGATTGTGGTGGGGCTGATTGTCGATCGTGGGCTTGGTGAGTTCACCGAAGGGGTGGGCTACGTAAACGCGGACGTTCCGTATATCGTCAAGATGAGCTTGCTCCTTGCCGTATTCGGGCTCTTGGGGTGTGTGTTTGCGGTGATCGCGCAGTACTTTGCCGCGCGTGCGGCAACGGGCGTTTCCGCTAAAATTCGCAGCGAGCTTTTCCGAAAGCTACAATCGCTCAGCTATAAGGACTTCGATACGCTCGGCTCGTCGACGATGCTCACTCGAATTACGGGGGACGTAGACCGTTTTCAAGCGGGCGTCAATTTGGCGCTTCGGCTCTTTTTGCGTTCGCCGTTTATCGTGTTCGGCGCGGTGATTACCGCTTGGATCGTCGATCCTGGCTCGGTGTTCACCTTCCTTTTGACGGTGGGCGCGCTTGCCGTGGTGGTATTTTCCGTGATGCTCGGCTGTATGCCGCTGTATAAAAAATCACAAAAGGATCTTGACGCCGTCACCCTTTCTACGCGTGAAAATTTGACGGGCGTGAGAGTGGTGCGCGCCTTTTGCCGCGAAGACGAAGAAGGGGAAATCTTCGATAAGCGAAACGAAAAGCTTGCCAAAAGCCGTACCTTTGTGGGCGCGATTGCGGCGATTACCAACCCGCTTACCTATGCTTTGGTCAACGGCGGGATATTGCTACTTTTGTACGTGGGAGCAATTCGCGTAGAGAGCGGCTTGCTCACCCAAGGCAGCGTGATTGCGCTGTACAATTTAATGAGCCAAATTTTGATTGAGCTTGTCAAGTTTGCGAACCTGATTGTCACGGTGACGAAGGGAGCGGCTTGCGGCAGCCGTATTGCATCGGTGCTTGAAATGCAGCCGTCCTTGCAAGTGAAGGAAGAAAGCGGCGCGCAAGAGAGAGCGACGGGCGCGCCGATGATCGAGTTTGACAAGGTAAGTATGCGCTATACGGACGGCGGCGATCCTGCGCTGGAAGACGTGAGCTTTTCCCTTATGCGAGCGCAAACACTGGGGATAATCGGCGGTACGGGCAGTGGCAAGACGACGCTTGTCAATCTTATTCCCCATTTTTACGACGTTTGCGGGGGGCAGGTACGCGTTGACGGCAAAGACGTAGCCATGCAGGATATGCAGGATTACCTGCGCGAGCGTGTGGCTATCGTGCCCCAAAAGGCTTTGCTTTTCAAGGGAACGATCCGTGAAAACTTGCTCTGGGGCAGAGCGGATGCAACCGACGAAGAGCTGTGGCACGCGCTCGAAATCGCGCAGGCGCGTGAAGTGGTTGCCGATAAAGGCGGCTTGGATGCGATGGTAGAGCAGGGCGGCAGAAACTTTTCTGGCGGTCAAAAGCAACGCTTGACGATTGCGCGCGCGATTGCGAAAAATCCCGATATTTTGATTTTGGACGATTCTTCGTCCGCGCTCGATTATGCGACGGACGCGGCGTTGAAAAAAGCGCTTAAAAGCTTGGACGGCGTGACGGTGGTAATCGTATCTCAGCGCACGTCTTCGGTACAGGGCGCAGATAAAATCGTGGTGATGGACGACGGCAAGGCGGTGGGGATCGGCACGCACGACGAGCTCCTTTCTTCCTGTGAAGAATACCGCACGATCTACCGTTCACAGCGCTCGAATACTCTTGCGGAGGTGGCGGAATGAGCGTTGTAAAGACTTGTAAAAATTCTTCGGCGAAAAAACAAAAATCCACCCTTCGTCGCGTACTTGGGTATGCCTTCCGCTATCCTATCTCACTAATTTCTTCCTTGCTGCTCTCGGCGGTGACGGTGCTTTTTTCGCTGGTTGTTCCCGTCTTGATCGGGGACGCAATCGACTGTATCGTTGAAACGGGAATTGCTTGGGAGCTCTTGTACCAAACGATGCTGAAAATCGGCGTGTGCGTAGGCGTTTCGGCGCTTGCGCAATTCCTGCAAAGCCTTTGTAATAACCGCATTTCGGTGGGCGTGGTGCGTTCTTTGCGCAGAGATGCTTTCCATAAGATTGCTCGCTTGCCCCTTTCCTATTTGGATACGCACGGTCACGGGGACACCGTTAGCCGCATCGTTGCGGATGCCGATCAGTTTTCGGACGGGTTGCTTATGGGCTTTACGCAGGTGTTTACGGGCGTGCTCACCATCTTGGGTACGGTGGCGTTTATGCTGATTACCCGTTGGCAAATCGGCTTGCTCGTTATCTTCGTTAGCCCGATATCCCTGCTGTTGGCGCGCTTTATCGCCACCCGCACTTCCCGTTTTTTCCACGAGCAAACGGCAACGCGCGGCGAGCAAACGGCGTTTGCGGAAGAACGTATTTCGGGCTTGAAAACCGTTCGCGCGTTTTCGCAGGAAGACGAAAGCCAAAAAACGTTTGACGAAATCAACGCGCGCTTGGAAAAAGCGGCAATGAACGCGACCTTCTTCTCGTCGCTTGTCAATCCGTCTACGCGCTTTTTGAACAACCTTGTCTACGCGGCGGTGGCGCTCCTTGGCGGTATGGCGGTTGCAGGCGGTAGCTTTACCGTCGGCGGCTTGACAAAGCTCCTTTCCTATGCCAACCAGTATATGAAGCCGTTCAATGAAATTTCGGGCGTTGTCACCGAGCTCAAAGGCGCGATGACCTGCGCGGCGCGCATCTTTGCGCTCATAGACGAGCAGGAAGAACCGTCCGATGAAAATAGCGAAAAACTGCAAAACGTAGGGGGCAGGGTCGAGTTTAACGACGTTTCCTTCTCGTACGTACCTGAAAAGCCGCTCATTGAAGGCTTGACGCTGGCGGTGGAGCAGGGCAAGCGCGTTGCCATCGTCGGGAAGACGGGTAGCGGCAAAACAACGCTTATCAATCTCTTGATGCGCTTCTACGACGTCAAGGGGGGCGGTGTGTCCGTGGACGGAAAGAACGTGCAAGGCGTCACGCGCGAGAGCTTGCGCTCGGCGTTTGGGATGGTCTTGCAGGAAACTTGGCTCAAAAGCGGTACGGTGCGCGAGAATATCAAGTTCGGGAACGAAAATGCGACCGACGAAGAAATGATTGCCGCGGCGAAGGCGGCGCACGCACACGGGTTTATTCGCCGTATGGAAAAGGGGTACGATACGCTGCTTTCCGAAGACGGCGGCAATTTGTCCGAAGGACAAAAACAGCTTTTGTGTATCGCGCGGATTATGCTTACGAAACCCCCGATGCTTATTTTGGACGAAGCAACTTCGTCTATCGACACCTGTACCGAGCTAAAAATCGCGGACGCATTCGCGCAGCTGATGCAGGGCAGAACAAGCTTTATCGTCGCGCATCGGCTTTCTACCGTCGAGAGTGCGGATATGATTTTGGTGATGGAAAAGGGTCACGTTGTGGAAACTGG
>SVIJ01000015.1 GCA_015069565.1 Clostridiales bacterium
TTTACGGCGGCAGGGCGTATCAACGTTATCGGCGAGCACGTCGATTACTGTGGCGGCAAGGTCTTCCCTGCGGCGCTGAATTTGCGTTGCAATATTTATGCGAGAAAGACGGAAGGCAAGACGATTCGTATTCTTTTGAAGGGGATCGAAGGGATCATCGAACTGGATATCGACCGTTTGAACGATTATCGACATCTCAAATACGGAAACTATCAGGCGGGCGTTGCATACCATTTACAGCAGGAAGGGAATACGATCCCTGCGTGCGATCTTTACTACGATTGCACCGTTCCTTTCGGGAGCGGACTGTCGTCGTCGGCGGCAATCGAAGTGGCTACGGCGGTGGCGCTTTGCGAGCTTGGCGGAATCGCTTACGAAAAGAAACACCTTGCGGTGCTTTCGCAACGGGCGGAAAACGAATACGCGGGTGTAAATTGCGGGATTATGGATCAGTTCGCGTCCGCGATGGGGAAGAAGGATCACGCAGTCCTTCTTGACTGTGCGACGCTTGAATACGAATACGTGCCCTTGGAGCTGGGTGACTATTGCTTGGTGGTTGCCAACTGCAACAAGCCGCACAATTTGGTGGAAAGCAAATACAACGTCCGTCGTCACGAAGTGGAAACGGCGCTCAAAGCCATTCAGGCGGTGAAGCCTGTAAAATGCTTGGCGGAGCTTTCGCCTGCGGAGTTCAACGAAGTAAAATACCTGCTTTCGGGGATCATCGAAAAGCGCGCGGAACACGTCGTTTGCGAATGCGACCGCGTAAAACAGGCGGTGGCGGCGCTCAAAGCAGGGGACATTGAAGAGCTTGGTCGGCTTTTGAACGAGAGCCATTATTCCTTGCGTGATTTGTACGAAGTGACGGGTGACGAGCTGGATACGCTGTCCGCGCTTGCGAGAAAGGAAAAGGCTTGCTTAGGCTCGCGCATGATCGGCGCAGGGTTTGGCGGCTGTACCATTTCGATTGTAAAAAAATCGGCGGTCGACGGCTTTATCAAACGTGTTGGCAGCGCGTACTTTGACGCGATCGGCTACCGCGCAAGCTTCTACCAAACGTCTATCGAAGACGGCATCACGGTGGAAACGCTGTAATCGTATAAAAGTAAAAAAAGGATGCTTGGCGCATCCTTTTTTTGTGTTTATTTGCTTTTTTGGTTTTGCTTGGCTGTGTGCTTTGCAATCCGTACAAGCCGAAGCAATTTTCCCTTTTTATTGTCCCTAGGGAAGCACGCCGCGTGGTATAAAAGCTCCTGCAAAATTTTCGATATCATGGGGGCAGGTACGAGATAAACAAGGTCTTGACCGCCCACGGCGAGCTCTTTTAAGCAAAGGGGCGCGCCTTCTTTTTTCATGTTGGAAAGCAGCGCCTTCCAACGCTTGACGGTGGGGGCAATCGCCGTTTCGTCCTTGCAGCCTGAAAAATCCGCTTGCTTGATGAGCATTAGCTCTTCCAAAAGAGGATAGTGATCGACGAAAAAACGACGGAGCTTGGGCTCTTTCGTTTGACAGTTAAAATCGTACATATGCCAAAGTGTGAGAGCGCACACCTGTTCCACCGTTTTCTTGGGGGCTTTCAGGCGGTTTAAGATATCGCGCGCAATTCGTTCCCCTTCCTTGGGATGCTCGTAGCTATTCCCGTCGCGCTTGTGACAAAAGGGCTTTCCCACGTCGTGCAAAAGGGCGGCAAGCCGAATGGACGGATGGGCGTATTTTACCGCTCGCAGGGAGTGGAAAAGCATATCGTACCGATGGAAATCGGCGCGTTGCGCAATCCCTTTGCCGGCGGTCAGCTCAGGCATGATTTTTTCCAAAACGCCGATTCTTTCTAATACCAAAAGCCCTTGATAGTGACCGTCTTTTTTACCGTATTTTTGGTCGGCAAGCAGGATTTGCGTAAGCTCGGCGTAGATGCGTTCGGGGGAAATGTCTTCAATCATGCTGGCATTTTTCGTTGCGCCCTCGTAGCAGGCTTCGTCGGGGGTAAACCCGAGCTGTCCTGCAAAGCGAGCAAGCCGCATCAGCCGCAAGCCGTCTTCCCCGAATACCTTTTCGGGCTTATCTACCGTCGTTAGTCGCTTTTCTTGAATGGCTTGTATGCCGCCGAGCGGATCGACAAAGGCATCCGCTTGAACGTCGTAATAGACGGCGTTTGCCGTAAAATCCCGACGGCGAGCGTCGAGCGTAATGTCTTCGGTGAAGAAAATTTCAGCAGGGGTGTGTTCGCCGCGGACGTATTTATCTGAGCGAAAGCAGGTGTATTCAAAGTCGTTGCCGAGTCCGTCGGAGAGCTTTACCGTGCCTGTATGCTTGTAGACGGCTTGGGGAATCAGCCCTGCCTTTTTGGCATAAACGGAAAAATCTTCGGCGAGCATACTGCCGCAAATGTCGATATCCGCGTTTTTTGCGTGCAGCTTGCCTAAAAAATCGCGAACGAAACCGCCCACCACGTACAACGGTTTCGGGCAGGAATGGGCAAGCTGGACTAATTTTTCGGGCAAAATGGCTCTCATAGTTTATTTCTTTCCAAAATTTCGCAATTTTTTCACAAGAAAATTATAGCACTTTCAAAAATAAATTGCAATTTATTGCAAAGTGGTGTATAATAAAAAAGGTAAAAAATTGATTTTTTACAAAAGTTTTTTCAAAAACACGAAAGAAGGTAGCCATGTATCATATCATCGCAAACCCCAAAGCGGGAGATAAGAAGGTTGCAAGAGTCTTGAAGCGCACGTTGAAAATGTTGGAGCAGGCAGGCGTAGAATACGTTCTGCACGAAACGCAGTATAAGGCGCACGGGAAAGAGATCGCGGCGGAGCTCACCAAGGAAGACGGAGTGAACATCATCGCTCTGGGCGGCGACGGAACGGTGCACGACGTTTTGAACGGGATTCGCGACGTGGAAAAATGCAAGTTCGGGATCATTCCCTTGGGGACGGGCAACGATTTTGCGGCGTCAGCGAAAATTCCCTACAACGTAAAGAAGGCGGTCAACCTGATTTTGCGCGGCGAAACTAAGCCTACCGACTTTTTGGAAGTGGGCGGCGTGCGTTGTATGAACGTTGCAGGCGTCGGCATCGACGTGGACGTTTTGGTGCGTTGCGACAAGGCAAAGAGCAGGGGGAAGCTCAAATACGTGCAGAGCCTGATCGTCAGCTTCTTCAAGTTTCACGGCTACGACTTGAAGGTGGAGTGCGAAGGTCAGGTGCTTGAAAAGAAAACGCTTATGGTCACCGCGTGCAACGGCAAGCAGTTTGGCGGCGGCATGAAGATTTGCCCTGTGGCGGACATCGGCGACGGGAAGATGGATATTATGGTCGTCGATTGCTTTGATAGCAGATGGCGGATTTTGGGCGCGTTTATCCGTTTGATGACGGGTCGGGTTATGAGCTATAAATACAAGCAGTATTTCCACACCGACCATTTGAAGGTCACCCCCAAACAGCCCTGTGTGGTCAATTTGGACGGGGAGCTTTACGACGGCTTGGAATTTGACGCGAAGGTTTGCCACGGATTGAATATGTACCGCCCGTAAAAATAAAAAGACGGGGGCAGGTATTTGTTCAGAGAAGGTTAATAGGTTCTCATTATGCAAAATAAACTCTACAAAAAACTGCTGGAGCGTCTGCCTGAAGGGGTGATGGCGTTTGATAAAAGCCTGCGTGTACGGTATGTAAACGCGGCTTTTTGTCGTGCATTTTTTGTGGACAAAACCAAGGAAAAGGGAACGCTTGCGGAAGCGCTTTCCTGCAAGGCAGGGAAGGTTTGCGGCTCGTACCAAAGCTGCAATTATTGCGCCGTTTGGCGTGGAATGTGCAAGGTGGTGCAGGACAACCTTCCGCACACCGAAGAGTTGCACACGGCGGTTGCTCGGGGCGGCGCGCAGACGAATACCCTTTCCGTGACGGTGAAATTCTATCCCCCCACGCAAAAGGGCGATTTATATTTGGCGGTGGCAGGCGCGGCGTACCAAGCGGAAATCGAGCGGGAAATGCTCTCGGCGCAAAAGGTACAGCAACGGCTTTTGCCCGCAGGGAAGCAGGTGGCAGGCGTGCCATATACGCTCACGTATATCCCCTGCTTGGAAGTGGGCGGCGACCTTGCGGACGCGTACGAGCTGGACGGTCAGGCTTACGCTGTGATTGCGGACGTTTCGGGCAAGGGGCTTTCCGCAGGGATGCTGTCGGCGTTTGCAAAAGCGTCGCTCGATCGTACGGAGCCCGACCTTGGCGTGGCGCTTGAAAAGATGAACGCAAAGTTCAACGAAGTTGGTCAGGACGAAAAGTCCTACATAACGGTGGCGGCGGTCAGGATTGATCGGGAAGCGGGCTTGCTCTATTACGCGTTTGCGGGGCACAACTCGCCGATTCTTTTGAAAAACCGCGAAGGGATACACGAAATCGAAGCGGTTTCCCCCCCGATTTCCAACTGGTTTGACGACGCGACCTATACCGAGCGCGCGATTCCGTTCAGCCATGGCGACACCTTGGCGCTCTTGACGGACGGCGTTATCGAATGCAAGAGCCCGACAGGGGAACTGTTTGGTACGGAGCGGGTAGAGAGCGTGCTGTTGCAGTCGCGAAGCGCGGAAGATTTCGCGTCGAAGCTCAAACAGGCGCTTGCTGTATTTTCAGGCGGAAAGTATTCCGACGACATCACGGTGCTTGCATTTGATTTGTAAGAAACTCTCGACGGTTCGTCGGGAGTTTTTAACAATTTTTTAACATTTTTTTTGCACTTTAACAACGCGAGAATGGTATACTTATAAAAAATCGGGATAAGGAGTGGGGACATGGCGAAGATTTTGGTGGTAGAAGACGAAAACGATATCCGTGAAACGGTGTGTGAATATTTGCAGGGCGAAGGCTATGAAACGGCTGGCGCGACGGACGGCTTGGACGGCTGGAATCAGTTCCAGAGCGGTGATTTTGATATGGTTGTTTCCGACGTGATGATGCCGAAAATGGACGGCTTTGCCTTGGCGGAGCGGATTCGTAAAACGGACGAAAAGACCCCCATTCTCTTTTTGACGGCGCTGGGGGATAAGCCTTCCAAGCAGCTCGGCTTTCGCATCGGTATCGACGACTATATGACCAAGCCGTTCGATTTTGACGAGCTCGTTTTCCGCATTCGCGCCATTCTTCGCAGAACTGCCGTCAAGGCGGAAAACCGTCTTACGGTGGGCAATTTGGTGATGGACGGCGACGAGCATACCGCCTACGTCGACGGGGAAGAAATCCCTTTGACGGTGCGTGAATTTGACATTCTCTTTAAGCTCTTATCCTGTCCGAAAAAGACGTTTACACGCTCGGCGCTCATGGACGAGTTTTGGGATTTTGATAGCTCGGCAACCAGCCGTAGCGTGGACGTATATATGGCGAAAATTCGCGAAAAGACGTCCGCTTGCGACGGGTTTGAGCTGGTCACCGTACACGGCTTGGGCTACAAGGCGGTGCTCAAATGAAGCGGGGCGGCGCAGGGCAAAACCTGCTTGGATTTTTATTCTTTTTCCTGCCTGTCACGGTAGCGGTTTCGGTGTCCATAATCGTATTTAGTGCCATGCAGGGGCTTGGCGAAGGGAAGAAAGTGCTCGTTTCCGTCGTGATGCTTATCGTGTGCTTCGTGCTTTCGGCTGCGGCGGCGCTTGTGGAATATATCCGTCACAAGGTGCAGGTGGAAAGGCGGGTGCAAGAGATTTTGGAAGGCACGGCGCGTATGGCGCAGGGGGATTTTTCCGTCCGCTTTACGAGCTTGGATTCCTGGGGCTATTACGACGATTTCGACCGCATCAAAGAGAACTTAAATACGCTCGCAAAAGAGCTTTCGAAAACGGAAACCTTGCATTCCGATTTCGTCGCGTCCGTTTCGCATGAAATCAAGACGCCGCTAGCGATGCTAAATAGCCACGCCCAGCTTTTGGCAAAGGGGAACTTATCCCCTGAAAAGACCAAGTACCACGCGGAGCGGCTTGCGCAGGCAAGCGAGCGTTTGAGCGCGCTTGTGACAAACGTGTTAAAACTGAGCAAGCTTGAAAACGGGGAAGTGTTGCCCGAATACAAGACGGTAGATGCCAGCGAATCGCTTGCCGAGCATATCCTTTCGCTGGAAGGGGTGATTGATGGCAAGGGCTTACTTTTGGAAACGGACATTCAAGACGGTGTGACGGTCAGCGTCCCCGACGGCTTTTGGGATATTCTTTGCGGAAACCTGCTGTCCAACGCGGTGAAGTTCACCGATTGCGGCGGTACGGTTCGCGTGAGTTTGAAAAGCGTCGGCAGGGAAACGGTTTTGTCCGTAGCGGATACGGGTTGCGGCTTTTGCGCCAAGGACGGCGAACGGATTTTTGATAAGTTTTATCAAGCGGATACGTCACGGCGTTCGGAAGGGAACGGCTTGGGGCTTGCGCTCGTCAAGAAAGTGATTGAGCGCATGGGAGGTGAAATTTCCGTGGTTAGCGAAGTGGGCAAGGGTTCTACCTTTACGGTGCGCCTGCAAAGCGAGCCGCAAGGGGGCGGCGTATGATTTTCAAAAAAATTTGGGCGTTTCTCTTAAAACCTAGCGGCTGGTTTTGCCTGCTGAGCGCCCTTTGCACGCTCCTGTTTTCGACGGCGGCGCTTGTGGCGGTCTTTACGGGAAATGTCACGGTTTGGTGGACGTATCCCATTTATGCCTTAGCGGCGGCGTCCCTGTTTTGCTTTACCTTCGTTTGCATCTACTGGGTGAAGCACGGACGGAAAAAAGTTCGATTACTGATAGGCAGGTATGCGTTCACGGAAAGATTGTACACCGATAAAGGGTATCGAATACGCGTTTTGGCAATCCTGTCTTTTGCGTTTGGGCTGTGCTATACTGCGTTTTTGGCGGTGATGGCGGTGATAGAAAGCTCCTTTTGGTATGCGTCGCTTGCGGAATACAATATCGTTTTTTGTTTGACGCGCGCGTACGTGCTTCATACGGAGCGAAAGGCGGCAAAGCTCACGCCGATTGCAAAGGATAAGCGCAAGATAAAGGCGTATGCCGTTTGCGGCGGCTTGATTATGCTTGTCGGCGTGCAGTTTGTTTTTTCGGTGATGAGTATCGTATTCCGAAACGAAACCTTCCGCTATGAAGGGATGATGATTTACGTCTTCGCGGCGATCACCTTTTACCGCGCTACGCTTGCAATCGTGCGTATCATACAGCTTCGCAAGCAAAACGACTACACCCTGCGTTCTATCGTCAGCTACAATTTGGCGTCGGCGGCGGTGTCGATCGTGTCTTTACAAACGGCGATGTTCGATTCCTTCCATGGCGAAGGGATCAACGTTCCTGTGTTCAACGCCGCGACGGGCGGCACTGTGTGCCTGTTTTTGCTGTTTTTAGGCGGTTGGGTGTTGGTGAGCGGTGTTAAAAAATACAAACAACTGGAGAATTACCATGGAAAACAATAATACGACAACGGAAGAAATGGAGCAAACGCAGGGCGGCGCGTATAGCTATACCTATCGTGCACTTTCCCCCGAACAGCGCAAGAGCGCGGAGCGTATTTTGGCAGAATACGAGCCCAAGGCGCAGACCCCTTTGACGAACTTTGAACGGCTGCAAAAACTGCAAAGCCGCATTACGAAAACGCTGGTTGCGTTCGGGCTCACGATGGGGATAGTGGGGTGCTTGGTGTTCGGCGGTGGACTTTCGATGCTTTTGCTCAATGCAAACGTGCTTGCCTTGCAAATTGCAGGGGGTGGACTTTGCGCAGTGGGCGCGGCGGTGATGCTTGCCACCTATCCTGCCTATCAAGGGATGCAAAAACGCCTGAAAAAGAAATACGGGGACGAAATCGTACGCCTTTGCAAGGACGTTTTGGACGAAGAATCATCGCAAAAATAGTGAAAAAAACGGCGAATTTTCGCCGTTTTTTTGCGCTTTTACAAAACTTTAACAAACCTTTTGCAAACCCTTTACGAAATCTTGATAATTTTCTAAAAACCCCTTGTTATAATATAGCTACAAACAAAACAACAAGGAGATTAAAAAAATGATGAACGAACAAGAAAGAAAGGTAGCAACGAAGATTTTGGGCGCGTACGAAGACAAGCAGGAAACGGCGCTTGACCGTTTGAAGAAGACGCACGCAAAGGCGCAAAAGCCTGCGCTTGTATTCGGGTACGTATTCGGTGGGATTTCTGCGCTGATCATGGGGGCTGGTATGAGTTTGGTGATGACCGATTTTATCGGCTTGGGCAATACTGCAAGCATGGTAGTCGGGATTATTGCCGGCGTTGTCGGCATGGGTATGGCGGCGCTTACCTATCCTATCTATAAGCGCATCTTGGCAAAGAGCAAGAAAAAGTACGCGGCGGAAATGCAGGCGTACAAAGCGGAATTGCTTGGCGAATAATCGGCGTAGGAAAAAGAAGAACAAAAAGAGCAGGCGAGTGGGTTCACTTGCCTTTTCTTTTTTTATAAAAAAAGAATTTTTTTCGCTATCCCCTTGAAATTAGTAAAAAGATGTGCTATACTAATAAAAATGTCGTTCGGAAACAGGCATAAAGGAGTATGGATATGATGCAGAAAGAGCGTTATGAATGGATACATTCTTGGTGTGACGAAGCGGATAAGACGGATAAGCCGCGTGTGCTACTCGTAGGGGATTCCATCACCCACGGGTATCAAGCCATCGTTCGCGAGTTGCTCAAAGACGTTTGCTACGTCGATTATATCGCCACGTCCTACGCTGCGGATAATAAGCTGTATTCCGTCTTGGTGGAAGGGATGGCGAAGAATAGCGATTACGACGTGATTCATTTCAACCACGGCTTGCACGGCGTGCAGATGTGCCCGAGAACGTATAAGAGCAAGATAAAGAGCTTGCTTACGCGCCTTGGCGAAAAGAGCGCGATCATCTTGGCGGAAACGACCGTCGTTTACAAGGAAGGCAATCGCAAGCTCGATCCCGTTTGGAAAAAGCGTGTAAACGAACGCAACGAGATCGTGGCGGAGCTCGTCACCGAGCTAGATTGCGCGTGGGATCGCTTGTATGAAGTCAGCGAAAAAATCCCCCATTCGGCAAGAGATAACGACGGGGTGCATTACGATTCCGCGGGCTATGAAATGTTGGCGGATTCGGTGGCGAAAAGCATACTCAAATTATTAAAATAAGGTAGGCAGGTACGAGATTATGAAAAAGGTAGTGCGTTTATATCCTGAATGTAAGGACAATCTTTGGGGCGGAGTTGCGCTCCGTGAAAAATACGGCAAAAAGACGGACAAAGACCCCGTGGGGGAAAGCTGGGAGCTCTCTTTCCACAAGGACGGGCCGACGAAAATTGCGGACGGCAGAACGCTGCAAGAAGCGGTGACGAAAAAGGAGCTGGGCGCAAACTGCGACGGCTTCCCTTTCTTCCCGATGTTGATTAAATTCATCGACGCAAAGCAGGATCTTTCCGTGCAGGTGCATCCATCGGACGATTACGCGCTCGCGCACGAAAACAGCTTCGGAAAAACGGAGATGTGGTACGTTGTGGAAGCGGAGCCGGGCGCAGGCTTGTACGTCGGCTTTAAGCGTTCCGTCACCAAGGAAGAATACGAGCAGGCGATTGCAAACGGCACGCTCACCGAGCTTTTGAACTTCTACGAAGTCAAGGCTGGGGATTGCTATTTTATCCCGTCGGGTACGATTCATGCCATCGGCGCGGGCTGTTTGATTTCTGAAATTCAGCAAAACAGCAATTTGACCTATCGCGTGTACGATTACGGTCGTAAGGACAAAAACGGCAACCTGCGTGAGCTGCACGTGGAAAAGGCGCTCAAAGTGACGTCGCTCGAAAAATACGAAAACCGCGCGCTCGGGATTCAGCGATCCTTCGGGGAGCTCATCGGCGCGAGCAAGTACTTTACGACCACGAAAATCGAGCTTGACGGCTCGGCGCTCATTCCGATGGATAAGAACACCTTCAAGTGTGTATCCGTCGTAGAAGGTCAGGGGCAAATCGGGGACGAAGCGTTTGCCGCAGGGGATTCCTTCTTCCTGCCTGCGGACGATGATAACGTGTTTGTTTTCGGACATGGTACGCTCATTGTTGCGGAAGTTAGAAAATATTACGTCGGGATCGACCTTGGCGGTACGTTCATCAAGGGCGGCATTGTGGACGACCTTGGCAACATCGTATATCAGGACAAAGCGCCTACGGAAAGCGAAGGCGGCGCAGATAAGGTCGCGGAAAATATTGCCGCTTTGGCAAAGAAGCTGATGACGGCGGTCGGGTTGACGAGCGGCGACGTTGTCGGGCTTGGTATGGGCGTTCCTGGGATGATTGATTCCAAGGCAGGGACGGTTATCTACTCGAATAATTTGGAATGGGAAGACTTTGCCATCGGCGCAAAGGTTGGTGAGCTGACGGGCTTGCCTGTCAAGATAGCCAACGACGCGAACGTTGCGGCGCTCGGGGAAGTGAAGTTCGGGGTGGCAAAAGCTTACGACAATGCGATTTTGCTCACGCTCGGGACGGGCGTTGGCGGCGGTATCGTCGTGGACGGCAAGCTGGTGGAAGGCAACCGCTCGGCAGGCGCAGAGCTTGGACATTCCGTGATTGTAATGGGCGGCGAACAATGCACCTGTGGGCGCAAAGGCTGTTTGGAAGCGTATGCTTCGGCGACGGCGCTCATTCGCGACACCAAGCGCGCAATGCTCTTGCATCCCGATAGTAAGATGTGGGAAATCGGCTCGATTGACGACGTGACGGGCAAGACGGCGTTTGATTATAAGGATACGGACGTATACGCACAGGAAGTGGTAGACGGCTATCTTCGCGGCTTGGCGTGCGGCATCGTCAATTTTGCAAACGTCTTCCGCCCCGAAGTGGTGATTTTGGGCGGCGGCGTCTGCGCGCAGGGGGATAATCTTGTCAAGCCCTTGCAGGCAATGTTGGATGAAGAAATCTTTGCAGGCGCAATGGGGCCGCAGGTGAAAATCGTGATTGCCGAGCTTGGCAACAGCGCAGGAATCTTGGGCGCGGCGGCGCTCCTTTTGGATGGCGTGGACGGCGCGGAGAAAACCGAACAGCCTACGCCTATCGAAACCCCTGCCGCAGAAGAAAAAGCGGAAGACGGAAAGTTTCTTGCGGCGTTAAGACTGGTGGTAAAGAGCCGTAAGATTTCGATGATGGAATTGCAAAGGAAGCTGGAAATCGGCTACGTTGCGGCTGGAAAGCTGATTGATAAGATGGAAGAGATGGGCTATATCAGTACGTCACCGAACAAGGTTTTACTGACAAAAGCAGACTTTGAAAAGCTGTATGGATCTCTTGACGAATAAGATAACTAAGTGGGTTTGATTAAGGGCAGGTATGCGTTTAACGCTTACCTGCCCTTTTGCTTTGCAAAAAATATCCGCTTGATGCGGAGGTTTGTAGCATCAAGCGGATCGTGGAGATGGATGAGCAAATTAAACTGTTGTTTTTTCAACAAGTATACTATAACATAAATCGTGAAAAAAGTCAAGCGTTTGGAGTGGGGGGTAAACAAACAATACAAAAAAATAGAGCAAGAATAGAGAAATTTCCATTCTTGCTCTATGCGTTTTAGGGTTGCGCCGCGATTATTCTTCCGTGGGCTCGGACGCGGTTGCGTCCGCTTGTTTTTTGCGGAAGAGTTGGTTGCGGAACAAAATCACGTTCATCACGATGAAGAATGCCACCAAGATGCCAAAGGTGAGCTCGGGCGCGGTGGGGGCAAGGTTTGCAAGCAGCATCATCGGGAAGCCGAAGACGATGGCAGGGAGCGATTGATACACAAGGTTGTCAGCCGCAGGGGTCTTAAAATTGCCGTCAAGCTCGCGAAGCAGGATAATCCCCGTGCTTGCCGTACCCGTCAACATTCCGTACATTGCAAGAAATTGCTCGTCTTCGTATTCGGGAAAGAGCTTCTTTGCGATAAACTTGTTGTAAAGATAGGTGGAAATCATACCGACTACGCCGAGAAGGAGCAGTACGTGCCAGTACTGTGCAATCAAATCCAAGCGGATTGCTGCGATGCCTGCGGTGACCATCAAGTCAAAGCAGGTGTTGCTGATACGGTCCATCAAGAAGTTGTTGATGTGCTGTTTTTTGACGATTTTCGCCTTCATCAAGGCGTTCATAATGCCTTTGAGCGCGGTCGCAAGCAATACGCCGATCAGGAAGTTAAAGCCGTAGATCGTGCCCGATAAGCCAGGAAGAAGTACCTGCCCCAAAAGATACATTACAAGGTGGGTACAAAAATACACGAATACAACGGTGGCAATCTGTACGGCAAGCTTATCCATGCTGCCGCTCATCGGGATTTCTTCCGCGTGCACCTTATCGTTTTCGGAGATAGTGTTTTTGACGACTTGGCTTGTAATGCCCTTTTTGCGCTTCAAAATATTTAAGTGAATCACGCCGCCCAAGCTTGCGGAAAGGAAGCCGAGCGCCGCGATGGTCAAGCCGAAGTTTGCGCCGCCGACAAAGCCGTGCTCGGTTTCGTAGATATTCCCATAGTTGAGCGCTTGCCCCGTGCCTTGACCGAACCCAAAGGGAAGGATCACGCCAGCCGCTTTGAAGAGCTCAGGCATAACCAGGTACGCGATGAGCAGGGTGATGCCCAGCCCAAGCACCGCTTGCAAAAGGTAGGTGGAAACGGTGGTCACGCCGCTATCGAAAATCTCACGCGCACGCTTTTTGCTAAACTTTTCCTTTCCCATTTTCATGGACGATGCGATAAAGCCGAGCGCTAAGCAGTGGTATGTAATCAGCTCGAAGGTCGTCATTCCGTTGCCGCCGAAGAAGGGGGTGTTGTAGATGAGCTCCCCCGTGATGCTGCGGTAGACGGTGGATACGAGCAGGAGCATAATACCTGCTAGCACTGACGTCGGAATGAGCGACGCTTTCAAAAGCGGAATATTCTTTTTTAAGATACTTGCAAGCAGTAGGCTGATAAAGAGTATCGCAAGGATATTGATAAAGCCCCAGTTGCTAAAGTCCGAGAAACTGCCCATTTGGATCACCTGCCTGTATGTTTTTATAATGATAGAAAAGTTGAACGAATTTGAGGGCGTTCATGTGCTTATCCCCTTTGAATTGCCAAACCTTTTTCCCGAAATAGAAATTGAGCTTGTTTTTCCCAAGCACCGTCACGGCGGAAAGCTCGTCGAAGGGCAGGGAAATCTGCTCTTTGCCGTACTCGATCACAAAACGGTCGCCGTAAGCGGTGAGCGTCGTGTTTTTCGAGATGGGCGTTTTCTTTTTATAGAGTGCGACTTCGGCAAGGAAAATGTCCTTTTCTACAAAAATGGGAGTACCCATGTACGGATTTAAGTCCAAATTCCGCATAAAATCGCTTTGATAATCGTACCAGCCTGTGGTAAAGCGGAAGGGGAAGGGCGAGCCGACGCCTTCCAGCTCCTTGGTGGGTAAATAGCGCACCTTTTTGCCGCAGCGCGCGCATTCGATAACGTCCTTTTTTGCGGTAAAGGTTGTGATGCCGCAATCGGGGCAAACGTACATAGCGCGCTCCAAGCCTTCGGCAAGCCGCTTGTGTTTGAACTCCGCGTCCGCAATCCCTTCGTCTACGTAGAGTTCCTTTTGGATGAGCGCCAAAAGCTCTTCGTCGGAAAACGCCGCGTATTCTTCAGGTTCAAGCACCTTGGAAACGTAAGCGCGCATCTTGCCCTTGCGGACGGTATCGCTCCAACGGGGGTGCGCGCCGTAGCCCCCTTCAATACGATAGAATACAAGGGGAAGCTTCAAAAGCTTCACCAGCCCGACGATTGCAGGATTGATGTGCTCGGTTTTGCCGCTATACGTGCGGTTGCCTTCGGGCGCAAGAGCAATCGTGCCCCCTTCCTTTGCCACCTTTCTGCAAGTCATCACGGCGTGTACGTCGGTCGTTTGTTTTTTGATGGGAATGGGCGCGACGATGTAGCGGATGAGCTTGGATACCCAGCCCATCGAAAAGATGTCTTCGCTGGCTACGTAGTAGACGGGGCCTTTGAAGGCGAACCCAACGAAAAACTGGTCGAACGCCGTTTGATGGTTGAATAGAATCAAGTAGGGCTGACCCTTCTTTTGCTCTTTGAAAGGCTCAACCGTAATGCCGTATTTTATTTTTGAATACGCCTTCAAAAACGGCGAAGCTACGTTGCGCACAACAGCGTGGCGCGGCTTTATCCATTTTTGCGGTTTCTTTTTCTTTGCCATAGTCCCACCTAAATTAGGTTCAAAATATTATCTTGTAGATTTTTCAACAAGCTTCTTTCATTTTAGTATACCACCTTTTTCCAAAAAAAGCAAGAGTGTAAGAAAAAAAATATATTTTTTTTCACAGTTTTTTCACATTGTATAGGTGGTTTCCTTTCGTTTTGAACGGCTTAAACAGTAAGATAAAAAAATCGGTTTATAATTCATTTTGTCGTTCAAACGATTGACTTTAATCGAAAAATATGCTAACATAGTCGAAATACGAAAAAGGAGAAGGCGCTATGCAACAGGAAATTCCCTATAAAATTTACTTAGAAGAAACGGAGTTGCCGAAAAGCTGGCTCAATCTCCGCGCGTTTATGCAGAAAAAACCTGCCCCCCTGCTTGATTCCGAAACGATGCAGCCGATCACGCTGGAAAAGCTCTCGACGGTATTCTGCGACGAGCTTGCCGCGCAGGAGCTCAACGATACGGATAAGTATATTCCTATTCCGCAGGAAGTGGTGGATTTTTATAAGATGTACAGGCCCGCGCCGCTCGTTCGCGCGTACTGTTTAGAAAAGGCGCTCGGCACGCCTGCGAAGATTTATTATAAGTTTGAAGGCAACAACACCAGCGGCTCGCACAAGCTCAATTCCGCAATCGCGCAGGCGTACTACGCGAAGGAGCAGGGCTTGAAAGGGGTCACCACCGAAACGGGCGCAGGGCAATGGGGTACGGCACTTTCGATGGCGTGCTCGTATTTTGGTCTTGATTGCAAGGTGTTTATGGTCAAATGCTCGTATGAGCAAAAGCCCTTCCGTCGGGAAGTGATGCGCACCTATGGGGCGAACGTCACCCCTTCCCCTTCGACGACGACGGCGGTGGGAAGAAGAATTTTAGAAGAGTTCCCTGGGACGAACGGCTCGCTTGGCTGCGCCATCTCCGAAGCGGTGGAAACGGCAAGCGGCTTGGAAGGGTATCGCTATGCTTTGGGGAGCGTCTTAAATCAGGTGCTTTTGCATCAATCGGTTATCGGCTTGGAAACGAAGGCGGCGCTCGATAAATACGGCGTGAAGGCGGACATGGTTATCGGTTGTGCGGGTGGCGGCTCGAATTTGGGCGGCTTGATTGCTCCCTTTATGGCGGAGCAACTGGAAGGCAAGGCGAAGTATCAATTTATCGCGGTAGAGCCTGCGTCCTGCCCGACGCTGACGCGCGGTAAATATGCGTATGATTATTGTGATACGGGCAAGGTTTGTCCGCTTTCCAAGATGTATACGTTGGGATCGGGCTTTATTCCTGCGGCAAGCCATGCAGGCGGGCTGAGATACCACGGCATGACCAGCACCCTTTCCGA
Source organism: Clostridiales bacterium (assembly GCA_015069565.1). Lineage (GTDB taxonomy): Bacteria > Bacillota > Clostridia > Christensenellales > Borkfalkiaceae > Scatosoma. Next base: position 15,532 of record SVIJ01000015.1, read on the forward strand.
GCTTTACGACCAAGGATTGATGGAAGCGCGTTCGGTGAAGCAAACGGACGTTTTTGCGGCGGCGGAGCAGTTTGCGAGAGTAGAAGGGATTTTGCCTGCGCCTGAATCGGCGCACGCAATCCGTGTAGCGATTGATGAAGCGATGAAGTGCAAGGAAAGCGGGGAAGCAAAGACGATTGTATTTGGGCTGACGGGAACGGGATATTTCGATATGATGTCGTATGAAAAGTTCCACGACGGGAAGATGACGGATTATATCCCGACGGACGCTGAGATTGAAAAGGGGCTTTCTGGCTTGCCGAAGATTTAAAAAATCGAAAAAAATTAAAAGGGGATTTCAATCCCCTTTTTTCATACAAGAAAAAGACGTTGCGAATATATCGTAGCGTCTTTTTTATTTGATTATAATGCTTTTAATTCAATACGGTATTGATTTCCGCTCGGTAGGCGCATAATCATAGAAGTATCGCTATCTTGCGTAATTGTAGCGATAAACAAATCGCGTATACCGAGCTTAAGTTCTTGAAAAAGCGTTTTTTCTGTTGGGTTCCATGCTTTTGTGTCTTTGATAATTTTTTTCATTGTTTCGTTATATCCTTTTTCTTATTTTTTGAGTCGCGCGCTTGACTCTCTGTATTTATATTATACATCACGCCTTTGGCAAATTTCAAGTATATTTTGCCAACATCGTAGATAATATTTTGTAGAAAAAGGACTAGTTTATGGATATTTTGTCGAAACTGCCTGATAGATTGCAGGAATTGATGATACAACGGAATATAAAAGCGGTGGATTTGGCGAAGGAAATGGGAATAAGTCCGTCCACGGTTGGACGCTATTTACAGGGAACGAGATTACCGTCTTTTTCTCATTTTGTAAAGTTGTTGGAGTTTTTTGATTGTTCTGCGGATTTTTTGATGGGTGTGATAGATTATCCGCCTGAGAACGTTCATTATCGTTCCGTTCCGCCGTTTTCAGAAAGGTTTCGTGCTATTTTGGCTGAATATCAAATGTCGCAATATTCTTTGCACCAAAAAACAAAACTTTCCTATGATAATTTTAATAAATGGTTAAAGGGAGTCAATAGTCCGTTTTTGGATAATTTGCTCAAGCTTGCCCAAGCGTTTGATTGTTCCGTGGATTATTTGATAGGTCGAGTGATATAAGAAAATCGGTTGCTTTTATTGCAACCGATTTTTTTGGCTGAGTATGTAGAAAACTTTTTTTGCGAAGAGCAACGTTTTTGAATGTGGAGCGTTGATGGATATTGCGCACTCCTAGCCTGACGCGATTGCGCAAAAATGCGAACAATCGCTATTCCGGACGCTCATTACATTCGCTATTCCGTCGCTACGCTCCTTACGCATTGTAAACAATGCTCCTTACGGTTCCTACGGAACCAAAGGCACGATATGCTTTTGCGAAAAGCAAGAAAAACACCCTGCGGGAAAATCCGCAGGGTGTTTTCCTGGTGCACCGTAAGAGGTTCGAACTCCTAGCCTTCGGTTCCGTAGACCGACGCTCTATCCAGTTGAGCTAACAGTGCATTTTATGTGTTTCGCGCTTCAAACGCTTATATAGTATATTGCTTTTTTTCTGTTTTGTCAACTGTTTTTTGTCGCTTTTTTTAGTTTTTTTAATTTTTTCCGCTTTATCCCTTGCCGTTTATATCGTTATAAGAATTTTACGTTTTCTAAACCTTCGACGCCGTCGGGGATTTGGTCGGTTACGACAAAGTCGTATTCGGCAAGGTCGGCAAGCTTGTACGTGCCGTGCGCGCCAAATTTCGTGTGGTCAATCACGAGTACGCGCATCTTGCTCTTTTTGAACGCCATCCGCTTTAATTCCTTTTGGTCGAGCGAACGCTCGTATGCCGCGCCGTCTTGTACCGAAGCGCATGATGAAAGCATTAAATCAAACGAAAAATCGCTCAGCTGCCGCGTCGTCCAGCTGCCCGTTGCCGAAATCGTGTTGTACGCCACGTTGCCGCCAAGCAAAATTAAATTGATGTTAGGCTTTTTCGAAAGCTGAATTGCCGTTTGCAGGTTGTTCGTCACCACCGTTTTGTGGTTCAAATCCATGCGCTCCGCAAGCGCCAAAGCGGTGGAAGAGCTGTCGATGAACACCGACTTGAAATACGGAATGTGCGGCAATGCCTTGGTTGCCGCCTTTTCCTTTTCACGCGCGTTTTTTTCCATTCGGAAGAAAATAGATATTTCTTCCGAGTTTTCGGGAAGAAGCGCGCCGCCGTGCGTCCTTTCAATCAGACCCATGCTCTCCATCTGCGCCAAATCCCGACGAATCGTCGCTTCGCTGACGTATAATTTTCTCGCCAGCTCCGCTACGTTTGCGCTCTTGTTTTCTTTCAGCGCCTGTAAAATGGCGTTTTGTCTTTCGTTTTGCATACCGTTTTCTCTCCGTTTTGCGTATTTTATGCGCGTTTATGCTCATTTGTGTTTATATTGTATCACAAAAATGTTTTTTTGTCAATCTTTCAAACATATATAGACAAAAATTGTTTTATATGATATAATCATATCGAAGAAATATGAAATGCGCACAAACGCGCAAAAACACGCAAAAAGGCGGGCGAGAAAATGAAGTATTATTTGGCAATCGACATCGGTGCATCCTCGGGCAGACATATCCTTTCCTATCTTCAAGACGGAAAGATGGTGACGGAAGAAATTTACCGTTTCCAAAACGGCCCTGAAACGCTGACGGCGTACGATGGTAAGGAACACCTGATGTGGACGCACGAGCGTCTGTTTACGGAAATCCTGAACGGCTTGAAGAAGGCGGGCGAGCTTGGCAAGATTCCTGCATCGGTGGGCATTGATACGTGGGGGGTGGATTATGCGCTTCTCGATGAAAACGATCAAGCGATCGGCGGCACGTATTGCTACCGCGACGGAAGAACGGAAGCAACGATCCCTGCGGTGCATTCGGTGATCCCGTTTGCAGAGCTGTATGAAAGAACGGGGATTCAGTTTGCTACGTTCAACACGGTTTACCAGCTTCTCGACGACGTGAAGAGCGGGCGTATGGCAAAGGCGAAATCCTTCTTGATGCTGCCCGATTATTTCCATTTCCGTTTGACGGGCGTGAAGAAACAGGAATACACGAACGCAACGACCACGGGTATGGTCAACACAAAGACCCGCACGTGGGATACTGAGATTTTGGAAAAGCTCGGCTATAAGAAAGAGCTCTTCGGCGAGCTTTCGCAGCCCGGTACGGTGGTGGGCGAGTTCACCGACGAAGTGGCGGCGTACGTTGGCTACAAGGCGAAGGTCGTTCTTCCTGCAACGCACGACACCGCAAGCGCGGTGCTTGCCGCTCCTTTGAGCGGACAAACCCCGTATATTTCCAGCGGTACTTGGTCGCTCCTTGGCGTGGAACAAAATTACGCGCATACGACGCAGGCGGCAAGAGAAGCAGGCTACTCCAACGAAGGCAGTGTGAAAGGGCAGTACCGTTTGCAAATCAACATTATGGGGCTTTGGATGATTCAACAGGTTCGTCACGAGCTGAACGACGCGTACAGCTTCCCGCAGCTTGCGGACATGGCGCGCGAGAACCCTGTGGACGATGAAATCAACGTTAACGATCAAAAGTTCCTTGCACCTGAAAGCATGATTGATGCGATCAACGAGAGCGTGGGCAGAAAGCTTTCGGTTGGCGAGATGGCGTACGTGATTTATAACAACCTTGCTCGGTATTACGATCTTTCGTTGAAAGCGCTGGAAGAAGTGACGGGCGAAAAGTATTCGACCTTGAACATCATCGGCGGCGGTAGTAAGAACGGGCTTTTGAACGAGTTGACCGCAAAATACACGGGCAAGCAGATTATCACAGGCCCTTCGGAAGGCACGGCGATCGGGAATCTCATGATGCAGATGGTGGGCATGGGTGACCTTTCGGGCGTAGCCGAAGGTAGAGAATATATCAAGCGTTCGTTCGACATCGCGGAATTGTAATCTTGTAATAGTAATGCGCGCGGCGTGCGTGTGAGCGCGCGAAGCGGCAACGAATAAATAAGACATTCCTTCCTGTCGTTTTAAGTGACGGCAAGGAGTTCAAAAACAAATAAGGCATCCTTCCCCTGTCATCCTGAGCGACAGCGAAGGATCTCAAAAACAAATAAGGCATCCTTTCCCTGTCATCCTGAGCGACAGCGAAGGATCTCAAAAAAGCAAAAAATAAATAAGACATAAAGGAGAAAAAATTATGTCCAGATATGAAGAAGCAAAAAAGATCTATGCCAAGTTTGGCGTAGACACCGAAGCGGCGATGGAGCGTCTTTCCAAGCTTTCCGTCAGTGTTCACTGCTGGCAGGGCGACGACGTTATCGGCTTTGACGGCAGCGATTCCCTTTCGGGCGGGATTCAGACGACGGGTAATTACCCTGGCAGAGCAAGAAACCCCGAAGAGCTGTTTGCCGATCTTACGACGGCGTTCAAGTTGATGCCTGGTAAGAAGCGCGTAAACGTACACGCATGCTATGCGATCCTTGGTGAAGACAAGGGCAAGGTAGACCGTGACGCTTACGAATACAAGCACTTCGAACCTTGGGTAAAATGGGCGAAGGAAACGGGCTTGGAAGGTGTAGACTTCAACCCCACGTGGTTCTCTCACCCCATGATGAAGGACGGCTTGTCCCTTTCCTCCCCCGACGAAGAAGTTCGTAAGTTCTGGGTAAACCACGGCAAGGCTTGTATGAAGATTGCGGCGGAAATCGGTAAGGCAATGGGCAGCCCCTGCTGCGTCAACCTTTGGGTTCCCGACGGAACGAAGGACATCCCTGCGGATCGTCTTGGCCCCCGTCTTCGCTTGAAGAAATCTTTGGACGAAGTTTTGGAAGGCTACGATAAGGAATGGGTTATCCCCGCAGTAGAAAGCAAGGTTTTCGGTATCGGTGTAGAAAGCTACACGGTCGGTAGCAACGAGTTCTACCAGAACTACGCGGCAACGCGCGGCATCTGCTGCTTGCTTGATACGGGGCATTATCATCCCACCGAAGTGGTTTCGGACAAGATTCCTTCGATGCTTGCGTTCTATGATAAGGTACAGCTTCACGTATCCCGTCCCGTTCGTTGGGATAGCGACCACGTAATCGTGGTGGACGACGAGCTGAAAGAACTCTCTAAGGAAATCATCCGCAACGATGCAGACGATAAGGTAATCGTTGCGCTCGATTACTTCGACGCATCCATTAACCGTCTTTGCGCTTGGGTGACGGGCGTTCGCTCGATGCAAAAGGCGTTGCTCTCGGCAATCCTGCAACCGTATGCAGAAATGAAGAAGCTTCAAGACGAAGGCAACTTCACGAAGGTCTTCTATATGCACGAAAGAGTGAAATACCTTCCTTTCACCGACGTTTGGGATGAATATCTCAGCCGTCAGGGTCTGAAAGAAGACTGGTGGGATGAAGTGGAAAAATTTGAAAAAGAAGTAATCGCAAAGAGAGTATAAGGAGTAGCTATGAAAATTTTAGTCGTAAACGCAGGCAGCTCGTCGCTGAAATATCAGCTCTTTGATATGGACAACGGCGACGTGCTTGCAAAGGGGCTTTGCGAACGCATCGGCATCGACGGCGCGATCACGCACAAATGCCCTGGAAAGCCCGACCACAAGGTGGATGCGGACTTCCCCAACCACAAGGCGGCAATCGAGCTCGTGCTCTCGCTCTTGACGGATAAGGAGCTCGGCGTTATCCGTTCGGTGGACGAGATCGGCGCAGTGGGGCATAGATTTGCGCACGGCGGCGAAAAGCTCCGTCAGTCTTCCGTGCTCGGCGATGAAGAAATCAAGTATTTGGAAAGCATTGTAGAGCTCAACCCCTTGCACGGTCCCCCCGCAATCAGCGGCTTCAAGGCTTGCAAGGAAGTAATGCCTTCCATCAAGCACGTAGGGGTGTTCGACACGTCCTACTACGCAACGATTGAAGACTACGCTTACATCTATCCCATTCCCTACGAGCTGTACGAAGAATACAAAATCCGTCGCTATGGCTTCCACGGCACGTCGCACAGATACGTTGCGGCAAAGGCTGCGGAAATGCTCGGCAAGAAGGATGCGAAGATCATCACCTGCCACCTTGGCAACGGCTCTTCGATCACGGCGACGATGAACGGGAAGTCGGTGGATACGTCGATGGGCTTCACGCCGCAGGACGGCGTTCCCATGGGTACGCGTAGCGGTGCGCTCGATCCCACCGTGCCTTCCTTCATCATGAAGAAGCTCGGCATCGGCGCGGAAGAAGTGGATAAGATCTTGAACTCGAAATCGGGCTTGCTCGGCGTATCGGGCGTTTCCAGCGACTGCCGCGACGTATGCGCGGCGGCGGACAAAGGGGAATACCGTTCCCAGCTCGCTTTGAAGATTTTGGTGCATCACATCAAGAAGATCATCGGCTCTTACGTAGCGGAAATGAACGGCTTGGATGCGCTTGTCTTTACGGCAGGCATCGGTGAAAACGATAGGGGCTTGCGCGCAAACGTTTGTCGCGAAATGTCCTATCTTGGCATCGAGATGGACGAAGAAGTGAACGCTACCTGCCCCCGCGGCGAAGACGTAGACGTCAGCGCGAAGGGCGCGAAGGTAAAGACGTTCGTCATTCCCACCAACGAAGAGTATATGATTGCTCTGGATACCATGAACTTGGTGAAGTAATTCGCCGATCAAATAATGGTTGCTAACAAAACATAAAAAAATAAAAATAAAAAATATATAAAAAGGAAGTAAAAAACTATGAAATCACCTTTTGAAATCAAGAAGGAAATTTGCGAAGTCGGTCATAAGCTTTGGCTCAAAGGTTTCGTGGCTGCAAACGACGGTAATATCTCCGTAAAGATCAATGATCACGAATATTACTGCACGCCTACGGGTGTTTCCAAGGGCTCCTTGACCCCCGACATGATCATCAAAGTAGACGAAAACGGTAAGAAGCTCGAAGGTAAGCTCAACCCTTCGTCGGAAATCAAGATGCACATGAGAGTGTATCAGAAGCGTCCTGACGTGACGGCAGTTGTACACGCGCATCCCCCTGTTGCTACGGCATTCACGGTTGCGGACATTGACCTTGATCAGTACATTCTTCCCGAAGCAGTACTTACGATCGGCAACGTTCCCACCTGCGACTACGGTACGCCTTCCACGATGGAAATTCCCGATTCGCTCGATCCGTACCTTCAAAACCACGACGCGTTCTTGCTTCGCAACCACGGTGCGCTCACGGTTGGCTGCAACCTGAACAAGGCGTTCTTCGTTATGGAAGAAGTAGAGTTCAACGCGGTAATCTGCAAGCACGCTATGGACCTTGGCGCTGTTCACGAAATCTCCAACGATCAGCTTAAAAAGCTCATGGATTTGAGAAAGGCAATGAACCTTCCCGGCAGACACCCTGGTATCGACTACGGTGAAGAAGAATGCTGCGGTAGCAAGGATCAGCTTGTTGCGGACATCACCCGCAAGGTTTTGGCGGCTCTCGGCAAATAAGTCGGCGCAAGTAAATAAGATTATAGAACAAGGAGTTTGAATTATGGCTATGAACTGGACGGAAGCCCAAATTGAAGAAGTGGTTGCTTCCGTACTTAAAAATCTTCAAAAAGAAACTCCTGCGATGCAAGCCGCATACGACGGCTCGCAATACAACGGCAAGAAATATATCGGTGTGTTTGCGGATATGAACGACGCGATCGACGCGGCGACGGCAGGCTACAAAGCGGTACGTGCGATGCGTTTGGAAGAACGTGAAAAGATCATCGACGCGATCCGCAAGCTGACGAGAGCGGAAGCTTCCGTGATGGCGCGCCTTGGCGTTGCTGAAACCAAGATGGGCAGAGTGGAACACAAAACCGCAAAGCATATCTTGGTAGCGGACAAAACGCCTGGCACGGCGGACATCGTGGCTTCCGTAAAGACGGGTGATTACGGCTTGACGCTGACGGAAATGGCGCCTTTTGGCGTTGTCGGCAGCATCACGCCCAGCACCAACCCTTCGGAAACGGTTATCTGCAACAGTATCGGTATGATCGCGGCGGGCAACGGCGTTGTCTTCAACCCCCACCCGAACGCAATCGCAACGTCCAACTACGCAGTAGACCTTGTCAACCGCGCTTCCGCGATGGCAGGCGGCCCGAAGGTACTGGTGGCGTCCGTTGTAAAGCCTACGCTTGATACCGCGCAGATCATGTACAAGCACGCGAACATTCGCTTGCTCGTATGTACGGGCGGCCCTGGCGTTGTACGCAGCGTGCTTTCCAGCGGTAAAAAGGCAATCGGCGCAGGCGCGGGCAATCCCCCCGTTATCGTCGACGACACCGCAGACGTTGTAAAAGCAGGTAAGGACATCATCGACGGTTGCTCGTTCGATAACAACCTGCCTTGTATCGCAGAAAAAGAAGTGTTCGTATTCCGCAACGTTGCCGATCAGCTCATCTCTTCGATGCTTGCAAATGGCGCGTACAAAATCAATGCGGAACAGGCTGCAAAGCTTGCAAACATCGTTTTGGTGGACGTGAAGAATCCCAAGACGGGCATCGTTAAGAAGACGGTCAGCCGTGACTGTGTAGGTCGCGACGCGGCAGTCTTGCTTGAAAAGATCGGTATCAAGGTGGGAAGCGATATTCGCTGTATCATCTGTGAAACGGATTTCGATCATCCCTTCGTTCAGCACGAGCTGATGATGCCCATTCTTCCCATCGTTCGCGTGGACAACATCGACCAAGCGATCGACCTTGCGGTCAAAGCGGAACACGGCAACAGACACACGGCGCATATGCACTCGAAGAACATCGACCATCTCACCCGTTTTGCTCGGGCGGTGGAAACGACCATCTTCGTCAAGAACGCGCCTTCCTACGCAGGTATCGGCTTCGGCGGCGAAGGGCATACAACGTTCACGATCGCAGGCCCTACGGGCGAAGGCTTGACCAGCGCGAGAAGCTTCACGCGTTATCGCCGTTGCGTAATGTCGGATAACTTCCGCATTATCTAAAAAGGAGTAAAAACAATTATGGATATTACTGCATCTCAGGTAGAAAGTATCGTTCGTAAGATTTTGGGCGATATGAGCAGCGCTCCTGCGGCAAAGAGCGGCATTCCCAAAACGGGCAAGGTCGCTATGCTCACGAGCGCAAAGACAATCGAAGTGAAGGAGTTTGCAATCCCTGCGCTCCAAGACGACGATATTTTGGTAAAGGTAGAAGGCTGCGGCGTTTGCGGCACGGACGTACACGAATGGAAGGTTGATCCCTTCGGGATCATTCCCGTCACGCTCGGCCACGAAGGCACGGGTGAAATCATTGCGATGGGCAAGAACATTAAGTTCGACACCGCAGGCAATCCCATCAAGGTTGGCGATAAAATCGTCACGTCGGTTATCAGCTGCGGCGAATGCCATATCTGCCGTAATCATCCCGCAAACACCAACCTTTGCGATAAGCAAGGCGTGTTCGGCTTGATTCCCCACAGCGACGCAAATCCTTTCACGGGTTGGTTCGCAACGCACATTCTCATTCGCGGCAAGGGCGCAACCTACTTTGTTGTCAACGACCTTGACCTGAAAGAAAGAATGCTTCTCGAACTTGCTTGCGTATGTGTACACGCATTGAAGAGAGCAAACACCACGGGCTTGTTGAACTTCAACTCGAAGGTTTTGATTCAAGGTCTTGGCCCTGTTGGCTTGGTAATGATCAGCGTGCTTCGCGCGGCAGGTATCAACCACATCATCGCAATCGACGGTACGCCGATGCGACTCGAAATGGCGAAAAAGCTCGGTGCGAAGACGGTCATCAACTTCCGCGACGTACCTGCTTTGGAAGACAGAGTGAAGCTTGTCAAGAGCGTAGCAAACGGCGTGGGCGCGGACTTCGCGTTCCAGTGTACGGGTGCTCCTGCGGCGGCGAAGGATATTTACGAATATATCCGTCGTGGCGGTGGACTTTGCGAAATGGGCTTCTTCGTCAACAACGGCGAATATCCTGTGAACCCGCACTTTGCAATGTGCAACAAGGAAATCAACCTTGTAGGTTCTTGGGATTACAGCGCGGACGATTATCCCACGACGATGGCGTTCCTTCGTCAGGCGAGAGAAATGAACATTCCTATCAAGGATTTGATCACGCACGAATTCCCGCTTGATCAACTCAACGAAGCGATGGAAGTAAACGTGGCGCAGAAGGGCATCAAGATCTGCTACGTTGCAAAATAAGAATCCGCTACGCAATGCGGCGGCGAACTTACGTTTCCCCTTGCTCGTGTACGTCTATGTACACTCCCATCGGGGAATCCGCGTTCTTCTTGCCTTGCTTGCGGCTTGCATATTTTGCGGCAGGGAAGAAAACGCTACGCAATGCGGCGGCGAACTTACGTTTCCCCTTGCTCGTGTACGTCTATGTACACTCCCATCGGGGAATCCGCGTTCTTCTTGCCTTGCTTGCGGCTTGCATATTTTGCGGCAGGGAAGAAAACGCTACGCATAAGCGGATAGATTTTGCAAAAGGAGAAATTTATGGCACTTGGTATGATTGAAGTCTTCGGCTTTACAACCAGCATCGTTGTTGCGGATGCGATGGCGAAAGCGGCGGACGTAAAGATCGTGGCAATCGACAAAAACAAGCCTGCGGCAGGCGACGCGGCGAAAGTTCCCTTGGTTATGGCAATCAAAGCGGAAGGCAGCGCGGCGGCGGTAGAAGCGGCTGTGGCAGTCGGTAAAGCGGAAGCGGAGAAGCGCGGACTGTACATTACACACAAGATCATTGCTCGTCAGAGTGAAGAAATTGAATGGTTTGCGCATTTGAGCGCACTCGGCAAAGATAAGTTGCGATAAACGCTTGAAATACTTCGCAATACTTTGTTGGGCTTACGTTTTCCCTTGCTCGTGTACGCCTTGTACACTCCCGTCGGGAAAGCCGCGACCCTTCGCGTCTTGCTTGTATTTGAACCGTTATAAACGCTTGAAATACTTCGCAATACGGCGTCGCGCTCCGCGTTTCCTTAGGTCGCGTACGTCTATGTACGCTCCCTGCGGAAGTGCTCGCGCTTCTTGTCTTGCTTGTATTTGAACCGTTTATACAATCCGCACGTCTTGTCATTCTAGAGCGAAGCGATAGAATCTCAAGTCAGCGGACACACAACAAAAACAAAAAATAAAAAAAATATATAAAATAGGAGAAAAATTATGATGGAAGCATTGGGTATGGTAGAAACCAGAGGTTTGGTAGCAGCAATCGAAGCAGCGGATGCAATGGTAAAGGCGGCAAACGTCGTACTTATCGGCAGCGAAAAGATCGGTAGCGGTTTGGTAAGCGTTATGGTTCGCGGCGACGTAGGCGCTGTAAAGGCTGCTGTGGAAGCAGGTACGGCTGCTGCTGCATCGCTTGGCGAAATCGTAGCAACGCACGTTATTCCTCGCCCTCATATGGACGTTGAAAAGTTGTTGCCCAGCATTAAGTAATTAAAATAGTAAGGAAACACAATCATGAAAGCAATTGCATTACTGGAAGTTCAAGCAATGGTTGCGGCGATCGCAGGCTTGGACGCGATGGTAAAAGCGGCTGACGTACATCTCATTCACGTAGAAAAACGCTTGGGCGGCAGACTGGTGACGGTCGTTGTGCAAGGGGAAGTATCTGCGGTGCAGGCGGCGGCTGCGGCAGGCGCTGCTGCGGCGGCGGAAGTGGGCAACGTGAAACTTTGCGAAGTGATTGCTCGTCCGCATCCCGACGTTATGAGATTCTTAACGACGGGCTAAAAACAGGCAGTTAGAGCCTAACAAAAAACAAAAAAAATTAAAAAATATTTATCTTAGGAGGATAAAAAAATGGAAGCATTGGGTATGGTAGAAACCAGAGGTTTGGTAGCAGCGATCGAAGCAGCAGATGCAATGGTAAAGGCGGCAAACGTCGTACTTATCGGCAGCGAAAAGATCGGTAGCGGTTTGGTAAGCGTTATGGTTCGCGGTGATGTAGGCGCTGTAAAGGCTGCTGTGGAAGCAGGTACGGCTGCTGCTGCATCGCTTGGCGAAATCGTAGCAACGCACGTTATTCCTCGCCCTCATATGGACGTTGAAAAATTGTTGCCCAGCATTAAGTAATCTTTGGATTAAGTAAAAATAGTAGCCGAAGGGGATTTTTCCCCTTCGGATGCTACAAAAATAACCGAAAATTTTGCTGTTTTTTGCGCAAAATTCCCCTTAAATAAGCTTAAAAAGCGGCTATTTTTGTAGCATAATCTTTCCGCTCTTGTCATTCTGAGCGGAGCGAAGAATCTCTAAAAAAGGAAGTTATTATGGAATTTACGACTGTACAAATTGCAAATATGGTAAAGAAAGTGCTTGCGGAAATGGAAGGCAAAGCGCCCGCGCAGGCGGCAAGCGGCTTCAATTATGAAGTTCCCGTCGGCGTATCCAACCGTCACATTCATTTGACGAAAGCGGATTTGGAAACGCTCTTTGGCGCAGGGTATGAGCTCACGCCGATCAAGGATCTTTCCCAGCCTGGTCAATACGCTTGCAAGGAAACGCTGACCATCGTCGGCCCGTCCATGCGCCCGATCGAAAACGTGCGCGTGCTTGGCCCGTTGCGTAAAGCTTCGCAGGTGGAAATTTCCATGACCGATTCCTACGTTTTGAAGGTAAAGCCCCCCGTTCGTGAATCGGGCAACCTTGCAGGTAGCGCGCCCATTCGTATTGTAGGGCCTAAGGGGGTTGTCGAGCTTCAAGAAGGCTGTATCATCGCAAACCGCCATATCCATATGTCCCCTGCGGAAGCGGCACAGTTCGGCGTGAAGGATTTTGATAGAGTCACGGTAGACGTCAACGGCCCCCGCCGTACCCGTTGGTACGACGTGCAGGTGCGCGTGCATAAGGATTTCCGCTTGGAAATGCACGTGGATACGGACGACGCAAACGCAGTTGGCGGCGTGAAGACCGTTAAAGTTGTAAAAGAATAATAAAAGGATATAGAGAAATGTTAAGAGGTATCATCAGAGGACACATCGTGTCCACAAGAAAGCACGATAGGTTGGTTGGCAGTAAATTCATGGAAGTTCAAATCATGAAGAACGGTGAGCTTACGGACGAATACGTGATTGCTGTCGATTGCGGCGTAGGCGCAGGTATCGGGGAAACGGTGCTTGTGACGACGGGTAGCTCGGCGCGCGTGGCGCTGAAAACGGCGGACGTTCCTACGGACGCGGCGATCGTAGGTATCGTGGACTAAAAAAGGCGAAAAGAGATACTATGGAATTGAAAGAACTGATGCGGTCTGCGGGGATCTTAGGCGCAGGCGGCGCAGGGTTTCCTTCGTATGCGAAGTTGGCTGCGGGGGCAGATACCCTAGTCGTCAACGGCGCGGAATGTGAGCCCCTGCTCTACACCGACTATCATATTTTGAAACGCGAGCTATTGCTTGTTCTTTTGGGAATCTCGTCCGTGCTTGAATATGCGAACATTCCAAGAGCGCTTTTGGCGGTCAAGGAGCATACGGCGGAGAAGCTGAAATGGAAGGAAGGTCAGCTCTTGGCGGATAGAATCGCCGTCAAGGTGCTTCCCAACGTCTACCCGATGGGGGATGAAATCAGCTTGATCTATCAGGCGACGGAAAGAGTGGTAAAGCCAGGCAACCTGCCGATTACTTCGGGCGTGATCGTATTGAACGTAGAAACGCTTTGGAACGTCGGGAACGCCGTTCGCTATCAAAAGCCTGTCACGGAAACGTGGCTGACAATCGGTGGGGATATTCCCCAGCCGTTTGCGTTGAAAGTGCCCGTCGGTACGCCTGTGGCAACCGTCTTTGAAAAGTACGGCATTGACGTGCCCGAAACGCACACCGTTTTGGACGGCGGCCCGTCTATGGGGAAGGTGATCGACCCTGAAATTGCGGTGATCGGAAAGACGACGAAGGGGCTTTTGATCCTGCCGAATAGCTCCCCTGCGGTACAGTCGAAGTACATAGACGCGAAAAAATCGGTGGCAAGAGCGGAAACGGCTTGCTGTCAATGCACGCGCTGTACGGATATGTGCCCGAGATACCTTTTGGGGTATCCGCTCGAACCGCACAAGATGGTGCGCACGGCAATGAGCGCGGCGGAGCTTCTGCCCGAAATGGTAATTACAGCGAATCTTTGTTGCGGTTGCGGCATTTGTGAAACGCTTGCCTGCTGCCAAGGGATTTCCCCGAAGGCGGTGATCACGCAATATAAGGAAGTGATCGGCAAGAACAAGATCCGCTACGTCGCAAAAGAAGAAGTGCAAGCAAGAGAAGAGCGCGACTGGCGCATGGTTCCTTCCGAAAAGTGGGAAAGCGTGCTTGGCGTAAAGCTCTATGATCGAGTGGCTGTTTTCAAAGACGAGCCGATCGACGTCAAAAAAGTAGAAATCAACCTTCGTCCGCACATCGGCGCGCCTGCCGTGCCCAGTATTCAGGACGGAGCGCAAGTACAAAAGGGCGATTTAATCGCCACGGCGGGGGAAGGACTTTCCATCGCGCAACACGCGTCGATTGACGGAAAAGCGTATATCGACGGCAATAAAATCATTATTTATAAGGACTAACGTATGTTTAAGGCAATCGGTGTAATTGAACTGAAAAGTATTCCCAAGGGCGTTGAAGCGACGGACGCGGCGCTCAAAAGCGCAGGGGTGGAGATGGTTTCTTCGCACCCTTCCTGCCCTGGCAAGTATGAAATCATTTTGACGGGCAGCATCTCGAACGTGCAATCGGCGGTTGATCACGTTATGGGTAGATTTAGCGACTACGTTATCGACCATTCGGTGATGGGTCGCATTGACGAACAGGTAATCAAAGCGCTGTTCGGCACGCAGACTTCGGAAAAGAAGGGCTCGCTTGGGGTTTTGGAAACCTTCTCGGCGGCTACCTGCATCAAGGCTGCGGACGTTGCCGTCAAGACGGCGCGCGTGGATATTTACGATTTGAGAGTATCTCGCGGTATGGGCGGCAAGGGCGTATTTATGCTCACGGGCGAAGTTGGCGACGTGACGGCGGCAATCGAAGCTGGCGCAAACTACGCGAAAGCGTCGGGGGCACTCTCTTCGACGTCGATCATCGCGGCTCCCCATGAAGAGCTTTGGAAACAGCTGTAAGGGAAAGGGATTCCTTTCGGAGAACCGCCAAAGGCGGTAAGGGCGCAAAGCAAGCTTTGCTTTGAAAAGTCCGAACGATTGCAGGGCGTTGCCCCTGCACCCCACAAGGAGCAAAGCCCCTTGACCCATAAACTGGGAAAAACCATCTAAGGTAGAAATATGGAAAACATTAAGTTTGTGATTGAAAAAAGCGAAAGAATTCAAAAACTGATCGACGCTTTATACGAAAAAATGCCCGAAATTGAATCGGCGCGCGGCATTTTGGTCACCGAAAGCTATAAGCAAACGGAAGACTTGCCCATCATTCGTCGCAGAAGCGCGGCATTCGCGCATATTTTGCGCCATATCCCCATCGTGATTCGGGATAACGAGCTCATCGTCGGTAGCGCAACGGTTGCGCCCCGCGGTTGCCAAGTCTTCCCCGAATATTCCTACGAATGGCTGGAAGCGGAATTTGAAACGGTAGCCACCCGTGCGGCCGACCCCTTCTATATCAGCGAAAAGACGAAGGAAGACCTGCGCAAGGCGTATCCGTACTGGAAGGGCAAGACGAATAGCGACCTTGCCAAGACGAATATGGCGCCCGAAGCGTATGCGGCTTTCACCAAGCACAACATCTTTACGCCTGGCAACTATTTCTATAATGGGATAGGGCATGTCTGCGTTCAATACGATAAAGTGCTTGCAAAAGGCTATCGCGGAATCATCGCGGAAGCGACGGCGGCGCTGGAAAAGCTTGACCTTTCCGACGGCGATTACGTGCAAAGAAGCAATTTCTTGTATGCGGTGATCGAGAGCTGTGAAGCGGTGATCGAGTACGCGCATAGATATGCAAAGCTTGCGGCAGAGATGGCGGCGAAAGAGAGCGATCCCACCCGCAAGGCAGAGCTTAAAGCGATTGCAAAGAACTGCGCGCACGTTCCCGAATTCCCCGCAACGTCCTTCCACGAAGCTTGTCAATCCTTCTGGTTCGTACAGCTTTTGTTGCAGGTGGAATCGAGCGGACACTCCATTTCCCCTGGTAGATTTGACCAGTACATGTATCCTTACTACA
Organism: Clostridiales bacterium; assembly: GCA_015069565.1. GTDB lineage: Bacteria > Bacillota > Clostridia > Christensenellales > Borkfalkiaceae > Scatosoma. Next base: position 31,695 of record SVIJ01000015.1, read on the forward strand.
AAAAGGATATGAGCGAAGGGAAGATTACGCTCGAACAGGCGCAGGAGCTCATCGACTGTATTTGGGTAAAGCTCAACGATATCAACAAGGTGCGTGACGCGGCGAGTGCGGACGGCTTTGCCGGCTACGGTATGTTCCAAAACCTGATTGTCGGCGGTCAAGACATCCATGGCATGGACGCGACGAACGACCTTTCGTATATGTGTTTGGAAGCGGCGATGCACGTACCCCTTCCCCAACCGTCTATTTCGGTACGCGTTTGGAACGGTACACCGCAATCGTTCATGCTCAAAGCAGGGGCGCTCACCCGCTTGGGAACGGGCTTGCCTGCGTACTATAACGACGAAATCATCATCCCTTCCATCATGGCAAGGGGGCTGACCTTGGAAGACGCGAGAGATTACTGTATCATCGGTTGCGTTGAACCGCAAAAAGCGGGGAAAACGGACGGCTGGCACGACGCGGCGTTCTTCAATATGTGCCGCCCGATGGAGCTTGTCTTCTCGAACGGTGTGGATCAAGGGGAAAAGATCGGCCCTGATACGGGTGACGTGACCAAGTTCAAAACCTTTGAAGAGTTTTTCGAAGCGTATAAAACGCAACAAAGCTACTTTATCAAATTGCTTGTCAATGCGAACAACGCAATCGACGCGGCGCACGCGACGAGAGTGCCTTTGCCCTTCCAGTCCTGTATGGTGGACGATTGTATTGCTCGCGGTAAGAGCTTGCAGGAAGGCGGCGCAATCTATAATTTTACAGGCCCGCAGGGCTTCGGTATTGCCAACAACACGGACGGGCTTTTGGCGGTGAAACACCTTGTGTTTGACGAAAAAGTGGTGACCATGTCCGAGTTCAAGGAAGCAATCGACCATAACTTCGGTTATGGAATGGGCGGCAAGAAAGCGGAAGAGCTCACCGCGCAAATCGCGACGGAGCTTGCAAACAACGGTGTGGAAGTCACCGAAGAGATTATTGTGGCTGTCTATAAGCAGGTGGCAAGCGGCGCAGGGCTCGATCCTGAAAAGCGTAAACGCTATCGCGAGATCAAGCGTTTGATCGAAGAAACCTGCCCCAAATACGGCAACGATATTTACGAAGTGGATATGTTCGCAAGAGAAGTGGCGAACACGTATACCAAGGAAGTGGAAAAATACAAAAACTACCGTGGCGGTATGTTCCAAGCAGGGCTTTATCCCGTATCCGCGAACGTGCCTTTGGGCGCGCAGACGGGCGCAACCCCTGACGGTAGACTTGCCTACACCCCGATTGCAGACGGTATCGGCCCTGCATCTGGGCGTGACGTGAAAGGGCCTACGGCAACGGCGAACTCGGTGGCGAAGCTCGAACAGGGTATTGCTTCCAACGGTACGTTGCTCAATCAAAAGTTCCACCCGTCGGCGCTTGAAGGAATGGCAGGCTTGACGAAGTTTGCGGCGCTAATCCGTTCCTACTTCGATCAAAAGGGTATGCACATGCAGTTCAACGTTGTCACGCGCGAAACCCTTTTGGACGCGCAACAGCATCCTGAAAAGTACAAGACGCTCGTTGTTCGCGTTGCAGGGTACAGTGCACTCTTCACCACCCTTTCCAAATCGTTGCAAGACGACATCATCGCAAGAACGCAACAAGGCTGGTGATAGGCGATGGGGAGAACGGGAAGAATCTTTAATATTCAAAGATTTTCCATTCACGACGGGCCAGGGATTCGCACAATCGTCTTTTTCAAGGGCTGTTATATGCGCTGCGCGTGGTGCTGCAACCCCGAATCGCAGGAGTACGCCATTCAAACGATGGTGGAAAACGGCAAAGAAAAGACGGTGGGCAGGGACGTGACGGTGGAAGAAATTCTGCCTGAGATCTTGGCGGACGAGCCGTATTATCGCCGCAGTGGCGGCGGCGTCACCCTTTCGGGTGGGGAGTTTTTGGGGCAACACGAGTTTGCCGCAGAGCTTTTGAAAGCCTGCAAGGACTACGGCTTGCATACGGCTGTGGAATCGACGGCAAACGCGCCGTGGGAGAAAATCGAAGCGGTGCTGCCGTACATTGATACCTATTTGATGGACATCAAGCATATGGATAGCGCCAAGCATAAGGAATATACGGGCGCGCCGAACGAGCTGATTTTAGAGAACGCGAAGCGGATTTCGGATAGCGGCGTAGAGCTGATTATCCGCACCCCCGTTGTTCCGACCTTCAATGATACGGCGGAAGAAATTCGGGCAATTTCCCGATTCGCCGCATCCCTGGGTGGGGTAAAAGAGTATCATCTCTTGCCTTACCACCGTTTAGGTTCGGACAAATACACGGGCCTTGGCAGGAATTATTCCTTGAAAGAAATTGAGCCGCCCGCAAAAGAACGCATGGAATATCTTTTGGAAGTGGCTCGGGAAAGTGGGTTGCCTTGTCAAATCGGCGGCTAAAACGCTGAATCTGCGGCGCAATGCTACGTCGCGCTTACGTTTCCCCTTGGTCACGTACGCTATGTACGCTCCCGTCGGGGAATCCGCGCGCTTCTTGCCTTACTTGCATCTTGCAGCGTTTTACAATCGGAAGTCAAGAAACTCAGTTTCTTGCGGATTTTTAAGGCAGAGCCTTAAAGCTGTCGGCAGACTGTTAGGACGTATGAAAGCAAAGCCGTGCTTTGCGTAATTTACGGCAACAGCCGTTCACGCCGAAAGGCGAAAACAGGAGAACGTTTATGGATTTTATGAAAAAAGAAAAACCGGTAATTGTACAAGAGTTCGTACCCGGTAAACAAATCACCCTTTGCCATATCATCGCAAACCCGGGTGAAGTGCTTTATACCAAGCTCGGGCTTGATCCCCAAACCGATTACTCGAAGAGCGCAATCGGCGTTTTGACCGTTATCCCCTACGAAAGCGCGGTGATCGCGGCGGATATTTCGATGAAATCGTCGGGCGCGGATATCGGGTTTGTTGATCGTTTCACGGGTACGCTCATCATCACGGGCAGTGTTTCGTCCGTGGAATCGGCGTTTACGTCCGTTCGTGAATATTTCGTCAACAAGCTTCATTACGAATGCTGTGAAGTGACCAAAACCTAATCTATCCTAATAAATCAAACCAAAACCATGAGAAAATTGATGTTGATCGGCAGGGTCGCGGCAGGGAAAACCACCTTGACGCAGGCTTTGCGCGGTGAAGAAATCAAATATTATAAAACGCAGTACGTCAATTACCACGATACGGTGATCGACACGCCAGGGGAGTACACCGAACGCCGCGAAACGAGCGGTGCGCTTGCGCTGTACGCGTATGAAGCGGACGTTGTCGGCTTGGTGCTTTCCGCAAACGAGCCGTATTCCATCTTTTCGCCCTGCTTGACGAGTATGGTC
>SVIJ01000050.1 GCA_015069565.1 Clostridiales bacterium
TCGTCCCGTCAAAGTTCCCGAAGAAGGAATCAACTGGACGATCTTCCGTGAAAATACGGAAGGCGGCTATGCGGTTGGCTCGTCGGGCTTCAACGTGACGGAAGACTTGGCGGTGGACTTTACTATCACGACCAAGCAAGGCTCGGATAGAATTGCACGCCTTGCCTACGACTATGCGAGAAAGAACGGTCTTGGCAGGGTATCCTTGGTTACGAAAGCGAACGTTATCAAGACGACGGACGGCAATTTCTTGGAAGATTGCCACAAGGTAGCCGAGCTTTATCCCGAGATTGTCACCGACGAATGGTATGCGGATATCATGACGGCGAAGCTCGTCGATCCGAAGCGCCGTAAGGAGTTCAAGGTATTGCTTTTGCCCAACCTGTACGGCGATATCATTTCGGACGAAGCGGCGGAGTTCCAAGGCGGCGTCGGTACGGCAGGCTGCGCAAATATCGGTAAAAAGTACGCGATGTTTGAAGCGATTCACGGTAGCGCGCCGAGAATGGTGCGCGAAGGTAGAGCGGCGTATGCCGATCCTTGCTCAATGCTTCGCGCTTGCGTAATGCTGCTGTCGCATATCGGCTTGCAGGATCGCGCGGATAAGCTGGAACGCGCTCTGGATATTTGTTCGTTTGAAGAGAAGAAATACGTCATCACGGGTAGAGATAACGGTGCGACTTGTTCTCAGTTTGGCGACTACGTGATGGAAACCCTGCAAAAGCTGTAAGGTCGGCTTTGAGGATAAGGTAGTCAACATTTTTGTCTCTCACCGCATAGAATAGGAGTACGCAAATGGCATTTCCCACTTCTCTCAACTGCATAGGCAATACGCCGCTTGTCCGCCTTGTGGGGGCGGAGCGCGCGTTAGGCGTCAACGCGGAACTGTACGCGAAGATCGAAGGGGCGAGCCTTGGCGGCTCGGTCAAAGACCGCGCGGCGCTGTATATGATTGAAGAAGCGGAAGCGGCTGGGCTTTTGAAGAAGGGCGGCTGCGTGGTGGAAGCTACTTCGGGAAATACGGGAATCGGGCTTGCGCTCGTTTGCGCGCTCAAAGGGTATTCCTTTATTGCAGTTATGCCCGATTCGGCGAGCATTGAGCGCAGGAAGCTGATGCAGGCGTACGGGGCGCAGGTCGTTTTGACGGACGGCACAGGGGGTATGATGGCGGCAATTCAGCGCGCGATGGAAATAAAAAAGGAGCTGGGCGCATACCACCCCGATCAATTTTCCAACCCTGCCAACGCCTTGGCACACTATAAAACCACGGGCGTAGAGCTCTATCGCGATTTACCGAGCGTGGATATTTTTGTTTCCGCCATCGGTAGCGGCGGCACGGTGAGCGGCTGTGGGAAGTACTTGAAGGAGCAAAATCCTGCAATCCGCGTCGTGGGTGTAGAGCCAAGCGGTTCCCCTTTCCTGACGGAAGGTAAAAAAGGTAGTCACAAAATTGAAGGAATCGGCGCAGGATTTTTGCCGAAGGCGCTGGATACGTCCGTTTTGGACGAGATGCTTTGTGTGTCCGACGACGACGCATTTTCCTATGCAAGGACGGTGGCAAAGACGGACGGCTGTTTTGTCGGTATCTCGTCGGGTGCGGCGCTTTGCGCAAGCGTTGCTTTGGCTCGGCGTCCTGAGAACGCAGGTAAAAAAATTGTAGTAATTTTCCCAGACGGTGGGGGCAGGTATCTATCCACCGCATTGATTGAATCTTATTAAACCCAAGGAGCACGCGTTATGTCCGACGTGAAAACGATTGCAAAAAATATGTTATCGTCCTACGAAACCCACGTGACGGCGGGGGTGGAAAAGGGCTTGACCTTACCTGACCGCGCGGAAGTGATCTTGGCGCTTGGGGAGATACGAAAGCTCTTTTTCCCTGCCTTTTTCGCGGCGGAAGAAGCGCGCGGAAGCTTGGAATATTTTGCGCAAAGCACGCTCAACTCCATCTACTTTCGTATGAAAAAACAAATTGAGCGCGCGTATCTCTTTGCAGGCGAGCCAGCAGAGAAAGCGGAAGAAACGGTGACGGCGTTTTTGGCGGCGCTGCCTAAGGTGCGCAAAGTCCTTTTCACTGATCTAGACGCTACCTTCGAAGGTGATCCTGCGGCAAAAAGCAAGGAAGAAATCGTCTTTTCCTATCCTGGGTTTTATGCCATTCTCGTCTATCGCGTGGCGCACGTCTTGTACGAGATGGGCGTTCCGTTCATTCCCCGAATGATGACGGAGCACGCGCACGGCAAAACGGGCATTGACGTCAATCCAGGCGCGACGATCGGGGAGTACTTTTTCATCGACCACGGCACGGGTATCGTTATCGGGGAAACGACGGTAATCGGCAACCGTGTCAAGATTTATCAAAACGTGACGCTCGGCGCGCTGTCGCCGAGAAAGGGGCAAAGCCTTGCTGGCAAAAAACGCCATCCCACCGTGGAAGACGACGTGACCATCTATTCGGGCGCGTCTATCTTGGGCGGTGAAACGGTGATCGGCAAAGGCGCGGTGATCGGCGGCAACTGTTTCTTGACGGAGAGCGTCAGCGCAGGTGTTCGCGTCAGTGCAAAGCCCCCTGAACTTAGCCAGACCAAAATAGCACAAACCTGATTATATTGCTTTGGCTATCTACAAAGGAGCAAAATCGTGAGCAAGATTGTAATTCCTAAAAACTACAAATCGGCATTGAGCTTATACGAAACGCAAACGGCAATCGGGCTTTTGAAGCGCAAGTTTGAAGAACGGCTGTGCTTGGCGCTCAACTTAAAGCGTGTGTCCGCGCCGTTGTTTGTCGATCCCACCACAGGCTTGAACGACGATTTAAGCGGCGTTGAGCGCCCCGTCCGTTTTGACCTGAAAGAAACGGGCAAGGACGCGGTGGTGGTACACTCGCTTGCAAAATGGAAGCGTATGGCGCTCAAAGAATACGGCTTCCCCGTGGGCGAAGGCTTGTATACGGATATGAACGCCATTCGTCGCGACGAAGAGCTGGACAACCTGCACTCCGTCTACGTCGATCAATGGGACTGGGAAAAGGTAATCTCTAAGGACGTAAGAACGCTCTCTCACTTAAAAGCAGTGGTACGCGCCATTGTCGGCGCAATTTGCGATACGCTCGACGTCTTGAAGTGTCGTTTCCCTGCGCTTTCGGTAGAGCTTTCTCGCGACGTCGTGTTCATCTCTTCGCAGGAGCTGGAAGATATGTATCCTGAAAAAACGGCAAAAGAACGGGAACAGGTATTCGTTGAAACACATAAAACGGTGTGTATCATCGGCATCGGTGAGAAGCTGAGTTCGGGAAAACCGCACGATCATCGCGCGCCCGACTACGACGACTGGGCGCTGAATTGCGATATTCTCTTTTGGCACGAAGCGCTCTCTTGCGCGATGGAAATCTCGTCGATGGGGATTCGCGTGGACGAAACGTCACTCCAAGAACAGCTCGAAAAAGCGGGCTTGCAGGAGCGGGCAAAGCTTCCCTTCCATAAGGCGCTCCTTGCAGGGGAACTTCCCTTGACGATGGGCGGCGGTATCGGGCAATCTCGTCTTTCGATGCTCCTTCTTGGCAAGGCGCATATCGGGGAAGTGCAGGTATCTCTTTGGGACGAAGAAACACGGCGCGTGGCGAGCGAGAACGGCGTGGTATTGCTCTAAAAGCGAAAAAAATAAGCCCAAAAACACGCAAAAAAGGGCTAAAAAAGGGGCAAATTTCGCTAAATTTTCGATATATTTTTACGAAAAAAATAGGTAAAAGCTATGAAAAGGATAACAAAATATATCTGCCTTGCTCTTGCTGGGCTGGCGGCGATGCTGACAGGGTGTACCCCCAAACGGGAGATACCGAAGGTTTTGAAAATCGGGTTTACCTACTATGAGCCGATGACCTATTTTGATACGGAAGCAGGTCAGCTTATGGGGTTTGACGCAGAGTTTGCGCGTATGGTTTGCGCGGAGCTTGGATATACTCCCGAGTTCGTCGAAATTATTTGGGAACATAAGGTTGTCGATTTGCAAAACGGCACGATCGACTGTATTTGGAACGGGATGACGATAACCGAAGAATTGCAGGAGCAGATTTTGGTGAGCGATTCTTATTTGCAAAGCAGGCAGGTGGCAGTGTTGCCTAAGGAAAATGCGGACGTTTTTTCGTCCGTCTATGAAGCGGAGCGAGTTGCCTTTGAAAAAGGCGGCGCGGCGCAGGGGCTTTTGACGGTGGGCGGCTTGCCGACGTCGTCGGTGCGCGAAGCGGTCACGCAATCGTCTGCGATCGCGGAAGTAATCGGCGGAAATGCCGACGCTGCGGTGGTGGACTATGTGATGGCGAAACGTTTAGTCGGGAAAGGTTTGTACGATGGGCTCACGTTTGTAGAGATAGAAGACGCGCCCGAAGAGTTTTTTGCGGTTGGCTTCCGCAATACGGACGCTGAGCTTTGTGAAAAAGTGAATGGTTTGATTGAGAAATATTCCAAAG